>JAGWBN010000043.1:0-35570 GCA_021295875.1 Pseudomonadales bacterium
CGGATTCGAAGTCGAGGCGCTCGCCGTTCACCGGATGCACGAAGCCCAATCGGCTCGCATGCAGTGCTTGACGCGGAAACTTCCTGATCGTCCCCGCCTGGTCCGCCGACGCAGCCGGCGGGACGATCCCGCGCGCACCGTAACGCGTGTCGCCCACCAGCGGATGGCCGAGGGCCGCGAGGTGCACCCGAACCTGGTGGGTCCGCCCCGTCTCCAAGCGGGCCTCGATCAGCGTGTGCGCCTCGAAGCGTCGGCGCACGGCGACATGGGTCAGCGCATGGCGGCCATCGTCGCGAACCGTCTGGCGCAGGCGATTGTGCCGGTCGCGGCCGATGGCGAGATCGACGGTCCCCTCGGCGATCACGACGCCCTCGGCTACCGCGAGGTAGTGCCGTTGGATCCGTCTCGCTCGCATCGCTTGACCCAGTTTCAGCAGGCTCGCGGCGTTGGCCGCGACCACCATCAGGCCGCTGGTGTCCTTGTCGAGTCGCTGCACCAACCCGGCCCGAGGCAATAGCGCCAAGTCGGGCCTCAGGCCGAGAAGACCGTTGACCAACGTACCCCGGGGATTGCCGGCCCCGGGATGGACCACCAGTCCCGCAGGCTTGTCCACGACAATGATGTCGGCGTCCTCGTGGACCACCCGGAACTCGAGGGACTCGGCCGAGCGCCAGTCGAAGCGGGTCGCCCGGGTCGCCCGGAGGCGCAGGCATTGGCCGCAGGCGACGGCCATGCTCGGCTTCGCGACACGACCGTCGACGGTGAGTTCGCCCGCCCGAATCCAGCGGGCCAGTTCCGAACGCGAAACCGCGATGCCGGCATCGGCACCCGCATCTGTGGCGAACAGCCCCACCGCGGCACGGTCCAGGCGCTCGCCATTGAACTTCGGCGGCACGACCGCGTCCAACTCCACGGTTATCGCATCGTCGCTCGAATCGCGCACGTAACGCCTCGTCACCAGGGGGGCAAGCATAGCGTCGGTTGCACGGCGACTGCTACGATAGACACCGCGCGTGATCCTCTAGGTCGAGGCGGCTCGCGGGACAGCGCCTCATCGCGCTCTAGGAACCAGTGGGGAGTACGTCATGCCCAGTCACCGTTGTCTGCTGACGGCCAGTGCCGCATTCGCCCTGGCGATCACGGGATGCGCCTGGTTCGGCGGCGACGACGAGGACGAGCGGGACATTCCGGAGGGAGGTCAGCAGACCCTCTACGAGGACGCCCGGCGCAGTCTGCAATCCGGCAACTACGCCAGCGGCATCCTCCGCCTGCAGAGGCTCGAGGCGCGGTTCCCGTTCGGCGACTACGCCGAGCAGGCACAGTTGGAACTGATTCACGCCCACTACATGCTCTCCGACGAGGACGCCGCGCGGGCGGCCGCCGACCGGTTCATCCGGCTGCATCCCCAGCACACCAACGTGGACTACGCGTACTACATGCGCGGGCTCATCTCGTTGGCGCAGGGTCGCGGAATGTTCACGCGGATCTTCGGTTCCGACGACGCGCTTCGCGACGTCACGCATCTCAAGCAGGCCTTCGCCGACTTCGGCGACTTCGTCACACTCTTTCCCGACAGTGAATACGCCACCGATGCACGGCTGCGGATGATCCATCTGCGCGACGTCCTGGCGCGGGCGGAACTCAAAGTCGCCACGTACTACCTGGGCCGGCGCGCCTACGTCGGCGCCGCCAACCGGGCGCGATACGTCATCGAGAACTTTTCCAGGACTTCGGTGGCACCCGACGCCTTGGCGATACTCGTGGAGGCCAACTGGCAACTCGGCCTGCACGACGCCGCGAACGACGCCCTCGAGGTCCTTGCCTTGAACTTTCCGGCATACCACGCGTTCGACGACGACGGCCGGCTCGTGCTCGCGATGGTGGTCGGCGACCGCGAGCGCTCGCTGCTGAACCTCGTGAGTCTTGGCCTGCTCGGCCGACCCAGGCTACCACCGCCACTCAAAATCGAGCGCTCAGCCGCCGCCACCGCATCGTCGTAGACCCGCTCGCGTCCGTCTCGGGCGACGGCGATCTCGCACATCGAAATCAGCCCTTCGCCAATGGTGTGAAGCGCGCTTCGAGCGCATTCTCGGTGTCCCCTGGACAATCCGCCAAGCGGTTGGAGGCGGACCGATGTGGAACCCAAGCATCCGCCGCCGGCGCACGGCTCGCGGACTCACCCTGGGCGAACTCCTTGCGGCGCTGGCAGTGGTCGCGGTACTGGCCGCCGTCGCCGCGCCCGGCATGGCCGGCCTGGTGGCGAACCGGCAGAGCGACGCGGCCTCGGAACAGATGCTGCGCGCCGTGCGCTACACCCGGAGCCTTGCGGTCACGCGACGCGTCACCGCGACGCTCTGCCCCGGTGCGGGCGAACGATGCGGACCCCGCGACAGTTGGCACGAGGGGGCATTCGTATTCCTCGATCGGGATGCAGATGGTCGCCGGGCTCTGGACGAGCCCGTCGCCCGGCGCATGCCGCCACTGCCCCGGGGCTACCGGGCGACCTGGCGTTCGTTCCGCAACCGCGTCTCCCTGTCGATGCGACCGACCGGACTCACCGACTGGCAGGCCGGCAACCTGCTGATCTGTCCACCGGATGGCGATCCCAAGGGCGCACGCCAACTCATCATCAATGCCCAGGGCCGTGTGCGCCAGGCCCGCGACAGCGACGGCGACGGCATCGTCGAGAACGCCGACGGCAACCCGGTGTCGTGCCAGGGAAGGTCTGATTGAGACCTTCCCTGGCGGTCCCTGTACGCGGACGAAGACGGCCGACGACAAGCGTCGCCCTACGGGAGTTCCGTCCAGGACAGGCGGCGTTCGCTGCTGCCGTCACTGACGCGGCCGAATGTGCTCTGCAGGGTCACGGTGACGTTTGCCGTCGCCCCGGTGCTCCGGACGGTGATGCGGTAGACATCCATCGTCACCGGGTCGCGCAGGTCGGTGTCGGTGACGGTCGTGAGCCACTCGATGATGTAGCGGGGCTGCCGTTCGACACCGGACACGGGGCGTGAAGGAACCCGGCTCTCCGCCCAGATCTCCGCGCGCCGCCACGCCGGCTGCTCCCCGTAGGCCCGCCCGGTCGCCAGGCCTCCGGTGCCCGACTCGGTGAACGTGTCCGCAGGCTCCTGGTCGAGTTCCGCGAGCCATCGTTCGGCATCGGCCCGCGCGGCCTCTGCCGCGTGGAAGGCCACGACCGCATCCGTGGCGTTGTGCGCCATGCGCAGTTCCAGGGTTGTCGTCTGCGCCGCCACCAGCGCTCCGACGGTGAGCGCGAGCAGCAGTCCGAGGGCAACGACCAGGACAAAGCCACGGACGTGTGCGCGGACCATCATCGGTTGCGCAACGCCAGGGTACGGGAGAATCGGCGTGACAGCCCCCGGCCGTCCGCCGCGACGGCATCCACACCCGATGCGACCAGCGACAGCCGCACGATCCGCACGGGTGCCGTCGAACTGCCCGGGGGCACGTAGCGCGTCGGCGCGCTCGAACCATCATCGGGGACGGCGTCGACGCCGAACAGGATCTGCATGTCGTCGATGCCCTGGACAAGTTCCACCGCCCGACCGGTCGATGTCTTGCGCCACAGCGACCAGACAACATCGCCCCGGTTGTCGGTACCACTGCCCTCGGCCACGAAGTAGATCTCGGTCACGATTCGAGCGACGGCAGCTGCAGCAGGTCGGTCCCCGTCACCAAAGGGTTCCAAGGAAGCGAACAACGACGGGCCGGGGCGATTGTCAAACAAGCCGCTGCCGGGGGGACGCGACAGGGTCGTCGTGCCGACCTCCGCGTCGGCACCGATGCGGATTAGCGCCGCTTGGCCACAATCGGACACGAGGGCGAAATCGTCCGCCGCCAAGGCGAGGTCCTGGCCCATGATCACGGTCAGCGGGTCGCCCTCCGTCCTCCAAGGCGCGGCGAGCGGATGAACCGGTGCGGCGACGCGGCGAAAGACGATGACGTCGCTACCCGGTCTCAACCCCGAGGTGCGAATCCGGTTGGCCGACCGGAAGGCCAGCCCCGTTACGTTGACGCCACGCAGGGGCAGAGCGGAGAGCGTCGGGTTCCAGTCCTCCGGGCGGTTACCTTCGCCGCCGTCGAACCCGTCCACCGGAACCACGATCTCGACCTCGACGATGCGATCCCAATCACCATGGAGGCCGTTGACGAGTGGAACCCCCGACGAACAGCCGAGGTAGCCCGCGCCACGCGCCGACCGGGCGAGGAAGTCGAGCGCGTGGCGCACCGACTCCTGCAATGCGGCCTCCCCCGAGAGCAGGACGTTGCTCCTGCTGGTGGCAGCAAACAGCTGCACCAGCGCGGCTGCAACCACGACACCGAGCGAGGCGGCGAGCAGCACCTCGAGAAGTGAGAACCCCCGCGCCCCGGCCCGTCGCCGACCCATCCCCTACAGGCCTCCCCGGATGACGAACGTGCGGGGTTTGTGACCTTGCCAGGCCACGGTCACCTCGAAGCCACCGTCGCCCGCCAAGACAACGCCACCGTCGCCCTCCGGTAGCCCCGGTTGCTCCCGTGGGTCGCCCAAGAGACCCACGGCGCGAACGGCCGCACAGCTCGACTCGGCGTGCCAGCGGCCCAGAGAACACTTCCACACGGCGAGGTCGAACGTCGCGAGTGCCCCCGCATCGCAGTCTCGCGCCAGGCAGTCCACGAAGGGCGGTGGCGGCATGCCCAATCCCGTGGCGTAGGTCGCCGCGTCGTTCGCCGCGATGCGCTCGGCGATGTCCTCCGCCAGCATCGCCGCCGACGTCGTGTCGAGCGCGCCGCGGGCGTTGCGCGCGCTCGCGAGCTGCAATCCAGCTACGCCCAGCACGCCCACGGCGACGATCAGCACCGCCACCAGGAGTTCGATCAGCGAGTAGCCGCCGCGCATCAGTCCGTCCAACGCCGTTCGTCGGCGTCGTCGAAGTCACCGTCGCCATTGCGGTCCCATCGTCGGACGCCGGTACTGTCCAGTTCGACAACGCCTTCCGCCGCCGCCGCACCGTCGCCGCGCGGCGTGGCCCGCAGCACGAAGTCGGCGGCGGTCGCGGCGTGCAGGCTGATCTCGTAGGCACCGGCCGCGACGGTGCATAGGTTGGCGGAGACCGGACCGGTGGATGCGTCTCCCACGCCGTCGCCGTCGGTGTCCACCGCCATCGCGTAACTCCTGCTCTCGGTGGCGTGGCGTTCCAGCCCCTGGGCACAGCGAAACAGATCGGCCTGGGCGTTCACGCGGTGCGCGCGCAGGCTGTACGCGGTGTACACCGGCACCGCCACCGACACGACGATGACGAGGATCGCCACCGCCACCAGCAGCTCGAGAAGCGAAAACGCCCTGTCGTGCATGTTCGACCCGCCATCGCACGGGCGCGGGCGCTTGGAGCTACGGAATGACGACCTTCAAGATGGTGACATCGAACACCAGATCGCGTCCCGCCAAGGGGTGGTTGAAGTCCACCACGACCGTCTCCGGGCACACCGAACGCACCACGCCCGGCAACTCGCCGCCCGCCGCCGCAAAGGCGATCATCATCCCGGGAACGAGGTCCGAGGCGTTAGGGAAATCCGCCCGCGGCAGCGTGCGAATGTTCTCCTTTCGGCGCAAGCCAAAGCCCTGGGCGGGAGCGATGGGAATACGCTCGTCGTCCCCGGCACGGAGCCCGAAGAGGGCGCGTTCGAAACCGCCCGGCAGGTTGCCGTCGCCGACCGTGAAGGTCGCGGGTTTCGCGCGCCGAGTGGTGTCGACCTCATCTCCGGCCGCGAGGTGGATCGAGAAGTGCAGAGTCACTCGGGCACCAGGGCCGATGGCGACGTCGCCGGCGGGACTTCCCTGCCCTTCCCGGGCGATGAGTCGGCTCACTCGGACCTTCCATTCGACCCGGCACCGGCACCACGGTCCCGCCTGTTGCGCACCACGTCGGCAACGATCAGTGCTATCCAGCCTGCAGCGCCCAGGGTGATGGCGCTGTCGGCGACGTTGAACACAGGGAAGTTGAACCAGCCGTAGTGCACATGGACGAAGTCGACGACGCAACCGCGGATCAGGCGGTCCACCAGGTTGCCCACGGCACCCGCCAGGATGAGGGCATTGGACACGCCTTCCAGGGACGTGCTGGTGTAGCGCCAGATCGCCACGATCAGGTAGACCGAGACCAGCACGGCGGCGATGGCGAACAGCCAGCCGAGGTCCTGGAACATGCTGAACGCCGCCCCCGTGTTGCAGGTCAGCGTCCAGGACAGGAACGGCAACACGGCGACGGATCCGCTGTCGCGGAGCAGCACGAGCGCAAGCCACTTCGTCGCCTGATCGAGCGCCAGAACCCCGACGGCGAGGCCGTACCAGCGGATCATCCGGCGCCGCTGTCCACGCTCTGCAACGGAGACCGATTGCGGTGGAAGTACTCGCGGATGCCGCGGATGTCGCGTTCCATCTCGATGCGCAACTCGTCGAGCGACGGAAATCGGCGTTCGTCGCGAATCTTGTGGTGCAACGTCACCGTCAACAGTCGCCCGTAGATGTCCTCGTCGAAGTCGAGCACGTGGACTTCCAGGAGCGGCTCCTTGCCGCCCACCGTGGGCCGCACCCCGAGATTAGCGGCACCGAGGCGTTTCGGGCCGAGACCGTCCACGGTCACCGCAAACACGCCTTCGAGGGCCGCCTTGTAGCGCTGCAGGCGGATATTCGCCGTGGGTACACCGAGTTCCCGCCCGAGCCGGCAGCCATAGACCACCCGACCCATGATGAAGTACGGACGCCCGAGCAGTTTCTCGGCGAGTCTGAAATCACCCTCGGCAAGGGCTTCGCGGATTCGCGTACTGCTGACGCGTTCGTGGTCGAACGTCAGGGTTCCCATGTGGCTTACGCCGAAGCCGAATCGGTCCCCGGCCCGCTTCAGCATCGCGTAGTCGCCCTCGCGATCACGACCGAACTGGAAGTCGTCGCCGACGACGAGATAGCGCACGCCCAGCAGCTCGACCAGGAACCGTTCAATCACCTCCTCCGCCGGAATCAGGCGCGTGCGCTCGTTGAACGGGATGCACAGCACGCGGTCGATCCCCGATTCGCGCACCAAGTGGATCTTCTCCCGGAACCGGGTAAGCCGCGCCGGTGCCGGCGTGTGCTGGAAGTACTCACGCGGCTGCGGCTCGAAGGTGACCAGCAGGCTCGGCGCACCGAGTTCGCGACTCTTGGCACCTAGATGGGCAAGCAGCATCTGGTGGCCGTAGTGCACGCCGTCGAACGTCCCGATCGTCGCCACGCACCCGGCATGCCGGGGCCGGATGTTGTGCAGGCCGCGGATGATCTCCATAGCGCGGGGAGTCTGTAGCACAGCCGCATTAGCGGCAAGTGCGGCGGACTTCAAGCCCGATGGCGCAAATCCCTCGGTCTGATGCCTGCGGCGAGTACGATGGCGGCGTAGACCGCGAGCCCGGCGACGATCACGAGAGAGAGGTGTGCACCGCGCGTCCAGCCAGCCGCCAACGTCCAGTGTGGGTCGTGGGGAACCAGGGACCAGAGGGCGACGGCCATCGCCGCCGTGGCCAGTACGGATATCGCGATCACGCGGGCCAGGGGACGACCTGGCCGGTAGTGGCCCCCGGCGACGAGGGCACCGACGAGCAGGCCGGCGTTCACCACGGCGGCCAGACTGGTGGCGAGCGCGAGGCCGATGTGTCCCAACCACCAGAACGTGCCCAAGCTGGCGGCCACGTTGACGGCTACCGACGCCACGGCGAACTTCAACGGTGTGGACGCATCCTCCCGCGAGAAGAAGCCGGGCACGGCGATCTTCACCAGCACCAGCGGCACCAGGCCGATGGCGAACGCGCGCAACGCCGCCGCAGCCATCTCGGCGTCCCGGGGCTGCATCTCGCCGTGCAGGAAGATCGTCGCCATCAGCGGATAGGCCAGCATCCACAGGGCGACGGCGGCGGGAATGCCGAGCAGCAGTCCGGTTCGCATGCCCCAGTCGAGCGTCGCGTTGTACTTCTCGCCCTCGCCCTGCTGGTGCAGGCGGGACAGGTTCGGCAGCAGCACCGTGCCGAGGGCGATGGCGACCACGCCGATGGGAACTTCCCAGAGCCGGTCGGCGTAATACAGCCAGGCGGCGCTGCCTTCCTCGAGGAACGACGTCAACACCGTCCCCACCAGGGCGTTGACCTGGTAGGCGGATCCGGCGAACACGGCGGGAAGCAACAGGCGGAACACCTTGCCGACACCTTCGTGGCGCCAGTTCGGCACCGGCGCCACCAACAGCCCGACGCGGGCCAAAGGCAGGCCGTGGAACAGCAGTTGCACCGCGCCGCCCGCGAGCACGCCCCAGGCAAGGGCACGTGCGGCACCGACGACATCGGCGCCGGCACCCGCGGCCCACAGCGCCGCGACGATCAGCGAGATGTTGAGCAGCACCGGCGTGAACGCCGGCACCGCAAACCGGTTGGCACTGTTCAGCACCGCACCGGCGAAGGCCGTGAACGAGATCAGGCCGAGGTAGGGGAACATGATGCGCGTCAGGTCGCTGGCCAGCGCGAACTGATCCGTGTCGTCCAGGAAGCCCGGCATGAATACCGCGGCCAACAGTGACGCACCAAGCACGCCCGCCACCGACACGGCGATGAGAACCACACCCAGATTCCCGGCTATGGCTGCCAGAAACGCCCGCACGGCGGCCTGGCTGCCCTTCTCCCGGTACTCGGTCAGGACCGGCACGAGGGCGAGCGCGAACGAGGCTTCCGCGAACAGGCGGCGGAAGAAATTCGGTACGCGGAACGCCAGGATGAAGGTGTCCGCGGCATCCGTGGCGCCGACCACGTGGGCCAGCACCCAGTCCCGCGCCAAGCCGGAGATGCGCGACAGCACGGTCATGCCCGCGAAGGTGCCGCCCTGCGCCGCGATGTCGCTGTCCGTGCCGCCGCCCGAGCCGACCACGGCCTGGCGCGCGCCGAGAGGATCCTCGCTGTGGCTCACGCTTGTCGATCCATCCTTTCGCGGACACCCGGCAATTTGACACACTGGACGTCGATGGGCATGCTACGCCGCCTTCCGCCTACTGGATTCGGATAAGGACGACTCTTGGCCAACAGTCCCCAAGCACGCAAACGCGCCCGGCAAGCCATCAAACGACGTGCCCGCAACGCCAGCCACCGCTCGCAGGTGCGGACCTACATCAAGAGGGTCGTTTCCGCCGTCGATGCCGGCGATGCTGGCGCCGCCAACACGGCGTTGGCGGATGCGATCCCGGTCATCGACCGGATGGCGGACAAAGGCATCATGCATCGCAACAAAGCCGCCCGGCACAAGTCCCGCTTGACCTCGAAGGTGAACAGCCTCGCATAAGGACGGCTAACGCGCCCATGGGGTGCCCCTGCCCATCTCGGCTGACTCGGGCATCCAAAACGACCAAGCAACGACGGCCACAACGCGCCCGACGGGTGCGCGAACGCGCCCGACGGGTGCGCGGTCGCCTCGTACGGGGCATGGCGTGGCCGTGCGTTGGCTTCAAAGGACCACCAGGTTGTCCCGGTGGACGAGTTCGCGTTCGTTCACGTAGCCGAGGATCGATTCGATCTGGTCCGACTTGCACCCGGCCAGCTTGCGGGTTTCCGCCATGTCGTAGTTCGCAAGACCCTTGGCGACCTCGCCGCCGTCCGGTCCAAGCACCCGGATCATGTCGCCGCGGCGGAAACCGCCATCGGCGGCTGTGACACCCGCCGGCAGGATGCTCACGCCGCGGTTCGCGATGGCCTCGACGGCACCGGCATCCACGTGCAGCACGCCCCGAGCGCGCAGTTGCCCGGCGAGCCAGCGTTTGCGGGCATCGAGGGGTGCCACATTGGCCGTCAGCAACGTGCCGACGGGATCGCCATTCGCCAGGGATCGAAGAATGTCCGGTGCACCGCCATCGGCGATCACCGTGTGGGTGCCGGAGAGCGCCGCCAACCGCGCTGCGGCGAGCTTGGTCACCATGCCGCCCCGGCCTAACCGGCCCGCGCCGCCGCCGGCCATGCTGTCGAGGCTCGGGTCCGCTGCTTCGGCCTCGGCGACGAGCGGCGCACCCGGCTCGATCCGGGGATCCACCCGGTGCAGACCCTTCTGGTCGGTCAGCAGCACCAGGACGTCCGCCGACAGCAGGCTCGCGACCATGCCTGCCAGGGTGTCGTTGTCGCCCAGCTTTATCTCCTCGGTGGCCACCGAGTCGTTCTCGTTGATGACGGGGACGACGCCGAGTTCGAGCAACGTCGTGAGGGTCGTCCGCGCGTTGAGGTAGCGCCGCCGGTCGGACAGATCGTCGTGGGTCAGCAGGACCAGGCCGATGTGCCGGCCATGGCGCCGGAATGCGTGTTCGTAGGCTTCGCTGACGCCGGACTGGCCGACCGCGGCGGCCGCCTGGAGATCGTGGATGGTCACCGGCCGGTCATCGAAGCCGAGTCGCCGGCAGCCCTCCGCCACCGCACCGCTCGACACCACCATCACCCGCCTGCCCTCGGCGAGCAGGTCCGCGACCTGGCCGCACCAGTTGTCGAGAGAGCCCGCATCGATGCCCTGGCCGTCCCTGGTGAGCAGCGCGCTGCCAACCTTCACCACCCACAACTTGGCGCCAGCCAGCGCCGCACGTACCGATGTGGGCTGCCGGGCCTGATCGGGACCGGCCGTGCCTACCACGCCTCCTCCCTTTCCCCGCGACGCCTGCGCCTGGCCCCGGCGGCGGCGAACCCATGGCGCAGCACGTCGTCGCCGATCCGCTTGTCCAAATCGGCCTCGCGGCGTGCGAAATCGTCGTCCTGCGCCAGCCGCTCGCCATACCGGTTGACGTGCTGCATGACGGCACCCACGAGGTCGTCCACGCCGACACCGGTCACGGCGGAGATCGCATGGCAGGGCCGGTTCGGGAACGCCTCGTGCATCCGCTCCGGCGTCGCCTCGGCCATCGGCAGATCCATCTTGGTCACCACCGTCCAGACGGGGCGCTCGCGAAAACCCTCGCTGTAGGCGAAGAGTTCGGATTCGATGCGTCGGTAGTTGTCCACGGGGTCGCTGCCATCGAGCGGAGCTCCCTCCACCAGATGCAGCAGCAGACGCGTCCGAGACAGATGCTTCAGGAAACGAGAACCCAGACCCGCGCCCACGGCCGCGCCGCCGATCAACCCCGGAATATCCGCCATCACGAAGCTCGCGTCCTGGCGTCAGCGTGGTGAACGGATAGTCCGCGATCTTCGGTTTCGACGCGGACACCCGGCTGATGAGCGTCGACTTGCCCGCGTTCGGCATGCCGAGCAGCCCGACATCCGCGATCACCTTGAGTTCCAGGCGTAAACGTCGGTGGTCCCCCGGTCGACCCGGCGTGGTCCGCCGCGGCGCGCGATTCGTGCTCGACTTGAAGTGGGCGTTGCCTAGGCCGTGCAGGCCACCCTTGGCCACAATCACCGTCTGGCCGCGGTCGTACACATCGCCGATCACCGTCCGCGTCTCGTTCGTTCCCACCGGTACGCGGACGCGCAACGTCCGGCCGCTCGCCCCCGTCTTGTCCCGGCCGCCGCCCGCATGGCCGTCCTCGGCTTTGCAACGCGGCATGAAGCGGAAGTCCACGAGGGTGTTCAAGGCCGCGTCGCCGACGAGTTCCACGGCCCCGCCATCGCCCCCGTTGCCGCCGTCGGGACCACCCTTGGGGAGGTTCGGACCGCGGTGGAAGCTCATGCAGCCGTCGCCGCCCTTGCCGGCTTCGACTTCGATCAACGCCTCATCGACGAATTTCATGGTCAGGCCCGACCATGTCGGCAACAGCGACCGTCGCGGTCACCCCTGTGGACAACCGCAAAGCGTCGAGTTGGGGAGACGGGCGACCGCAAGGGTCGCCGCTTCCATGGAACAGCCGTCAAGGGGAACGTAGTGACCCGCGGCGAATGTTCCATGGAAGACGCGACCGCTTCGCGGTCGCCCCGAGAATTCGCTGCGCGAATTCTCCAACGCGACCACCCGGGCGCGCCGGCGAGGCGGCGCTGACAGCCAGGCAACAAACGGAGCATTTGTTCGGCCGGAGGCGAACACGGCGCACAGCGAAGCGAAGCGCCGGGGATGGCTTTGGGGCGCTACGGGGCGCCAGTCTCCGACGGCACAACCCGAACGTACCTGCGCACGGGCGCCCCGCGGGCCTCGAACTCGACCACGCCGTCGGCGGTTGCGAACAGCGTGTGGTCGCGACCGCATCCGACGTTGTCCCCCGGATGAAACTTGGTACCGCGCTGACGGACCAGAATATTGCCCGCGAGAACGCGCTCGCCGCCGAACTTCTTCAGGCCGAGACGCTTGGATTTTGAGTCGCGTCCGTTGCGTGTACTGCCGCCTGCCTTCTTGTGTGCCATACCGGGTCTTCCTCTCTCGAGCGTGCGTTAGCGACTGATCGCCGTGATTCTCACGTCCGTGAAGGCCTGGCGATGGCCCTTCTTGCGCAGGTAGTTCTTGCGCCGCTTAAACTTGATCACGGTGATCTTCTTGCCGCGCCCCTGGCTCACGACCTCGCCGGTGACGCTGCCGCCCTCGACGAGCGGCTCACCGATGGCGACGTCATCACCCTCGGCGATCATCAACACCCGATCAAAGACGATGTTGTCACCCGGCTCGCCGTCCAAGCGCTCGAGGCGCACCACCTCGCCCTCGACAACCCGGTGCTGCTTGCCACCGCTCTCGAATACCGCGAACATGAATCCGTTCCTTTACCGTCGATCAAGAGACCGACCGCTTCAACTCCGACCGTCCATCCGGCCGCCGCCAAAGGTGTACTACAATGCGGCCATCGGCCCGACGGTCGTACAAAAAGCGCGTCATTCTATAGGACAGCACGCGGCGATGACAACGCGGCGAGACCATGTGGGACAGCCGCTCGCACAACCCCTCGCGAGGGCCGTTCAACCAATACTTGCGAGCCCTCCGGCGTAGGAATCTGACCAGCACGAAGGACATCGCACACCCATCATCATGGCTCCACACTCAGTCGCCGCCCAGACCGCTCTGCCGAGTCTCCCAAGAATGGGACTCTCGGCCATATTCGGCCTCGTCCAAGCCGACTTCGAGCGAGTCAACCGGTTGATTCCAAGGCAGTTGTGCTCCGGCGTCCACTTGGTCGAGGAGATCGGCCGCTACATCGTCGAGGCTGGCGGCAAGCGCCTCAGGCCGCTGATCGTCCTGTTGACCGCCCGCGCCTTCGACCAGCATGGCGACGACCACATCCGCCTGGCCGCCATCATCGAGTTCCTGCACACGGCGACCCTGCTGCACGATGACGTGGTCGACAAGAGCGCACGCCGCCGCGGCCGCGCCACCGCCAACGCCCTGTGGGGCAACGCGCCCAGCGTGCTGGTCGGCGACTTCCTCTACTCCCGCGGGTTCCAGCTCATGGTGGAACTCGACAGCATGGACATCATGGCGATCATCAGCGACGCCACGAACGTCATCGCCGAGGGCGAGGTCATGCAACTCGCCAACATCGGCCGCGCCGACGTGACCGAGGCCGAATACCTCGAGGTCGTGCGCCGCAAGACCGCCATGCTGTTTCAGGCGGCGGCGCACACAGGCGCGGTGCTGTGCTGCGACGAGCCCGACCTGATCGACGCCCTACGCCGCTACGGTCTGCACTTCGGCATGGCCTACCAGCTCGTCGACGACTGGCTGGACTACGCCGGCGACAGCCGCGTGATGGGCAAGGACCCCGGCGACGATCTAGCCGAGGGCAAGGTGACCCTGCCACTGATCCACACCATGGCACACGGTCGCGCACCGGATGCGGCCCTCGTCCGGCAAGCCATCGTCGCCCGCTCGCCCACCGATTTCCCGCGCGTCTGCGATGCCGTGCAGCGCGGTGGCGGCCTCGCCTACACCAAGTCGCGCGCCTTGGAGGCATCGGACCGGGCGATGGAGGAAGCGCTGGTCCTGCCGCCAAGCCCGTATCGGGACGCCCTGGAGTCGCTGGCGGCGTTTGCGGTGTCGCGGCTGTCTTAGCCTTAGCGGTCGTTTGGGCGACCCCACCGTGCCCGACCGGCCGGTCGGAATCGGCCTTCTCTCACATCCCCAACTGCCTAGTGGTAGCACGTCGAGATCTACGTGAGAGCCGTGTTCTTCGGCTCCAGCAGCAACATCTCCCGCTTCCCACCCTTCAATCCCATCCTGTCCTCGATCATGAAGTGCCTCTCTACCTCCGACTGGAAGTTCTCCGCAGTGTAGTCCGCATAGTCCTCGCGCTTGTTCTCGGCCAGCGTGGCGAACATCTCGTCGTCGCGGCCGATGAACTCGACGATGACCGTCGCGTTCAAGCTCCGTAGCCACTCGACAAGAAGTGAGACGGGTACGTTCGCCGAGACTCGCAGATGGTGGATGAGCGCGAGGCATAGTGCCATGTCGGGACTTCGCCTCTCGACGAAAGGGGCACGCTCTCGCCCCGACCAACCCTGGCCGGGCGACGGGTTTGCCAGATCCATGACGAGCGGAATGATGTTTCGCTCGTCACCCTCGCGCGCTTCGCGGTAGAGAACGTCCACCGCTTCATGATCACCGTCCAACGCGACCACGATCTGCGAGTGCCGCGCCGTGATACGGGAGAACGTGCCGGTGTTCGCGCCCAGATCCCATAGCAGGCGCGGCTGGCGCATCGAAGCGTGCTTCTCCACGAATGCCATCTTGCGCTCGAAGTCACCCTCATCGTACGAGTGCGTCTCCGGGTAACGCGCCCAACCCGACGGGGACGCTCGACCAGGGGACAGTCCCGTCACCAGACGGCGTAGGTTGTCCAACAACGCCAGGAGCGCGGTCTTGGACTGCCTGCGCCCCAAACGAGATCGTCGTCTCATGCCGCCGCGACTTCGCATCCATCCCTCGACCCTTGCCGGGAACCAGACGTGCGAGGGCACACCCCTCTTGAACCGCCGCAGCCCATAGAAGTACCTCGCCGCCTCTTCGGGTGGGATTCCCTCCAGGCTCGAGCGCAGCAGCGGCTGATGCGGTATGCCGAGATGCGCCGTGAGCATCAGCGGGATCAGAAACATCGAGCAGAACTGTCGGTAGCCCTGCCAGTATTCGCCGTCCTCCCGGGGAACGAACGAGGGAATGTCTATGAAGACCGGCTTGGTACCATCCCATTGAATGTTGAACGGGGTGGCGTCCTTGAGTAGCCATCCGGCTCGCACACACGTTGCCAACAGGTGGAGTTGCAGGAGCGCCGCGTCCTTGAGCATGGCGAAGGGCCACTCATAGGGCCAGGTCAGGAAGTCGACCGCGTCGTGTTCTACGGCCGACGCCCAGCCCCTGGCCACCACGTCAACGGCGACCGGGTCGTCCGGGCTGAGAAAGCGCGTATTCACCACATCGCCGTCCGCGAGCAGCCGGCTGAAAAAGGGCTCCGCCAATAGACTCTCGACCGTGGCTGCCGCCGGGGCTGTCAGTCCGCGGACCACGCGACATCCATCGGCACCGTTCGGCTCCAGCAAATAAACCCGCCCGGACGGATCCTTGAAGGACCCGCCGTCCGCGCTCAGCAATTTTCCTTCTCGCTGTCGGCATCGCCATCCACGGTGGCCTCGCCGTCGGCACCGTCATCCGTGCCGACCTCGCTGTGTCCGAACAGCCACTGCTTCGCCCGCGCGATGTAAGACCGCGCCAGGTATCCCATGGAGGAGATGAACCCCAGCACCGCGACGATCACGAAGCCCGCCACCCCGGGGTCGATGTAGGCGAGCAAGACCTCGACATCCCCGGCCGCGGCGGACGTGACGTCGGCGTCGCCGCACGCAAAGGCGGCCAGCGGCCATGCGCAGGCCGAAGCCAAGACCAGAAGCAGGGGGCTACTCATACAGGAAGTCCTTGTAGTCGTACGAGTGGTCTTCGGAGAGGGTGGGAGTCCAGAACCTGTCGCGCCTCGGCTCAAGGAGAGGACTCTGCCCGTCCGACAAACATTCGATTATGGCATGCACCACGTCCAGCGAAGTCATGTAGCCCTTGCGTTCCGCCTCATCCAACTCCGGGGCACACCTGTCGGGTGGGTAGACGCCGCCTAGGACTCCGAACCGATCTTGCAGGAAGAACGCCGGATCGTCGTCGACATCGAACCCCCGAGATAGCCACGCCCCGTGGTCGCCAAATACGAACAATATGGAGTCGGGGTCATTGGTCCTTAGGTGTTCGACGATCTGTTCCAGGAAGATGGCCGCGCTGTTGAAATTTCTCTCGAAGTCCGCGAGAAACCGCTCCCTATCCTCCCCGTTTTCGTAATCGAATATCTTCGGAGTGTGGCCCGGCAAGTAGATGTGCGCAATCACGAACTGAGGGCTTCCCTTGTCGACATCGGACAGTTGCCGAACAAGGAAGTCACCGTTAGCGATGCGTTCTGCCTCCGGGCGGCGCTCTGACTCCCATCTCCAGCAGTAGCCCCAGAATGCCAACGCCCTTATGTCAGGGTCCAACAGAGAACAGAGCGTACTCCGTCTGTTGACGGCGTAGTTGTCTATATGGGCCCCCTGAGTCCGACCGAAGAAAGTGTCTTGGTAGATGGAAGTGGTCTCGTACCCGTTCTGACTGAAAAGCCAGATCAGCGGGCTAAGGTCGTGGCCTGCAAAATAGCCCGGCAGGCCAGCAGCCTCTCTGTCTTCGAGATAAATGTCCTGGTCGAGCGACATCAACACGTTGAACGAGAAGGTGGTGGGAACCGCGATGGCGAACAGGTTCCGAAATCGCCGCATCTGCGTGTCCATCAGCCGATGAAAATCGGTGGTCTCGATTCCCATGTGCTTGTTCATGATGGCCTCTGGGGTAATTGAGTCGAAGCCCACCAAATAAACGTTGGGCGTCTCGCGGAACGCGATCGACCGCACGTTTGGATGGTCTTCCCATCCATCGCTGTAGTAGCCGCTGTCACCCTCGCCGAATTCGAGATCAAGCAAGACGATCAACACCGCGAGGCACGCCAACGCCGTCAGCAAGGTGAACCCTCCCCAACGGAAGGGCTGCGCACGCCGGGCTAGTAGGTACAGCGCCGTCACGAAGCCACCACATACCAGAACCAGAACGGCCCACATCGCGGGATTGCCTACGTACAACAGCCCGCCGGGTGTGCTCATGCCTGATCGCAGTTCCGGTCCGATCTCCGGCCACCCGGCGGCGGCGACAGCCAAGGCTGCAACGACCGTGAGCACGATCCCGCCCCAGCGCAACTCCTCGATGACCCGGAATGCCGAGAAGAGGGCGAACCACGACGCAGCCAGCACCATGACCATCCAGACTCGGTTCGCGGGATAAAACAGCTCGGTGTGGACCACGTATGCGGTGAACACGCCTGCCAGCGTCGCCAACGCCAACGCCGCGTTCGAGACGCGCCTGCCCCATGGAAGTGCGAGAGCCGCGATGAGCAACATCCCGCTGAAGGCCATCACCTGCAGCAGGACGCCGCGCAACTCGGACGGGGGGAAGTTGCTAGATCCCGTGTAGGTAAAGCCCAGCGCGGCCACTATCAGCAACGTCGAGAATGTGAGCTTGAACGCACCCTCCGATGCGGTCGCGAGCCACGAGCAGGAACTGCCTTCCCGATGTTCCGATAACCGGCAACTTTGCACCCAGTGGACGCCCAAGTGAGACGCGCCATCGTAGGCGGGGATCCTCGCATCCGTCAAATGGCAGCCATCCGCTACGCGCAGATACAAGCAACTGGTTTTCTGAGCATTCGTCATTCGCACAAGCGCCCTGGTGAGATATGCGGCCTAAGTTGATGGGTTCCACGATCTCGTTGCGCATGGCGTCGAGCGTGTCCTTCAGACCTCGCCAGGCGAGTCCACTCGCGTCGACCACATTCCACCACCCAGCGGTACGAATTGAAATGCCTTGCGAGTGGCGCAGCGGGTAGTCCGTTTTTTCGACGTATGCGAATGGCATCGAGATTGCCCCGCCAGATTCCCCTAAACGAACCCGAATTGCCTCCGCGCGCCATGATCATCAATACCCTCGGCAGGTACTTCACCTTCGTCTCGTTTCTCAGCAGCAATCGGAGCATGAAGTCCTGGTCAGAGGAAACCGGGTAGCGAAGATCGAAAGTCCCGCACTGGTCATAGACCCGCCTGCGCACGAACAACGCCGGGTGCGGCGGCAGCCAACCGTAGTAGAGCTTTGATCGGCGAAATCCCCCCGACCGCCAGCATCGGACGACCCTACCGGACTCGTTGGCGTAGACAAGATTGCCATAGCAGACGTCAAGCTCCTCATCAGCCTGGAACGCATTCATTACGTCGCGAAGGACGAGCGGGTCCGCGTAACGGTCGTCGGCACCCAGGTAGTGAACGACGTCATTCGGGCCGCCATCGGTTCTGGATATTCCCTTGTTGACGCCGTCATAGATGCCCTCGTCGGGTTCGCTGATCAAAAGGGCTACATCCTTGTTGTACCTCTGGACAACATCCAAAGTGCCGTCCGTCGAACAGGCATCAACGATCACCAACTCCCGTTCGTACCCATGCTGCTGGGTGATGATGGAGTCCAGTGCCCTTCCGATCCGCCGATCATTGAATACGGGAACGACGATCGAGATCTTCAGTTTTTCCGTCGATCTGGTGGGAACAGGGACCGGAGTTTGATCCGGTCGCGATTGACGTTGCGCAGGTCGCCAACGCGACCGCCCGAACAGGAACCCGGCACCCCAAGCGATGTGTAGCGTAGCCAGCACCAAGGGCATCAGCACCGCTTCCCCGGATCGCCGCCGGAGTCCTAAGATCAGTGAACCCGCGGCCAACAGAGCCAAATACACGGCTGGAGAAACGGTCGCCGCCAGAAGGAGTGCGAAGCCAATCTCATGGGAGATCAAATTGGCCAGGAGGCCGCGTGAGGCGAGCCCGCCAATGGCTCCCAACAGGCACGACGCAAGCAAAAGCAACAGCAGAATGGGTGCCGGGAGCTGTCTCAAACGCAACGACCCCGGGTGTCTGAACAGCACCACCCGTTTCCACAAGCCGTACTCGAAGTACTGCCTCGCCAAGTCCGCCCAAGTCCCCCTGGGCCGGTATTCGACCACCAACTCCGGATCGAACCACACCGTCTCGCCGGACTTGCGGAGTCGCCAATTCAACTCGTAGTCCTGATTGCGCAACAGACTCTCGTCGAATCCTCCGACGGCGGTTAGTGCATCGCGACGAAACACCCCCAGATACACCGTGTCCGTCGGTCCTTCACGGCCACCCAATCGATAACGAGCATCCCCAACGCCCAGCCAAGTCGTGGTCGCCAGACCGACCACGCGTTCGAATTTCGTGGTACCAACCGCATCCTGGCGTCCGCCTACCGTCGCGGCACCCGTGCGAAGCAACGTCTCGACCGAACGCGAGATGTAATCCGGAGGGAACACCGAACGCGCATCGCAGCGCACGATGACATCGTGGTGGGCCGCCGCGATCGCTCGATTGAGCCCCGATGGTGTGTTCTGGTCTGGATTCGGGACACGCCGCACTTGCGGAAATCGTTCACAAAGGAGCTGATCGGTCGTAAGGTCGTCGGATCCATCGGCGACCAGTATCTCGACATCTCCTTCGTAGTCCTGGCTCAGGATCGCTTCCAAGGCTGCGGGCAACCACTGTTCGTCGTCCCGCGCTGGAATCACCACCGAAACCGCAGGCTTTCTAGGATCGCTACTGCCGGACACGGACTTCAACCAGCAAGAGACACTGTCAAGCGTGTCAATCCGATCATTTCGCCATACGGTTCATCGCCCGTCCGTCAATGGCGTCGCGATAGATCGCGCAGAGACGTTCAACGACAATGTCGAAGTCGTACTCAAGCATCGCCTTAGCGCGATTGTGTCGCCCCATCTGCGCGCGCAATTCAGGTTTGTCGCGCAGGGTGGCCAGGGCATTCGCGAAGCCGTATACATCATCTTTTTGGATTAAGAATCCCCCATCGGGAACGTCAATCATCTCAGGTACGGCCCCCACGGGCGATGCCACGACCGGCAGACCAACGGCCATGGCTTCGGCCACACTGAGGGGGAAGCCCTCGGTCCACGACGGGAACAGGAACACGTCGCAGGAAGGCAACATCGCGAGTACCTCCCGCTGGGATACCGGCCCACGGACCTCCACTCGTTCCTGCAAACCCCGCGCACGAATGCAACGCAGAAGTTCGGTGCGCGTGTCGGGCGGCCCATCGCCAACGAGGACGAAACGCACGTCGCTCAACCGATCCGCCACATCCACGATCGTGAAAACTCCCTTGGCCTCGCTTATCGCCCCACTGAAGAGCACGGTAGTGATGCCGTCGTCTCTCCGAGTCAAGCCCTCGGGGACATCCCGGAAGTCGATGAAGTTCGGCAATAGGGGAACCGTCTTGTCACGGAAGTCACCTAGCGCCAGTGCACCTCGATAGCTCGGCTGCCCGAGACCAATGACCGCGGCCGCTCCATTGAACATCGCACGGTACGCCATCCGGTATAGCCGCGATGCGATGGGGCGCGTGATGGACGGGTCGAACGTACCGCGGACGTGGATGACGTAGGGTACGCCGATTCGACGTGCCAGCAGCGAAGACAGCAGGTTTCGAGGGGTCGCCATGTAGGTCGGCGCGACATTCAGGTGCATGACCTCGAACCTATTCGATCGAAGCCGCTGGCGCACCTTTCCGAGGATGCTGAAGAATCGCTTCACCTCCGCGCGATTCAAACGTGCCGGGATGTCCTGGTGACGCCGCGTGACTCTCGTATCCACGAGCTCGATCTCGAACGGCGGCGGCAGGCCTCGTTGAAGCAGTATCTGCGTCCAGGTCTGAATGCCTCCCGGAGGCGGCGCTAGCGGCGAGACCAACAGCACGCGTACGGCCCCGGACGAAGCATCGGCGTCGGATGGCAAGTTCAACGCATACTCCCCCTGCGCGATTCATCCGACGCCAGAATGGTCGGCACCGCGAAGACCAGTCCGATCAGAATGAAGTGAAACCAATCCCCGATAAAGGGACCGTTGTTGTGCAACAGGCTATTGAAGGTGTAGCCGATCATCGCTCCGACGACGGCGGGTACCAGGAACGCGGGTTGGTGGGCACCCGGTCCCAGGGACCGCACAAACGCGGGCCACAGCGGCTTCACCATCTGCAGGTAGAAAACGGCCAGTAGAACGAGGCCCGGGAACCCGTAGTACACGAGGACTACGAGGAACTGATTGTGCGGCCCCCCGGTCAACACCCTGTGTTTTGTGCGTTCATCGAGTCCCGCGTCCAAGTGCTTTTCCGATGGATAGTAGGTTCCGGTACCCATGGGATGCTCGAGGGCGTAGCGGATGGCGGTCGACACCATGTGCGGGCGCGGGCGCGTCGAGGTGTCCACCAACCTCCAAAGCCGAGCATTGATCTCAAGCCCTTGATCTGCGAGCAGCAGCGCCTCGTACGCATGAGCCAGCTTCCATTCGAAACTTCCTCGGGGAGCGTCTCTCAAGGTGCTCCGATCCGCTACCGCGATATGCGGCTCATCCGGGAAGATGACCCTGTCGACGGCCAATGTCGGATTGAAGAACACGGCAATCCAAGCTGCGATGAGCGACCAGACGACGGCCAACCGTGCAATGGGTCGCCGCCCCCTCACGTACATCACGGAGACCACGAGCAGACCAATGCAAACCCCGATGAGCATGGATCGGCTGGAGTTCGCGATCATGGCCGTGACCATGACCATCATCACGATGCCGGCCACCATGTCCAATACCCATCGCCCCCTCGCTCCCTTGGGCCAGCCGTAGAGCAGTAGCGCGAAGGCCAAGGGCACGGCCACCGCCAGTTGATAGCTGAATGCGATGGGGTCGGGACCCAGACCGGCAAGCCGTTTGGTCGTCAGGACGTCGTAAAGGGTCTTTACCCGGACGTTGTCGGCGATCTGCAGCCAGATCGTGAGGAAGGGGTCGCCGTAGTAGGCAATGCCGAATCCGAAGACCACAGAGACGAAGGTGGCGAGGACGACCGCAAGCACCAGGGCATACGCCCGACGTGAGGTCGTCACGCACGAGAAGACGGCGAACAGCATCCCCAGACCCAGCACCATCTGCCCCAGCCTCCTGGGTAGCAGGGTGTCCGTCGCGAGATACACACAAGCTGCCCAGATCGATAGCAGTGCCCCCATTGCCAGCACCGGCATGATCGTTACAAAGGGTTCCGCGACGACCTTGAGGCGTCTGCAGCGCGCATAGTCGCTACATACACAGGCGGCGGAGGCAAGAACGGCCAAGCCACCGAGCCAGACATTGGGACCACCGAAGGGCAAGTCCGCGCCCGCCGCCCACAGGTGTGCGGGCGCCGTCAATAGGATTAGTGAGAGGGCTCCAAGTACCGCGAAATCACCAGAGCGCCATTGCCCGACGCGCATCTAACTCAAAAGCACCCATGCAAGCTTGCCCATATGGTACCTATGCAGGGTTGCATCGCAGTGCCTAGTGGTCGAACACACTTGTAATGACGTATATGTGGTCGCCGGTGTGTTCCTCGCAAGGCGCGGTCGCGAAGTCGTACCGGGGTACGTCGAGCGGGCGCAACGCGGCGAGGGCGCGCCCACAAGCGCCCATCCGCGTTGTTGGCACCTCTCGACGTAACCCCGCTATGCCTTCGAGGCGCCGCCTAGCGGCTGGACGCTTGTGGACGCGCATATACGTCATTACAAGTGTGTTCGACCACTAGCTCCGCTCGTCTTTTGCAGCGCGAGTGATCAGATCGAGATAGGCGTCGATGGAGGACTCTGCGTCGTAGTCGTTCGCTCTCGAGATCAAAGCCCCGCGATCGCACGGATGGTCCAGCGCATGAACGATGGCGGTGGCCATGGCCGCCGAGTCGCCTACCGGGATCAGCGCTCCCCACCTGCCGTCCTCCAGAATCTCCCGCGGTCCGCTGGCGCAGTCGGTACTGACCACCGGTGTGCCACATGCCATGGCTTGGATCAGTACGTTCGGGGATCCCTCGTAGCGGGATGACAGGACGACCATCCGGGCCTTGGACATGTAGGCGAAAGGGTTGACCTTGAAGCCTGCGAAATCAACGTTCCGTGCGATGCCAAGTGTTGCCGCAAGCTGGATGAGTTCGGCCCTTTGCGGGCCTTCACCGAGTACCACCAAGCGGGCGGGACGCGAACTCACCAGCCGGGCGAACGCATGCAGGACGGTCGCCAGGTCCTTCGGCGGGGACAGTCGCCCCACGCAGAGGATGATGGGTACGTGTGCGTCGTCGAACCAATGATGCTCGACCGGCAGGGCCGACTTCTGACGATGATCGCCCCACACGACGGGATTGTGGATCACGTGCACGAGACGCGCTGCAAGCGGAACTCGCCTTCGAAGATCCTCGGCGACCCCGGGAGAATTGAC
The DNA here is from genome assembly GCA_021295875.1 of Pseudomonadales bacterium. Lineage (GTDB taxonomy): Bacteria > Pseudomonadota > Gammaproteobacteria > Pseudomonadales > Azotimanducaceae > VXYL01. Next base: position 23,353 of record JAGWBN010000043.1, read on the forward strand.
GACGATCGCCGTAGCCGCGGGCATGAAGAGTTTCTCGATCAATAGCGTCAGCCGCATCTTGGGCGACCCGTGCGTGTATTCCATCGTGAAGTTCGAGGCACGTCGCAGGATCACGGGGACTTTCACCTTGCTCAGCCAGCGCGCCATCATCCCTACGACGTTGGTCTCGGGGAGGGTGATGATCAACACGTCGGGATTGCGCTTGCGCAAATAGCTAATCAGTGGCACGAGGCTGGTCAGCGCACGGCGAGCTGCCAGGTCAACGAGGCGCACGTGCCCGGGAAGCAGATCGAGGTATGGACCCTCGGCCCTGACCAAGACGAGGTCCGCTGGGACACCGCGTTCGGCAAGTCCCCTTGCAATGTCCAATATCGCTCGTTCAGCGCCGCCGCCTCCAAGTGAGGGCGCAAGCAACGCGACCGTTGGGCCCGTGGGGTCGGTTTGATGAGTGGTCACGTTCGCTTGCCCAGCCGCCACCGGGCGGCGGCTCCGAGCCACCGGAGGAAACGCCAACCGGATCGCACATCGCGAACCCGCCGCAACTCCTCCAACACGCGGTGAATGTCGCTTCCATGGCGCGGCCAATGCCATGGCCTCTTGCCTCTGGCCCTTGGGGCGATCCGCAATCGCATGGTGGCGACGTCGCCGAAGGCATCGACCAATCGACCCGTCCGACGGGCACGATGCAGAGCCCAAGTGCGTTCAATCGTTGCGTAGTTGCTGCTCCCCCAACGGATGGTTACGGCGACGCGGTCGGCGACTCTACGTTGGAGTTCATGAAACGCCCCGCCCGCCAATCCGGGGGCGGTCGCCAGCCGCACCTGAAAGGGCGATACCGGAAACTCATCGAGGGCCGCCTCGGTAGGGGCGACCAGCACCCGGGGGTCAGACCCGAACCGGGTGTTCACGAGCGAGACGACGCCTTCGTCGAGAACACGCCCTTCGCTCGGCTCAATCCGGATAGCGAGGTCACCTTCGGGATCAGCGAGCAGGGACTGGACCTGCTCCGCAACCTGGTGGGGTTGGTGGTCGCCCGCTTCCACGGTAACGATGTGCCGAGGAACGGCGTATGTCCGTCCGGGAGAGAATGATCGAAACTCGGGAAGCGGTATGAGACTAGCCAACCTTTCTCGCTGGGCGGCAAGGGCTTCCTCCTTGGCTTGGCGGTTCTCGGCCCAACGACCTTGATGCCAAGCGAACGCCTCCGGCAGCGGCACCAGCAGGCCACCACGAACATACGCTCGATAGGCCATTTCCGTATCCTCGCCGCCGTACGAAGTGAACGACTCGTCCGTCCCGCCGATCACTTGGTAAAACTCCTTCCTGATCCCGAAGTTGCCTCCTTGTACCATCCGAAAGAGATCGTCGTGCCGAGTCGTAAGGTCTTGCGTCCGGATCAGGTGCCGCCGGTTCCACGGTGGGTCAATCATGTCCGATTGGAACAGCGGGCCCAGCGGTCCCCGATGAGTCCGCACCGCTTCCGGACTCAAATGCCGTGCGTCGGTGTACGAGTGCATTCCCAGCGTCAATGCGTCCGAGACGAGGTGATGCCATCTCGCATGGGCGCTCAGGTACCCCGCTTCGGGCATCATGTCGCAGTCTAGGAAAATCAGGATCTCATAGGATGCCGCCCTCGCTCCGGTGTTGCGCGCACGGGCGAGGCCGAATCCTCGGTCGTCCTGACGGACGACCGCAACCTCAAGGTCCGTCAACGGCGTGTCGAGTGGCGTCGAGGAACCATCGTCCACCATGACGACCTCGAAGAGCTCCCTCGGATAGGTCTGGCGCTCAAGTGCGGCAAGAGTCAGTGCCAACACCGAGGGGGCTTCGTAATAGGGCACGACGACCGAGAGCGGAGCAGACGGCTTGAACTTCGACGCGCCCCGTGAGAGTGCCTCTCGCCAATCGTTGTAACGAACGACGTTTGGCGATGGACCGGTGGAATCCATACTAGTGCTAGCGCGACTCCCTTCGGGAGCCGTCCAAGAGCGATTCCAAGCGTTGTTCGAAATGCAACCTGCGTGTAAACATCAGCGCCGCTCAAAGGCGACCTGGCGGCGCTTGCTCGCCATCGCCACAAGCGAGTCGGCATAGCGAGCCGGGGCATGTTCGGTCTCCACCAGTTCGTAGCTTCGCCGCCCCATGTCCACCAACCCTTCCCGGCAAGCCAACATCCCATCCAAGCCATCCACCAGGTCGTCCAAGTCATCCGTACGAAACACGTAGCCGTTCTCGCCGGGTCGAATGTAGCACCTCGTCCCATTCGTATCGCTGCAGACCACGGGAAGCGAGTGTGCCATGGCCTCCAAGGGCGACACCGCCGCTGGCTCATCGCGACTGGCGAGCACGAACACATCGTGCCTGGAGTAGTGGGATTGGACCTCGGCGAACGGCACGTTGAGTTCAATCGTCACTTGGTCATCCAACCCCAAGCGGTGACGGTACTGCCTGACCCTTGCCAACTCGCGACGGTGTCTACGAGTACTGCACTCACCGATGATCGTAGCACTGACTCGGTGGCGCTGCGAGAGCGCGGCGATCGCGTCGAGGAACAGGCAATGGTTCTTGCGCGGCTCGAACTTGCCCACCGCGAGAAGGTTCACGGTGCCCGAGACAAACCAACGTTTCGCGTCCGCCGATAGCTGTCCGGGGATGACGAACGGCACATAGCGAACCGGATCGTCGATGCTCGGATGTGAACCGGAGACACTGAAGACCGGCGTGAACCAGTTCGCGTCCGTCGCACGACAAAGTAGCCGGACCAAGAACCGACTTGACGAGTCTGCCCCAAAGTGACGGGAGGATTGGCTGTAGAAGATCAAACGTGAGCCAGCCACCTTCGACGCAAACACGGCCAAGAGTCCGAACATCGAACTCGGATTCCTGACGACCAGGACATCCGGGCGCCGGGCGCGAACTTCCAAGATGAAACGAACTACCGGCGGCAGTCCGCCAACATCGCTATATCCGATACCCGGTACCAGCGATGCCGCGCGACGGATCAGGTCGAAGAACCGAGAAGTTCCGAGCACGACTGGCTCGACGGCCTCGTACGTCTCACTCTTGCCGCGCCGCAGCACCAGGAAAGACACCTCGTGCCCCGCCGCCAGCAGTGAGCTCACCGGATAGTGCTGGTTGGTGTGGTATCTGGGTGCCGTGTAGAGGAAATGCATCGAGACTTGAAATTGAGGCACTACCCTGGGCGCTTACGATTCAACGACTCTGTGGTGTCGACCAGGTCAACGACGACCGACCAAAATAACCATCGCTGATCAGACCTCGCGGCGTTTAACGACATAGTAGTAATCCGCCACATCCGATTTAACTGGACTCTCCTCATGTTCGCAGAAGAACTCATCCACCGCCCGTGTTGCGCCCGGCCAAACCGATTTGCCGTACTCGTCGAATGCCACGATCCCCCCCGGCGCCACATGTGGCCACAGTTCCCGAAGCGCCGTCTTGTAGGACTCGTAGAAGTCGACGTCCAAGTGCAGCAACGCGATTGGAGCACTGTCATATGACGGCAGAGTGTCTTCGAAAAGGCCGGGTACGAAGGATACCTTCTCCGCAATGAACGACTCAGCAAGCCCGTTGTGTTTGAGCAAGTCGCCGACGTTGTCGACGGAGTGTCGCCACCAACCGGTCTTGTGGGCATTCTCTACGCCATCTGCCGCGGTTGGCGGGGGTATACCCTCGAATGTATCGAAGCCAATGATGTCTCTGGGCCTTGTCAAGTACTGACTGATAATGGCGAAGGCAAAAATCGATCGTCCCGGACCGACGCCGCACTCAACAATGCAACCGTCTACGTCTTCTAGAACTCTCAACACGGACTCGAAGTGTAGAAACCGACGAGTGAGTTTCTCATTCATCTCGTAGTACCACACGTCAGCTCGTTTCTCGGGGATCCTAGCGATCTCCAATCCAAATCTGTCTCTCGCGAGCAGTCGTAGTCCCGTCCGGAGTCTTCTCCCCATCAGCCTGAACAGCATTTCACTCACTCAGCCTTACCCCCTCTTGAACTTCCACCATCGAACACAAATTGACTACGTCACCAAGTCAGTGGCGGTGCGCAATTCTCCAATGTGACGATTGACCATATCGTTACGGACCATCGATTCGCTATCATCCAACGCGACTTTTGACAACATAGTACAGATCCACTACCTCCGACTTCACGGGTCTCTCGCTCCGATTTGCGAAGAACTCATCGACCGCTTTCGTTGCACCGGGAAATACCGGCTTACGGTACTCGTCAAACGCAACAATCCCTCCCGGGGCTACGTGAGGCCAGAGTTCCCGAAGCGCCGTCCTGTACGACTCGTAGAAGTCAATGTCCAAGTGCAGAAGGGCGATTGGAGCACCGTCGTACTCCCGCAATGTGTCCTCGAATAGGCCTCGGTGGAAGGAGATTCTCTCCTTGATGAACGACTGTGAGAGCCCATTGTATTGCAGCAGCTGCAACACATCCTCCATAGGATGTCTCCACCAGCCGGTCTTGTGCGCATTGCCTTCGCCATCTTCAGCCGTTGGCGGCGGTATGCCTTCGAATGTGTCGAAACCAACGATCACCCTTGGCTTGGTCACATACTGGCTGATAATGGAGAATGCGAACAATGATCTCCCGGAACCTACGCCGCACTCGACGATACGACCATCAATTGCTTCCACCTCCTTCAGGAGCATTTCGAAGTGCAGAAATCGACGAGCATTGTTCCTACTCATCTCATAGCTCCACATGGGAAACCGCTTCTCAGGAACAGGGATGATCTGCAATCCGAACCACTTCCTTACTATTCGCTGCACCCGTTGTCGGCCCTTTGTGCCTATGAGTTTCCGTAGCAATTCTCGTACTCCGTTCGTCATTCTAGTTCGCGCCACCTTTGATTCGACCTCGCGAGAGAATCACAGTGCAGTAGTCTTCGCCCTGATAGGTGCCGCGCCTCGGCATTGCAACTGCCTCCATGGACCAACACCCATCGCCAGACTCCATGAACTCGTCCACGGCTCTCTTGACACCGCAAAACCGCTGCTTGACCAACCGATACTCTGTCGCCTGCCCCAGTTTAGGGGCGAAGGCCCAAAGTCGTTTCGAGACCCACCCAGTTGCCTGTCCAATCAGCCAGGCGAGAAGGTTCAGGGCCCGTGACCGAATCCGACCTACAACTTCGCCGAGATGGTAGTCATCCAATAGGATGACACCCGTCTCCACCATTAGTCCATCCAGCAACGCCAGCTCTTGCCGCACGTCCTCGTAGCTGTGACTCCCATCGAGGAACGCGACTCCGATGGGTCCGTGTTTCCAGCTGCTTAGCAACTCCACGGATCTGCCCTTCGCCACAACCACCGCCGAGGAGCCATCCCGATACCAACGGTCCCATATTTCCCTACGTGAGATCGATAGGCCGACGAGTGGATCGTCCTGACTGTGCTTCTCGATATGCCAGTTGACGCTTTCGGAATGTCCGACAGTGTCTACGGTGTAGACCGTGCCGATTACCTTTGCATCCTGCATGGCTCGCGCCATGACGAGTGCCGAGAATCCACGTGCTGTGCCGACATCGAGCGTGATCGCATTGGGTTGGGCCGGCAAGACGGCAAGTGCGAGCTTGTAAAGCAACTTCCCGTGCTCTCCACCGTCACCTCCCCTCAACACTGTCACGGCACGCCGGTACCAGTCATCCGACAATTCGGCAGTATCGATCCGAGCCAGCCTGTCCTCCAAGCCCACCACGGCAGCATCCTTGGGAAGTACCAACTTCGCGACCATGATCAGGTTCGCCTCCGCTCCAGCACCCGCCGATAGAGTTCTATGTGGTGATTGACGACAGCAGAAATCGAAAAGCGCTCAACGGTTTCCAATGCACACTCGACCAAGCGAGCGCGCAGGCTTGGTGTCGTATACAAGCGGACGAGCGCGGATGCGATCTGAGCTGGTTCCGAGGGGGCAATCAATAGGCCATTGCGGTCGTGTTCAACGAAGTCCGGTATGCCCCCTACCTTGGCGGCCACGACGGCCACACCGAATTTCATCGCCTCGAGAGCAACGATGCCAAACGCCTCGAAATGGGACGGGAGACAGTACACATCGCTCGCGCCGAAGTATGCTCGCTTCCTCGCTCCAGTCAGTTCGCCGCTAAACACGATGCGGTCGGCAAGGCCTTTCCCCTCGACCAGTTCCATGACAGGCTGAGCCAAAGGTCCAGTACAAGCCAAGATCAGCTTCGACGAGCCGAGTTCGTCTCGAACCTGGGACATGGCTTCGACCAAGCCGTGAAGGTTCTTGAGCGACCTGCCACTGGACAAACAAAGGATGTACAAACCCCCGTTGGCCAACGGAGGGAGGTCGACGCTTGAATCGGTTCGCTCCTGTTCTTCGAAGTCATAGTCTCCCGACAGCGGTACGCCATTGTGAATGACTTGAACCGCGCCTTTCGGCGTCCCGGCTGCGACCGCAAAATCAACCATGTATTGGCTGACCACGACATGCGCCGACAGACGCCGTGTTACGTACCGCGCAAGCATCCTACCTTTGGGACTCCGTAGCGAGCCATAGTCCAAGCTCGGAATCGACGCCAAATCCTGCCCATGGGACGTCACCACGAGTTTGAACCTGACTCCAGACAAACGGCCTGCCATCAGTACGCACAGACCATCCGGCACCAGTGAGTGGCAATGAACAACCTGGGGCCTGACCTGTCTCAGGAGGTGCCCAACTCTCAACGCTAGTCTCGGCAGTTGGCCCTTCCCAAAGCGGGCAACCCCTAGGTTGTGCACGCGTATGTTTCGAAACCGAACATGCTCGTCGGCACCGTCATTCGGATAGCCGAAGTGCACTTCCAATGCCAAGTCCTGACCGAGCCGGCGGTCAAGATTGTCGAGAAGCCACTTGAGAAAGTACTGGACGCCTCCAACCACTGGCAGAAAAGTCGTCGAAATGATCAGCACACGAGATGGACACACGGGCGGACCCTCACCTCAACATCGGTGATCAACGGCGTCTTGAAACGCGGCAACGTACTCTCTAGCCGCCCGACCAACGAGGAACCGATGGCGGTTCCTACGAACGCGGTCCGTCAACACACGATAGTCTCCGGACAGCGACGTAACAGTCTCCTGCAAGTCGTCCGCGAAGGGCACACCGCACTCCCCCACAAGTTCAGCATTCCCACCCGAATCCCGATAAACGACCGGCAACCCACATGCCATGGCCTCGACGATGGTATTGGAACAGGGTTCGTTCCAAGCCGCATGAACGAGTGCATGCGCGGTCCGCATCAATTCCGCGAGCTCATGCGATCTCAACACTCCCGCCAGCTCCACCCTCTCCGGGTCTACTTCCGGACACCAGTTGCCTGCGAATACGACTTGCGTACGGGGTACCTTCGACAGCGACGCCAAAGTGGCGAAGCCCTTGCGTCGATTCGGCGACCAGGACGCCGCCACGAGACGCAAGACTCGCTCGGTACTCGGCGCGTTACGAGCCGGAAAAAAAATATCTGGATCAACACCGTTGTTAACAACGCTCGACCTCTTTGACGGATCGCCACCATTTTCCAGAAAGCTCGTACGACAGAACTGACTCTGGAAGATCGTGTGGTCCACAAGTCGGTTCACCGCTGGTTGAACGTCGTCTGCGGCCGTGCGATGCCCACGGGTGAGTTCGGGTACGCCATCGACACGATGAACAAGAACGGGACCCCCGCGTGACAGCGTCTTGAAATAGGAAAGGGGCAGCACACGCCCCACCAAACTCATCCTGCCGGAATGACGCAGCTCGGCCACCTGGCGAACGCGAAGGCGTCGACCCGAGGCGTAGTTGAATCCATTCAACAGCACGACTTCGGTGGCGGTGGTCGGCCTGGTCGAAACGTCGTGTCCCATGCGAGCAAGCTCGGCAATGAGGGCCTTCAGGAACTGGTTGCCGCCCCCGGTAGGTACATCGACCGTGTCGAACAAGATGCAGATATTCATTACAACAGTCCGGCGAAATGTCTACCCGTATCGGTCTTGCATGGCACTTACTCTCGCCGTGAACCATATGCCGGACGGACTGGGGTCAGGCGTCGGCGATCTCTCGCCGACAAGACGCTTTAGGCCGACATGCAGCGGGTAGCCAACCAGAGCCAAGCACAAGCACAAGATCCTCAACACTCGTCCGACAAACCATCCGCGTATGTGTGGCCGCAGCAGATCGAAGGAGGAGAGAAAGACATTGCCACAACACTCGATGCAGATGGGCTCCAATCCCGACTCCAATAGGAGCTTTTCCAACGAACTTGAAGTGTATCTAAAGTAATCATTCGGCGCACCGTGGACCCCGATAGTGAACGGTACCCAGCCGTACAGTTCGCCAGCCGGTTTCATTACGCGACAGATCTCCGCAAGCGCGGCGCGGTGATCAAATATGTGCTCCAAGACGTTGAAACAAATCACAGAATCCATACTGTCTCGATCCAACGGCATGTTGGTGGCGGAAGCAACCACGTCGACCTTCGGCCCCGGCTCGATGTCCATTGTCACGACACGCACGAGGTCTGAGTGAGCATATTGGAGATAGGTCTGTCTACGTCCTCCCCCGATGTCGAGTACAAGCCCACGAGCCTCGAGGTCGTCCTTGACCTTCAAGTGCATCAGGGCTCGACCAACGCTAGTCCCTGAGTAGACTTGGCGGAACATGGACGGCCATGCCGAAAGTGGCGGAGAGTTCACGGCACCGTCAGATCCGGTGACTTTGCCGCCACAGTTCGACCACGAACGGAACAAGCACCAAAACCGCTGCAATGGACGACGCAGTTCTTGCCCAAGCCGCTCCGTCCGACAGATAGAGTGGCACCAACCACACGATGCCCACCACGGATACGACGAGCCCACCAAGCATGGAGATGATCGAGGGCCAGACGTGGCCAGTGGCGATAGGCAATCCCCCGACGACCGCAGCACTCGCTATGAACGCCCCCGGAATCAGGATTAGCAGCAAGGGGGCTACCTCCACGAACGCCGAACCGAGGACGAGGACGGCGATCGGTTCGCGGAAGACTCCAAGTACGGTGAAGCCCACGATGGCCAAGGCAAGCGAATAGGTCCCGAATCGAAACAACGTGCGGCGCAATGCCTCGCCTTGGCCCGAATACCACTGTCGACTAAGTTCCGGTTGGACGCTTGTGCGGATCAGGTGAAATGGGCGTCTCGCCATATCCATGATCCGCCTTGCTGCTCGATAGAGCCCCACATCGGCAGGACCCGCGAACTGGGCCACTAGGATCGTATCCACGTTCCCCGTCACCACTCCGATGGTCGTTCTCCCGTACGTGCCGACGTGGAACCCTATCACGTCGGCCGGTACCCGAATCGATGGTGATCGAAACAGGCCTGCGAAACCCGCCTGTCCCGCGAAGATGGCGGCTCCAAGGAGCATTCCCACCGTACCCACTGCCGCCCCCGCCACGGTTGCCGACACGACTGTCAACAGGTCACCGCCGGCAAACCAAGCCATCGCAAGGACGGCCACTCGCGTCGCGTTGTCCGCGACGGAAACGCCCAGGTGCGCGCGCAAGCGATCCGCAAGCCTCAGCACGGCGAGCGCTTCCGACCTCGTCGCCAGCAAGATCCCAACGATGCCGTAGAGAAGCATAGCCCCCGTATGCGCCTCGTCGATCCTCAACAGACCGCTTACCGTCAGCGTCAGCGTAGCGATCACGCCGTATGCCACGAGTGCGAGTCCAAGGGAAACGGACACCGCAAAACGAAGAATCGAGGACGCCTCCTTACGGCGCCCGTCGGCGATGCTGCGGGTTGCGAACGTCGTTACCGTGTCGCCACCTGGAATCGCAATGAGACCATGGACTAGGGTGGTTGTCGCGATGATGACGGCGAGTGCACCGTAGCCTTCCAGTCCGAGAAGCCGAGCGGCTACGAAGATGTGCACGAATGCCCCGAGCACCTCGACCGCTGTGACGGCGCCCGTCCAAAGGGTCTGCCGGGTTATGCGACGGTGGGAGTCGTCGGCGACCGCTACGGTAGGGGTGGTCACGGGTCAGGGATCCTTCATCGGCTTGGTCGGACTCGTGATCGCATCGCCATCAACGGGATCTGAACGATTGGCTCTGTCGTGTCATTGGTAGCCCCGGTCGGCAACCGGCAAAGCCGGACTCCCCACCTCCTGGCCCGTCAAGCAGCCGTCGCAGTGACGTGTGGCGAACGCCCTCACCGACGCCTACAATACGCTTCCCGCGAATGGCCGTGCGCGCCATTCGTCACCCTTCGGAGTGTAGCTCAGTCTGGTAGAGCACCGTCTTCGGGAGGCGGGGGCCGCCGGTTCAAGTCCGGCCACTCCGACCAATTCTGATCCCGTTGACACCCGAAACCGGAACCGTCGTTCTCGGGCGGATAAAACTCCACTAAAATCAATATATTAACCGCAATCGATTTGCAGCTAAGAGCCCCTTTTGAACGCTCCCGCAGCGCAGGTAGGCGAGGCCAGCGTGAAGGTAGCAGACGCGGAATTGCCCTTCCGTCGTCAACTCGCGAACGACGGGAACCGAACAGCACCACGCGGGTTGGAGGGTCTTCGGCTTTAGAACTCGGGCGGTGGCCGGTACTCGGACCCCTCCGCGTCAACGACCTTGTCGACCCGTGCCCTTCTTCGCAGAGACTCAAGTGGCGGATTGACCGAATCGGTCGGCTTGTGTAGGCCCGCTGCGGCGCGACATTTTCCGACATTTCGCACGCTGGCCATGGCGAATGTCCGTCAGCGTCAGAGCGTCCGGGGGGCTATCGTGCCCATCCATGGAACCGCTCGATCACGACACCAGCTACAAGGAGATCTACGGCCACCCCTTCATGGTCGAGGAACTCGCCCGTTGGCTGATACCCGCCTTGGAAGGCGGTCGGGAGCTGTTCGAGGCGCTGGACTTCGCGACCCTGACGCGGCTGCCGGAGCAATCCGTCTCGGGCGGCCGACGACGTAGCAACGACATGGTCTGGCGGGTGATGTTTCGCGGACGGGAAGGCGCACACCCCGAAGGATGGTTGCACCTGGTGTTGATGCTGGAGTTCCAGTCGGAGGTCGACTTTCTGATGGCGTTGCGCTGCCGCCACTACGTCGACGGCTTCTACCTGGAGAACTGGCGCGGGACACGTTTCGGTGCTGCGGACCGATTGCCCCCGGTGCTGATGTTCGTCGTCTACAACGGCGCTCGGCGGTGGACGGCGGCGCGCCGCGTGGTCGACCTGGTGACCCCCGACACCGCGGTTGCCGCAGAGGCGATGGACTTGTCGTGGCCGGGACCACTGTTCGCCGGCGACGGCTACCGGATGGTTGACAGCGGTCGGGTGGTTGCCGACGATTGGAAGGAGAACAATGCCGCCGTGCTGCTCGCGGGTCTCGAGCATCCGTCGGTGGACACGGCGGGCGAGTTGGCGGTGCGGCTCTACCGGCACCTGGAGGCCGAGGAACTACGGCCCTTGCGGGAACTCCTGCTGAACTGGGCGCGTCGGGTGGTCGAGCGACGACTGGGCTGGGACATTGGAGTGGACGACATGGCTGAAGTGGATCGATTGCACGAGTCGGACGAGTTGGAGGCGTACTTCGAGAAGCGGCGACTGGCGTTCGTGAACGCGTACCGCGAGGAGGGCCGCCGGGAAGGCCGTGAGGAAGGTCGTGAGGAAGGGCTCAAGGAAGGGCGTGAGGAAGCTCGCAAGGAAGGGCGTGCGGAAGCTCGGGCGCGGGCGCGGGCGCTGCTTCAACGCCAGGCGGCGAAGCGGTTCGGCACCCGGACCGCGGCATCGCTGACGGCATTCCTCGAGGGTGTCGACGACGCCGAGCGTCTGGCGGAAGCGGCGGACTGGATCGTCGACTGCGACACCGCTGCCGACCTGATTGTCCGACTCGAGGCCGCTGGCCACTCAGCCATCGACACCATGTAGTCCAAGGCCATGTGACATTCTGCGGGCCCGTGCGCTGCGTTCGGCGACCCGGCGGATCTCTCCGGCGCGGATCCGCTGTTGCGCCACGTGATCGCCCGCTGCCGGTTCCTCATGTACGCGGGGGCGTCACGCCAGTCGGCTCACCTCGACGACCACCCAGCCTTCGTTGTTGCCGTACCTGTCCATCAACGGCATGCGAGACTCGAGGTCGTTGGCGAGTGTCATCAAGCGACCATCGAAGGGGGCCTCGAACTCCGCCTCCAGCCCGATGGGCCACTTGTGCTCGTCGC
>JAGWBN010000043.1:35646-36865 GCA_021295875.1 Pseudomonadales bacterium
CGAACCGGCCGAGGGCTCGCTGCACGGCCGGATCGTCCAACCGCCAGCCGGACGCGTTGCACGGTGGCAGGTCGCCGTCCTGCCAGCACTGGCTCGACGCCACCGACAGGCGGTACCGGGCACCGTTCACCAGGTCGATTCCCGTGTCGTTGCGGTGCTCGCGGGCGTGCACGATCGCATGGGCGGTTTCGCCGACCTCGAGCGTCAATCCGCCCTTCGGCGCGAGGTTCAGGGTACCCGTCCCGCCCTGCGCCGCCGTCTCGAGGAAGGTCCGCTGGCTGTCGTCCAAGCTCTCCCGGTAGTGGGCCAGGTCGTGGTATCTCCGAAGCGCGGACTCGTGGAAGACCGAGTCGGCATCCGGTCGGCGTAGCCCCTTTCCGTATATCAGTTTCCGGTCACCGTTGAAGTAGGTGTTGTGATCGGCGATGCGAAGCCGTTTGAAGTCGGTGTCGATGGCAAGGCCGAGCCCGAGTTCCCGGATCTGTTCGACCATCCACTCCAACGCGGCGCGCGACAGGGGCTCCTTGTGTTCGGTGCCGCCACCCACGCAGCCGTGGTCGCCCGGGAACCAGACCTCGTGGAGCACTTGGCCGGGCGATCCGCTACACATGGGTGTGTGCCCGAATTCCTTGCGTCGCTCGTCGATGGCGACGGCGTGAAGGGCCGCCTGGACGTGCTTGCCCAGATTGAAGTCAAGCCATCGATACCGATCCGCGAACGCCTGGTCCAACGGGATGCCGGGTAGCTTGTCGGGGATGCCCAGGGCGCCGACAGTGTCCCAGCATCCCAGCAGCGTGATGGGTGGCACGTTCGTCCCGTGACGGGCGCGGAACGCCTTCGCCGCGTGCCCGTCGGCGGACTTGCCGTTGCGGTAGAGTTCGTAGGCCTGCCCCACCAAGGTCATCCGATCTCGACCGAGCAGCCCGGCGTAGCCGATCATTCCCGCCAGGCTTCTGACCGTATAGGCGCCGCGACTGAAGCCGAACAGGTAGATCTCGTCGCCCGCAGCGCAGTTGTTGGCGATGAACCGGTAGGCCTCTCGCACGTTGGTGTCGAGACCTTCGCCGAACGCGCCGCCGACGAGGCGATCCATCCAGCCACCGGTTCCGACGCCCGCGTCGTAGAAGAGCAGCTGCAACACGCCGTCCCCGCTCCGCGGCAGGACATTGCCCGCGAGGCGAACGACGTTCGTCGGGCTGTCCATCTCGGGGGTGTTCCA
>JAGWBN010000043.1:37076-39334 GCA_021295875.1 Pseudomonadales bacterium
CCGAGCTGTCGTCGAGCACCGACTACCAGGTTCACCCCCTGCTGGCCGCCTTCGTCGATGGCAACGACGGGCACTGCTAGGCGGCCCACCTGGCGGTCGCCGACCTGCTCATTGCCCAAACGGTGCGTTCTTTTGGGATTCGCTGCGAGTGGTCGATCAGCGCGAGCGACCACAACGCACCCGCCGGGGCGCGCGGTCGCCCCTACGATCCACCAGAGATTTGTGTACACCCCCGCAGCACGTACGCCCACAACCGGAGCTGGTTTGCGATGCGGGCGGCTATGGTTCAAGATTTTGGTCATGCGCACGCTTAAGACACTTCGGCTCGACGGTTTCCTGTCCTTCGCACCCCGTTCCGAGCCGATCGAGTTGGAACCGCTCAACGTATTGATCGGCCCCAACGGAGGTGGGAAGTCGAACCTGATCGAGGCGATCGAATTGCTGAGGGCAACCCCAACGAACGTCGCTGACTGCATCCGTGACGGCGGTGGAGTACGCGAGTGGCTGTGGAAGGGAGGAGAGCGCAAGCCGGCCACGATAGAGGCCGTCGTCGATGAAGGGACGCCGGCCGGTAGGCCGCTACGTTACAGGTTGGAGTTTTTCGAGGCGGCTAGCAGGCTGGAGGTACTCGACGAGGCCGTCGAGGAGGTCGAGCCGCAACCAGGCAAGCCCGACGTCTATTTCTACTACCGGTTTCGGCGAGGCAGCCCGGTGGTCAACGTCGCGACGCAGAATGGGGGACGCCAGAGTCGCCACCTGGAGCGCGAAAGCCTACTCCCGGATCAGTCGGTGCTGTCGCAACGCAAGGATCCCGACCAGTACCCGGAGGTGACGTGGCTCGGGAGGCGATTCGGCAACTTCAGCACGTTTCGAGAGTGGTCGATTGGTCGATACGCCCCCTTGCGAACACCGCAGCCGGCGGACCTGCCGGCAGACAGTCTGCTCGCGGACAGCCGCAACCTTGCGCTCGTCTTGAACCACATCGAGCACCACGACGGCAGGGAGTTCGACGGGCTGTTGCACCGTTTCCTGCCGCAGTTCGAGCGGATGACGACACGGATTGAGGGCGGACAGGTCCAGTTCTATCTGCACGAGCGGGGCCTCACCTCTCCGGTGCCGGCTACGCGCTTGTCGGACGGCACGATCAGGTTCGTGGCCATTCTCGCGGCACTTCTATCGCCGAGTCCACCGCCACTGCTGTGCATCGAGGAGCCGGAGCTGGGATTGCATCCCGACGCGCTGGCCGTTATCGGGAGCCTGCTAGTAGAGGCGTCGCACAGGATGCAGCTCATCGTGACCACGCACTCCGACGCACTCGTGTCGGCGCTCACTGCGGATGCAGAGGCGGTGATGACATGCGAAAAGCGCGGATCAGGCACGGTCTTGAGACGTCTCGACGCAGGGGCTCTGGGCGAGTGGCTTGAGCAGTATCAGCTGGGGGATCTCTGGCGGATGGGAGAATTGGGCGCAAACCCGTGACCAGCATCGCCATCTATATGGAAGGGGGCGGGCTCAGCAACAACGGGCGTGCCGCCCTCCGCCAAGGGATGGACGCGTTCCTCGGCGAACTGAAGCAGGCCGCCCGAAACCGACATTGGGGATGGAAGCTTGCGTGCGTTGGATCGCGCAACGACGCGTTTCGGGCCTTCCGCAGAGCGACGCAGCTAGGCGATGCCGGCGTGGTGATCCTTCTGGTCGATGCCGAACAACCGGTACGGGATGCGCCTCGGGCGCACCTTGGAGACCACGACGCTTGGGAGATGGGGTTCGCCGAGGAGAACAGCGTCCATCTCATGGTACAAACCATGGAGGCGTGGCTCGTCGCGGACGGTGACGCGCTGGCGCACTACTACGGGCAGGGATTCCGGGGAAACGCATTGCCCGCGACACCGGATCTGGAGTCGGTCTCCAAACGGGAAATCGAAAAGGCGTTGCAGACGGCAACGCGAGCAACGACGAAAGGGCGCTACGCCAAGATTCGCCACGCAAGCCAATTGCTCCAGAGGATCAAGCCGGAGCGTGTGCGCGAGCGATGTGCGTCTTGCGGACGCCTTCTCGACTTCCTGAGAGTCACTTTGGCGTAAGGCTGCTGCGGATGGCCGTGGACGTCAACTACTGCCACGCTGAGGGCTACCCGACCGCACCCGTCAAGGTGAAGCTCCTCAGGCGGATCAATACCCAGCGATAGTCGGAGCCAAGGGTGAATCCCGCAGACGGCTTCCTCGCCGCCTTCAGGGCCGGCGACATCGATGCCGCCC
>JAGWBN010000043.1:39455-44497 GCA_021295875.1 Pseudomonadales bacterium
AAGCGGTGCGTTCTTTTCGGGATTCCCTGCTAGCGGACCAGGTCGAGGTCGTCCGGGCGCGATTGAGGGACGACCCGGCGCTGGTGTCCGCACCGTTCACCGCCGGACGCGGTATCGCCCAACCGATCCACCACTGGCAGTCCATCGAGGCGGCCGAACTCCTCCTCGACGCCGGTGCCGACATCGATGCGCAGACCACCGTTCACTTCAACGGCGAGACACCCCTGGCCATGAAGCTCCGTTTCGGCGGCGTGGAGGACGTGAGATTCCTACTGCACCGCAGCGCCAATCCGAACCGCGGGCCGCTCAAGTTCATGCCGTCCGCCAACATGCCAACCCTCGTCCCGCTGCTGGTCGAACACGGCTGGAACATCGACGAGGGCGCGGGCGCGCGTACCCTGCTCCACCACGACGCGAACCACGGTCACGGCGCCAAGGTTCGCCTGCTGCTCGCCCACGGCGCCGACCCCAACGTCCGGGATGCCATGGGTCGGACACCTCTCCACCTCGTCGCCACCCGCGGCACCGGCCGCGCGGCGATTCGCGCGCTGATCGACGCGGGCGCTGACGCCGATGCCCGGGACAACGACGGAAGAACGCCGTTGGACCTCGCCCGCGATGCACGGCAACAGACCGCGGAGCGCGAGCTCTCAGCCTTGTAGGGGACGCGTTCACGAACGTTAGGGAAGGTCTGATTCTGATCAAGCCAGGGATGGCTTGATCAGAACATTCCTAGACGAGGAGTCGCTCGCTGCCGTAGCGTCGCACCGTGGCGAGACCGCACAGCACCCCCACGGCGACCGTCGCCGCGGCGGAGACCAGGATGTGCAACGCCTCCACGCCCTCCCCCTTCACCAGCTCCGTCACCAGCAGGTGCTGGGACAGGCTCGGCACCAGCATCGAACCCAAGCTCGCCTGGACCGGGTTCAGCACCACCACGACGATGGGCAGCGTCGGCGCCACCATCGCGAGGCCCGTGTAGGTCTGGGCTTCGCGGAAGGACTTGGTGTAGGACGCGACGATGGTCATCACGCCGGCGCCGAGCGCGGCGAACGGCAACATGACGATGTACATGACGGCGCACACTTCGGGCGTGAAGTTCGCCGTCATGCCGATCTTCGCCAACGGCAGGAAACGCACCGCGATGGCGAACGCGACGATGGACACGCCGAGCGAAACCGCCATGAAGAAGAACGTCGCGGCCAGCTTGCCCCAGACGACGCTCGCACGGGCCACGGGCAGCGTCAGCAGCGGCTCCAGGGATCCCCGTTCGCGCTCCCCGGCCGTCGTGTCGATGGCCACCTGGGTGCCGCCGATGAGCGTCGCGAACAGCAGGAAGTAGGTCATCATGCCGAGCAGCAGGATGGCGCGTCCCGATGGCGTCGAGACGTCTTCGGTCAGCACCGCGAGGGGCCGCGCGACGGTCGGGTCGATGCCGCGCAACTGCAGGCGGTGGGTGCCGATGATCGACCCGTACTCGGCAAGCGCCGAACGCAGCCGCGAAGCGGCGGACCGGGTGGTGTTGTTCGACACGTCGGTGACGATCCACAACCGGGCCGGCGAGCCGTCGCGGAGCGCCGCCCCGAACCCGGCATCCACGACGAGACCAACATCGGTGTCGCCAAGCCGAACCGACTCGCGCAAAGCGTCGAGGTCGGCGAACGCCTCGTGGTCGACGTCGATCAGGCGGCGATGCAGATGGGTCATCAGATTGGCGGCTTCGGCACCGCCCACCACGGGAACCTCGATGGACTTCTCGGCTTCGTCGAGCTGGATGCTGACGGCGTAGTTGGTGAAGCCCGCGAACAGAATCGGGCCGAACATCGGACCGAACAGCAGCGCGGTGATCATGGCGCGCCGGTCGCGCAAGCCCTCCAGGACTTCCTTGCGGAAGACGGTGCCGATACTGCGCATGGGCCAGCCGTCGGACGCTATGCGGCCGCCTCCGCATCGACACGGGTAACGGCCTCCACGAAGGCGTCCTCAAGGTCGTCGCAACCCGTGTCGGTGCGGATCTGCTCGGTGGTGCCGGCTACGGCGACCGTGCCGGCGGCGATGATGACGATGCGGTCGCACAGGGCGGCCACTTCCTGCATGACGTGGCTCGAGAACAGCACGCAGCAGCCTGCGTCGCGGCGTTCGCGGATCACGTCGCGCAGCGCGCGCGTGGCCATGACGTCGAGCCCGTTGGTGGGTTCGTCGAGGATCAGCGTATCCGGGTCGTGCACCATGGCGCGGGCCAGGGCGGTGCGGATGCGTTGGCCCTGGGAGAAGCCCTTGGCGCGCCGGTCGGCGAAGTCGCCGACGCCGAGCAGGTCGATCACGCGTTCCACCGCGGGTTCGATGGCGTCGCCCGCCATGCCCTGCAGGGCCGCGTAGTAGGCGATGTTCTCGCGCGCCGTCAGGTTGGCGTAGAGGTTCGAGTTGTGCGGCAGGACACCGATCCGGTTGCGCACCGCGAGCGGGTCGTCCGCGACGTCCACGCCGCCGACTCGCGCGGTGCCGGCATCCGCCTTCAAGATCGTGCACAGGATCCGCAGGGTCGTGGACTTGCCCGCGCCGTTGGGACCGAGAAGCCCGGTGATGCGGCCGTCCGCGGCGTCGAATCCGACGCCGGAGAGCGCCTCCACCTTGCCGAACCGCTTCGCCAGGCCCTCGACTTCGATCACGGTGCAGGGCCCATGGGCGAGGTGAACAGAGGGAACGGCCGGATCCGATCCACGCAACCCAGATCGAGTTCGCCGACAACGGGGCTGTCGACGAACTTGGCCATCAACCGCTGGGCGCAGGCCACGGTGAGCATGCCGTGACCCTGGCCGCGGCCCACGACCTCCACCGTGTTGGCCATGCGGTTCGCCGCGGCGGTCGCGTACCGCGGCGGCGTGATGGGGTCCAGCTCGCCGCTCAGCAGCAGGACCGGCACGTCGGTTTCGACCAATTCGCGGAGATCCTCATCCATGAAGCCGGCCGGCCACCGCTCGCACACGCGGTCCAGGGCTTCGACGAAAGTCGTGCCCATGTACGTCGCCGCCAAGGCATCGAAGTCCACGTCCCCCATGTAGGGGGCGTCCTCGGTGCACGCCACCGCGTAGTTGAGCCCCAGGGCCAGGTTCTCCACGCTCTGGGCGACGAACAGCGCGTGGGACGTCAGGGGCCGGTAGTCGCCGGCGTAGGCCGACTCCACCAACGCCGGCAACACGCTCGCGGTGCGCGGCGAATACACGAGCAGACGGACCACGGCGACAAAGGTGTACTGGTCGACGATGGTCTCGGTGGGCTCGCCCGTCCGCGGGTGGTCGATGGTGATTGCCACGGGCGCATTCCCGAGGCGGTCGAGCACGGCGTCGAACTGCGCGCGCAGCTCGGGGTAGGCGTCCTCCCGGCAGCGGTCGAAGAGCGCATCCAGGGCTTCCTGGCTCACCAGCGCGATGTCTGGACCGAGGGCGATGTCGGGAGACAGGACGCCGTCCAGGATGACGCTGCGGGTGCGTTCCGGGTAGCGGCGCAGGTAGTGCTGCGCGACGCGTGTGCCGTAGGAGATGCCATAGAGGTTGACCCGCTCGTAGCCAAGCGCCGCCCGGACGTGGTCGAGATCCCGCACGGCGATGCTGGTGGTGAAGAACCGCGGATCGTGGTCGAGTTGCCCGAGGCAGTCGACGGCCGCGTCGACCACGACCTCGAGGTCGACATGCTCGCCAAGCCGGTCTTCATCGAGGGCGTCGCAGTCGAGCGGCG
Source organism: Pseudomonadales bacterium (assembly GCA_021295875.1). Lineage (GTDB taxonomy): Bacteria > Pseudomonadota > Gammaproteobacteria > Pseudomonadales > Azotimanducaceae > VXYL01. The sequence goes on from JAGWBN010000043.1 coordinate 43,191, forward strand.
CCGAGGCACCACTACCCCGCTGGTCCACCAGGACGATGTCGCGGCGGCGATGGATGCGCGAGAAGGCACCTTCGGCGGCGGCGTAGAAGCCCGTTGCCGAGTCGCCGGGGCCACCGGCGATGACGAACAGTGGATCCGGTTCGGCCTGCTCGGCCAAGGCGTCGACGACGGCGACGAAGAGTTCGATCTGCGCGCCATCGGTCCGCCGACGGTCGAGCGGGACCGCAAGGGTGCCGCATCGGGCGTTGACCTCCTGGCGGCCTTCGCTGGCGGTGAGATCGCAGGGCGACAGTTCGATCTGTGCCGCGTGCATCGATGCCGCCGTGAAGAGCGCCAGGATCGGCAAGGTTGGGCGACGGCGCACCCTTGCGGGGCATGCGGGCGCAATGCGATCGCGCCTACACGACATCGGCATCACGCAACGAGGCGATCTGCTGTTCGTCGTAGCCAAGTTCGGCCAGGATCTCGCCGGTGTGCTCGCCGAGCTCAGGCCCCGGTTCGTTGGGTAACGGTTCGTCGAGGCGGAAGGGACTTGCGACGAGCTTGAAGTCGGGGCGCCGGGCGTGGGGCACGGTCTTGACGCCGTCGCGGTCGCGGAAGAACGGACTGTCCAGCGCCCGGGCGATGTCGTGCACCGGCGCGCACGGAACATGGCCGCCGAGCACGGCGATCCAGTCGGCGGTGTTGCGCGAACCGAGGTGCCGGTCGAGCTCCCCGGTCAGCGCGTCGCGGTTGTCGTAGCGACCCTGGGTTTCGGCGAAACGCGGGTCCGCTTTCAGATCGGCACGCTCGATGAGGTCGCAGAACAGTTCCCAGAAGCGGGGGTTCTGGGCCATGACCATGATCCAGCCGTCGGCGGTGCGGTAGAGCTGGGAGGGCACCGTGTAGGGATGGCTCGACCGGGCGACGCGATCGGTGACGAAACCCTCGTTGAGGTACCAGGCGCCCGGATAGGTGAGCTGATACATGGCGACATCGAACAGCGTCACGTCGACGTCGCGTCCCTTGCCGGTCTCGCGAGCGCCGAGGATGCCGGCGAGAACCGCCGTCGACGTGGTGGCGCCGGTCATGTAGTCGACCATGGACAGGCCGAAACGCGCGGGCGGCCCCTCCGGTTCGCCGGTGAGGAAGAAGAATCCCGCCTCGGCCTGCATGAGGTAGTCGAAACCCGGCCAGTCGCGACGCTCCCCTTCGCGTCCGTAGGCCGAGATGTGGGCGCAGACGATTTTCGGGTTGGCGGGCGCGAGGTCGGCGTAGGTGAGGCCGAGCTTCGCCGCCTGGTCGCCGCGCAGGTTGTGCATGAAGGC
>JAGWBN010000248.1 GCA_021295875.1 Pseudomonadales bacterium
GGAGAACGGCATTGGTCGAGCCCTCCAGCGCCGTCACCAGGGTGATGGCGTTCTCGAAGGCTTCCATCGACAGGATGTCGGAGGGCTTGATGCCGTCGGCGATGAGACGCGCCACCGCCGCGCCGGCATCGCGGGCGTCGCGACGCTTGTTGGCGCTGACCGCCTCCTGGGCCGAGGAGTTGGGCAGCGACAGGCCCATGGCCTCGATGGCCGACGCCATGGTGTTGGCGGTGTACATGCCGGCACAGGATCCCGGCCCCGGGATGGCGGTCTGCTCGACGGCGAGCAGTTCGTCGTCGCTCACCGTGCCCGCCGCGTGGCCGCCGACGGCTTCGAACACGGAGATGATGTCGCGCCGCTCCTCGCCCGTCTGGATGGTGCCGCCGTAGACGAACACGCTCGGCCGGTCGAGGCGCGCCATGGCCATGGCGCAAGCGGGCATGTTCTTGTCGCAGCCGCCGATGGCGACGAAGCCGTCGAAGCCCTGGGCGCCGACGACGGTCTCGATGGAGTCGGCGATGACCTCCCGGGACACCAACGAGTAGCGCATGCCCGGGGTGCCCATGGAGATGCCGTCGGAGACCGTGACGGTGTTGAACACCACGCTCTTGGCGCCCGCCGCGTCGGCGCCCGCCGCCGCCGCGTCGGCCAGTTCGTCGATGTGCATGTTGCAGGGCGTCACCATCGACCATGTCGAGGCGATGCCCACCTGCGCCTTGTCGAAGTCCTCGCGTTTGAAACCGACGGGATAGAGCATGGCGCGGCTCGGCGCCTGTTCGACGCCGTCGACGACGATGGAGGAATAGGGGCGTTTGGGGTCCGTCATGTTCGAGGTTCTTCGTGGCTGTGTCGTGTCGTGTACTACAGGCAGTAGCGGGCGATCAGCGCCGTGAGGGCGTCTTCGGCGGGCCGGATCTGATCGGCGTCCAGGTATTCGTCGGGCTGGTGCGCCTGGTCGATGGAACCGGGGCCGAAGATCACCGTCTCCATCCCCAGCGATTGGAAGAAGGGCGCCTCGGTGCCGAACGCCACGGTTCGGGCCGTTCGACCGGAGAGCGACTCGAGCGACCTCACCAGGTTGCCATCGGCCGGCGTCTGGTACGGGTCGATCGGCTCGAACAGGGGCCCTACCGAGACCGTCGTGTCGGCGCATGCCGCCTCGGTACGGTCGCGGAGTTCGTCGATCACCCGTCGGGTGTCCATGCCGGGCAGCAGCCTCAGGTCGATCTGCAGTTCGGCATGCTCACAGATGCGGTTGGGGTTGTCGCCGGCGTGGAGACAGCCGAGGTTCAACGTCGGCACGCGCACCTCGAACGCCGGGTCGACGTGCCGTTCGGCGAGTTCGCGGCGAAACGAGACCAGCGCGCCGATGACCCGGTGCATGGCGTCGAGAGCATTGTCGCCAAGGTCCGGATTCGACGAGTGTCCGGAGGATCCGGTGATCGCGATCGATATCATCGCAACCCCCTTGTGGGCGCGGACCGGTTGCAGACCCGTGGGCTCGCCGATCACCGCGGCGGCGGCCTTGACGACGCCGTTAGCCGCCAATTGGCGGGCGCCGGCCATGGAAGACTCCTCGTCCGCCGTGGCGATGATGGTGAGCGGGTGGCGCAGCTTGCTGTCGCGGTGCCGCGCGGCGGCGGTCAGGGCAAGAGGAAAGAACCCCTTCATGTCCGTCGCGCCGAGACCGTAGAACCGCGAGTCCCGCTCGGTGAGCATGAACGGGTCCGCGCTCCACAGGCTCTCGTCGCAGGGCACGGTGTCGGTATGACCGGCGAGCACGAGCCCGTCCGCGCCGTCGCCACGCCGGGCGATCAGGTTGGCCTTGCCGGGCCGATGGGTCAGGCGCTCCACCGCGACCGAGAAACCCAGGTCCTCGAGCCAGCCGCCGAGATGATTGATGACACCCAGATTGCCCTGGTCGTGCACCGGATCGATGCAGCTCACCGACGGCTCGGCGACCAACGTGCGCAACATTTCCAGCGGTTTCGGCAGCGCCACGGCGAGCCCCGGCTTCCAAGTGTCC
>JAGWBN010000044.1 GCA_021295875.1 Pseudomonadales bacterium
ATTCTTCTGCGCGCCGTCGCCCTCGTGGTAGCCGCCCGTGATGCGGAAACTGAGGTACTCCGAAAGGGGACCGCCGAGGGCGATGTTGTAACGCTGGGTGAACTGGTCGGTGAATTCCGCGAGAACATCGACGTCCCATTCGTCGGTCGGTCGTTTGGTGATGTAACTGACCGAGCCGGCAATGGAGTTGCGCCCGTTCAGGGTGCCTTGTGGGCCACGACCCACTTCAAGCCGCTCGACGTCGAACAGGTTGGGCGCCACGGAGATCGCCGAGCGGCTGTAGACGCCGTCGACGTAGGTGGCAACGGCCATGTCGCTGTGCACCTCGCCCCAATTGCGTGAACCGATTCCCCGAATCGCCGTGCCCTGGCCCCAGCGTACGTTGTCGTTGCCGAACTGCAGTCCGGGCACCAACTGCTCGATATCCTTGCTGTTGGTCATGCCCAGTTCCTTGATCATCCGATCATTGAACGCGGACATCGTCAGGGGCACCTTGAGAATATCCTCTTGGCGCTTTTCGGCCGTCACGATGACGACCTCGATCCTGGGGTCCATCGAATCGTCGTCGGTCGTCCCTTCGGATTCGGTCGTCTCGGCCACCCCGACCGAAGCCGCGAGCGCCACGGCGAGCGTCGACCCAAAGTGCAGGAACAGCTTTGGTTGGTTGACTGACATCTCCCGTCCCTCCCCCCATCTGTGTAGGTGGACCACGCGGTGGTCCGGTCGGGTTGCGGGACGGACTCATTGGCGCGAACGCCTGCTGAGTGGACGGATGTACACGTCGACGCTGCGTCGTGTCGGGGGTTCGTCCCACTCCACGACGCAACGTACGCCCGTTCGTTGGGCACATCAAGAACTTTCCACCGGCTCAGGTTCATTCGGGCCAGGCGGGAAGGGTCCGGAACAGCCGGTCGCGACTGGCGGACGTCGATGTGGAGTTCGGCGAGAAGGGGGTCGTCCCGGGGCAACCCTACGGGACGAGGTGCGTCAGCTGCCGAGTAGCGTTCGTTTGGCGAGGTTCAAGGTGGCGGCCAGGTAGTCGGTGCCGCCTCGGTCCGGGTGGAGTTTCTGCATGAGCCGCCGATGTGCAGCGATGATCTCCTCCTCGGTGGCGTCGGCTTCCAGGCCGAGCACGGCGAGGGCCTGGTCGCGGTCCATTTCTCCGCCCGGCGTCGGCGCTTCGCGTTTCGTCCCCGGGTCGGACCAGTCCGGGAACCGTCGATCGAGGTAGGCACCGAGCAACTGCCGCGAGTCGGTGGCCGAGAGATCCGCGTAGAGCGACTTGAGGGTCGGGAGGTCGAGGCCGCCGAGACGCTCTCCGGCCAACCTGCCGCTGAGAACCTCGCCGTCCATGGCACCGGTTTCGTGGTCCAGCGTCATGCGCAGATCGTCGGTGGCGACGGTGGAGGTCTTCGGCCCGCCCGCCGACGATGGGTCGGTGTCGTACGTTGGGCGGGCCTGGCCAAAGACCTTGGAACGCACGAAGTAGCTTAAGAGTGGTCCGAGGAGCAGCCCCAGCACCCAGCGCAGGAACGGCAGGAAGCCGGCGATGAGCGCCATGATCCAGTGCAGCCGCCCCGTGCCGGTGAGCACCACCAGCGCCGCGACGAGGGCGACGGTCGCGGTGGCCGCCACCTTCGATATCCTGCGTGGCCGGTTGCGGGGCCAGATCTCGCGCCAGAGCATGACGAAGGCGACGACACCGACCAGCGCGGCGATGGCGACGACGATCACGGCGGGAGTTGCGCCAGTAGGCCGCGCACGACGTCGTGCTCGATCTCACGCACGCCGTCGCGTCCGTGGGCCGCGTACCGGGCGACCGCGCCGAACAGGGCGCGAAGTTGATCCGCGCTGCCGGCCTGGAAAGGCGCGTGGGCGCCGCCGGTTATGCGCGCGATGGAGCGGAATATCCGCCCGGCGCTGGGATCGTCGCCCTCCTGGAACACGAACACGGGCATCTTGAAGAGCGCGAGTCGTCCGGCAGCCGCAGTGAGCACGCCATGGGGTTCCTCGCAGGCGTCGCCGACGAACACGGCCGCCTTGACCGGGACGCGTTTCGACTCGGCGAGCGCGTGGCCGAGAACCCGGCCGATCTGACTCATTCCGCCACGGCAGGCGACGCCGGTCATGTGCCGCAGCAGTGCCGTCGAGGAGGTCGTCCAGGGGGAGGTGTGGAACTCGTTGTAGCCGCGGTAGTAGGCCAGTTGAACCGCGACCTGGGCGGCACCGTCGCCTTCCTCTGCCACCGCGCGGAACAGTTCGGCATGCAGACTCATGGCGAGGTCCCAGGTTGGCTCGCGGCTGGCCGTGGCGTCGAGGGCGAACAGGATGCGATGGGGCTCCTCGGAGACGTTCGCGGGCGGCTTGGTCGCGCGAACGACGGTGAGGAAGTTCTCGATGTCCCGGTTGGGAACTGGCGTCTTCGACAATGGTTTGCACCGTGGGACTAGGCGCTTATGATGCGTATGCCGGACAGAGGCGGCAACCGGCAGACCAACCGGCACACAAGGGAGTGGTATTGGAACAACGCGAAGTCGTCCGCTGGCTCGAGGAAATGCGTATCGAGCACCGGGATCTCGACGCGGTGATCGATCACCTGATCGATACCGGCCACGAAGACCACATGCGTGTGCAGCGTCTGAAGAAGCGCAAACTCAAGTTGAAGGATTCCATTGCGAGGCTGGAAAGCCAGTTGATCCCCGACCTCGATGCCTGACCCGGAAACGTTCCTCACCATCGCCGTATCCTCCCGGGCTCTGTTCGACCTCGATGCTTCGGACGCCGTGTTTCGCGAACAAGGGCTCGAGGCCTACCGCCGCTACCAGATCGAACACGAGAACGAAGTGCTCCACCCCGGCGAAGGATTCCCCTTCGTCACCAAGCTGTTGAACATCAATCGCCGGCTTGGCGAACGCCGCGTCGACATCGTCCTGCTGTCGCGGAACTCGGCGGACACGGGCTTGCGCATCTTCAATTCCATCGCCGCCCACAACCTGGACATCGTGCGTGCGGCCTTCTCCTCCGGAGCGAGTCCCTATCCCTACGCGGAGGCGTTCGGCTGCGATTTGTTCCTGTCCACCGAGCCCGAGGACGTCACCGGGGCCTTGGAGAGCGGCATTGCAGCGGCCACGTTGCTCGGTTCGAGGCAAACCGCCAACCCGACCCAGACCCTCAAGATCGCCTTCGACGGCGATGCGGTGTTGTTCTCCGACCAGGCCGAACGGGTCTTCCAGGAACAGGGCCTCGAAGCGTTCGCTGCGTCCGAGGCCCAGGCGGCCGACCGCCCGCTGAAGGGAGGACCCTTCAAGCCTTTCCTCGAAGGCCTGCACCGGTTGCAGCGCGAGTTCGGCGAAGATGCCTGTCCCATCCGCACGGCCCTCGTCACGGCCCGCGGCGCACCCGCCCACGAGCGGGTCATCAAGACCCTGCGCGCCTGGGACATCCGGCTCGACGAGAGCCTCTTTCTCGGCGGCCGCGACAAGGGGGCCTTCCTGCGCGCCTACGAGGCCGACGTGTTCTTCGACGACCAGCGGGGCAACTGCGAGGCGGCGGGCCGGCACGTGGCCATCGGACACGTGCCCCACGGCGTGCGCAACGAACCGTAGACGCCCACACGCGCCCGCAGGGCGCGCCCTCGGCCGGGAGTGGTCGCAAGGCGCCTCAGTAGATTCCCGGAACCAGACGCCGCGGAACCCTGTCCCGATACTGCGACCAAAGCTCGCCGTACTTGCCCTCGCAGCGTCGGTCGTCGATGCGCTCCCGCGTGACGAAGAAGACCGTCAGGTAGACGAAGTAGGCCCACGCCCAGGCGTTGGTGAAGTGGCCGATGGCAAGCGCCATGCCGAGCGCCTCGAGGATCTCGCCGGTGTAGTTCGTGTGCCGGGCCGCCCCCCAGAACCCGCTGCACAGGATCGTGCGTTTGCCGTCCGTAATCGTGGCGGGTCTGACCAGACCGAGAAAGGCGCGCTCGGGAAACCGCTTGAAGGTGTACTTCTGGTAGTTGGCACCGCGGGTGATCGTCCAGCCGAGCAGGAAGATGGCGGCGGACCCGCCGAGCCACAGCGGGTTCCAGGCGGGGTCGATCTCCGGTGCCGGCAACCCCGCCGTCCCCCACAGCGCCACCGGGTACAGGCACGGATAGACCGCGATGCAGCCGACGATGAGCTTGAAGCCGACGCGCTCCTCGAAGATGTCGAAGGTGAACAGTTGCACGCGTTCGAAACAGAAGTAGTCCGCCACGAACCACACCCACATCGCCGCGTGCAGCATCAGACCGACATTCACCGCGTCGCTGTGCAGACCGTAGTGGTACGCGGCGCTGGACACGGCGTTCAGCGCGAGCAACGTGCCGCCGAAGATGTACATGAACATCTTGACGTCGACGCGACCCGCGAACTGAACATTCCGGGAGCGCCCTTCGATCCACTGGATCCACGTGCTCCGCTCGTCCCCAGGGACGCGGAGAACAAGCCAGACGGTAAGCACGATGCTGAGCGCCACCGCGCCGGCCATGGCGTGCCACTTCACTTCCCAGAGCCAGCCGAGTGGTGCGTAGGTCAGCTCCAGCCACCAGATGACGAGGGCACCGACAAAGACGGCAATGCCGTTCAGGCGGTATCGGACTGGTGTTCCGGTCGTCCCATGGTGGGCGTAGCCGTCCACGCGCTTCGACGGCAGGACGATGTGCAGGACCAACAGGATCGCAAAGATGGCAGTTGGGGTAAGGAAGCCGACGACTGACTGCCACGTATCGGCGTCGAACATTGATTGGCCTCGCGGTCTTTCCTGAGCGGAGAGTGCAAGAGTAGAGACGGTCTACACAAGCGCCCAGTGACGTCCGGACTCCCGAGACCGGCCCTGACATGGCATAACAAAGCCGGTTATTATTCCCATCGGTTCATTCACGGCAGCGGAATCGCTATGAAGCTCCAGCAGCTCCGCTATATCTGGGAAGTCGCCAAGCACGACCTTAACGTCTCGGCGACGGCCGCAGACCTGTTCACCTCGCAACCGGGCATCAGCAAGCAGGTCCGGCTCCTCGAGGAGGAACTCGGCGTCGAGATCTTCGTCCGCAACGGCAAGCACCTGACGCGGGTCACGCCGGCGGGAGAGGTCATTCTCGGCAAGGCCCAGGAGATTCTCCACGAGGTGGAGAGCATTCAGCGGGTCGCGGATGAATACCGGGGCGAGTCCCGCGGGAAGCTGTCCATCGCGACCACCCACACCCAGGCGCGCTACGCGCTGCCGGAGATTCTGCCGTTGCTGCGCAAGGCCTATCCCGAGGTGAGTCTGCACATGCGCCAGGGCACGACCGAGGAGATCGGCGAACTGGCATCGTCCGGCGAGGTGGATTTCGCCATCGCGCCGGAGGTCATGGACCGCTACCGGGAACTCGTGATGATGCCCTGCTACCGTTGGAACCGGTGCGTCGTGGTCCCCAAGGGCCACGAATTGGCGACCCGGCTCAAGCTCTCCGAGACCGATCTCCAGGAACACCCCATCGTCACCTACGACGCGGGTTTCCACGAGCGCCTGCCGGTGGCCGGGAGCGGCGACGCGCGCGAGGACGGTCCCGCGTTCAACATCGCCCTGTCGGCCGTCGACACGGACGTGATCAAGACCTACGTCCGGCTCGGCTTCGGCGTCGGGATCATCGCCCGGATGGCTTACGACGCGGACCACGACGACGATCTCGTCGCCATCGACGCCGGCAACCTGTTCAAGGACAGCACGACCTTCATCGGCTGCCGCAAGGGCACGTTCATGCGCCAGTTCATGCTCGACTTCGTCGGCTGGTTCGCGCCACACCTGACGCCCGAGCTCATCGAACGCGCCTTCGCGGCACCCAACGCCGCCGCCCGGGCGGCCCTCTTCGACGGCCTCGAATTGCCGCAGCGCTGAGCCACGCGATCAATCTGTGCCATGCGGCCGGAGTCCTGAAGGCCGCGTTCGACGTTCCTATCGACCGATGATGCGGATGGGTTCGGCGACGTTCTGCGCGTGCAGGCCGCATTCCTTGTGGGCATTGTCCTCCCACCACCAGCGGCCCTCGCGTTCGTGCTGATGCGGTCCCACGGGGCGCGTGCAGGGTTCGCAGCCGATGGAGCGGAAACCCTGGTCGTGGAGGGTGTTGTAGGGCACCTCGCGTCGCCGGATGTAGTCCCAGACGTCGGCGCCGGTCCAATTCGCCAACGGGTTGAACTTGCGTAACCGGTGCTGCGCCGTGGAGAACGCGAGGTCGTCCTGGGCGACGGGCAGTCCTTCGCGGGTGACGCTCTGGTCGGCGCGTTGACCGGTGATCCAGGCATCGAGGAGGCCGAGCTTTCGGGTCAACGGCTCGATCTTGCGGATCGCGCAGCACTCGCCGTGACCGTCCCGATAGAAACTGAACAAGCCCTTGTCGCGCACCAGCCGGTTGACCTCGTCCGGGTCGGGCGACAGGGTCTCGATGACGATGCCGTAGTGTTCGCGGACCGTCTCCAGGAAACGGTGGGTCTCGGGATGGAGCCGTCCCGTGTCCAGGCTGAACACCGGCACGTCGGGGCCTCGGACTCGTACGGCGAGATCGACGAGGGCGACGTCTTCGGCGCCACTGAACGACACGGCAATGCGCTCGTGTTGGGCGAACGCGTCCTCCAGCACGAGCAGGGCCTCGCGCTCGGCCAGGCTCCAGGCAGCACCAGTCCCGGCACTCCGGCCGGTCGCTGGTTCGTCGCTTGTCAACGGTTCGGCCATGCGGCTCTGTTGGCCCCGCGAAGGCTCAAAGCGAGGGAGCTTAGCAAGACGGCCCAACGGTCAAGAAATACCGTCTGGCAATATCCTAATGCTCACGAAACGCCGGATTCGGCGTCGGTTCCTGCCCGGCGAGGGTCCGCGAACCCTGTAGAATGCCCCTCTTTTTCGCCGGGACCTTGCGTTGAACGTTCTGTGTCTTGATCTCGAGGGTGTGCTGGTGCCGGAGGTCTGGCGGGCGGTCGCCCGGCGCACCGGAATCGACGCGCTGAACAAGACAACGCGCGACATTCCGGTCTACGACGACCTGATGCGGATGCGGCTGGCGGTCATGGCCGAACACGGGCTCCGCCTCGCGACCATCCAGGAAGTGATCGGTGGTTTGGACCCGCTTCCCGGTGCGTCGGATTTCGTCGCCTGGGCACGGCGGCGGTTCCAGGTCGCGATCCTGTCGGATACGTTCTACGAGTTCGGCATGCCGCTGATGGCGAAACTCGGCCACCCGCTGCTGCTATGCCACCGCCTCACCGTCGAAGACGATCGGATCGTCGGCTATCGGCTTCGCCAGGAGGATCCCAAGCGCCAGGCGGTGCGTGCCTTTCACGCCATGAACTACCGGGTGATTGGCGTCGGGGACTCCTTCAACGACGTCACCATGCTCGAGGAGGCCGACGTGGGACTCTTCTTCGACGCGCCCTCGGGCGTGCGCGAGCAGTTTCCGGCCTTCGAGGCAGTCGACGGCTACGACGAACTCGCTGCGGAGTTGGCACCGTTGGCGGAGGTGCCGGCATGACCACGCCCGGAGCACGTTTCCGCCAGGCGCTGGCGGAAGAGAACCCGCTGCAAGTCGTCGGCGCGGTCAATGCGTACGCCGCGTTGATGGCGCGGCAGGTCGGCTACCGGGCGATCTATCTCAGCGGCGGCGGGGTGGCCAACGCGTCCTACGGGCTTCCGGATCTCGGCATGACCTCGCTGAACGACGTGCTCGAGGACGTCCGTCGGATCACGGCCGCCGTCGACACGCCGTTGCTGGTGGACATCGACACCGGCTGGGGCGGTGCGTTCAACATCGCCCGGACGATCCGCGAGATGGTCCGCAACGGCGCCGCGGCCGTTCACATGGAGGACCAGGTGGCCACCAAGCGCTGCGGCCACCGGCCCAACAAGGCGATCGTGTCCACGGCGGAAATGTGTGATCGCCTGAAGGCCGCGGTGGATGCCAGGACCGATCCCGACTTCGTCGTCATGGCGCGCACCGACGCGCTCGCGGTGGAGGGTCTCGACGCCGTCGTAGAGCGCGCGGCTCGCTTCGAGGAGGCGGGTGCGGACGCCATCTTCGCGGAGGCCATGACCGAGATCGGAATGTATGCCCGCATCACCGAGGCCGTCGGCGTGCCGGTGCTGGCCAACCTGACCGAGTTCGGCCGGACGCCGCTCTACACCACGGCGGAACTCCGCGAGGTGGGTGTTAGGATGGCTCTCTATCCGCTGTCGGCTTTCCGCGCCATGAGCCTGGCGGCGGTCAACGTCTACCGCACGATTCGCGACGAAGGCACCCAGCGCGGCGTGGTCGGCACGATGCAGACTCGGGACGAGCTGTACGACTTCCTCGGCTACCACGACTACGAGGCGAAGCTGGACGCGCTGTTTCGGGACGCGGATCGGCGGGGGGGCACTGAATCGGAGGGTGGGGGAGGATCCGATGGCTGACGACAAACTCGGTGGTGCGGGCCTGCGGGGTCAGAGCGCCGGCGAGACCGCGCTCTGCACGGTGGGCAGGACGGGCGCGGGGCTTACGTACCGGGGTTACGGGATCGACGATCTCGCCGAGGCCGCCACGTTCGAGGAAGTCGCGTACCTGCTGCTCTGCGGGGAACTCCCGGACGCGACTCAACTCGCCGCGTATCGGCAGAAACTCAAGGGTCTGCGCGGACTGCCGGCACCTTTGCGGGAAATCCTGGAGCGCATCCCCGCCACCGCGCACCCGATGGACGTCATGCGCACGGGATGCTCCACCCTGGGGAATCTCGAACCCGAGGGCGACTTCGCCAACCAGCACGCCGCCGCCGACCGGCTCATCGGCGTGCTGCCGTCCATCATCAACTACTGGTACCGCTACAGCCACGACGGCGTGCGCGTCGACGTGGACACCGACGAGGACTCGGTGGCCGGACATTTCCTGGCGACGCTCAAGGGCGAGCCGCCCAACGACCTGTTCCGGCGGGTCCTCGACGTGTCGCTGATTCTCTACGCGGAACACGAGTTCAACGCCTCGACGTTCACTGCGCGGGTATGCGCTTCGACCCTGTCGGACATCCACTCCTGCGTCACCGGTGCCATTGGTTCGTTGCGCGGTCCCCTGCACGGCGGTGCCAACGAGGCGGCGATGGAGCTGATCGACCGCTTCGACTCGCCTGCCGCGGCCGTGGAGTCGGTGCGCGGCATGCTGGCGCGCAAGGAAGTCGTCATGGGATTCGGCCATGCCATCTACCGGGAGTCCGATCCGCGCAACGCGATCATCAAGGGCTGGGCCGAGCGCCTCGCCGGGCTCCCCGGGCTCCCTGGGCTCCCTGGGCTCCCTGGGAAAGCGGGCGACGAGAGCGTCTACGCGATCTCCTGCGCCATCGAGAAACTGATGTGGGACGAGAAGCGGCTATTTGCCAATGCCGATTTCTTCCACGCCTCGGCGTATCGATCCATGGGCATTCCCACCAAGCTGTTCACGCCGATCTTCGTCTGCGCGCGGATCTCCGGCTGGACCGCCCACGTCATGGAGCAGCGTGCCAACAACCGCATCATCCGCCCGAGTGCGGACTACATCGGTTCCGAACCGAGAGACTTCCCCGCCTTGGCCGAGCGTTGAGCCGTGAACAACGTCGAGACGAACATTCGACCCGACCCGGATCCCGAACTCGTCGCCATCGCCGACTACGTCACCGGCTACGAGATCGGTAGCGACGAGGCCTACGACACGGCCCGTCACTGCCTGATGGACACCTTGGGGTGCGGCTTCCTGGCGTTGCGGTATCCCGAGTGCGCCAAGCATCTCGGTCCCATTGTGCCCGGAACGGTGGTTCCGAACGGTGCCCGGGTGCCCGGCACGCCGTTCGAGCTCGATCCCGTGAAGGCGGCGTGGGACATCGGCTGCACGATCCGCTGGCTGGACTTCAACGACACCTGGCTCGCCGCGGAGTGGGGTCACCCCTCGGACAACCTCGGCGGCATCCTGGCCGCGGCGGACTGGGTGAGCCGCCGGGCCGTGGCCGAGGGCAGGCCGCCGTTGGTGATGCGGGACGTGTTGACGGCGATGATCAAGGCCCACGAGATCCAAGGCTGCCTGGCGTTGGAGAACAGCTTCAACCGCGTCGGTCTCGACCATGTCCTACTCGTGCGGGTCGCCTCCACGGCGGTGGTGACCCGCCTACTGGGCGGAACTCATTCCCAGGTGGTTGACGCGCTGTCCCACGCCTTCATCGACGGCTCCGCGTTGCGCACCTATCGGCATGCTCCGAACGCGGGGCCACGCAAGTCCTGGGCTGCGGGCGATGCCACCAGCCGGGCCGTGCGCCTCGCCTTGTTGGTTCTCAAGGGGGAGATCGGCTATCCGGGCGCACTGACGGCGACGACCTGGGGGTTCTACGACGTCGCCTTCAGGGGCGGGAAGTTCGACTTCCAGCGCGACTACGGCAGCTACGTCATGGAGAACGTCCTGTTCAAGATCTCTTTCCCCGCGGAGTTCCATGCCCAGACGGCGGTGGAAGCGGCGGTCAAGCTGCACCCGGAGGTGGCGGACCGACTGGACGAGATCGAGCGGATCGTGCTCACGACCCACGAGTCGGCGATCCGCATCATCAGCAAGACCGGAAGCCTGGACAATCCCGCCGACCGCGACCACTGCCTGCAGTACATGACCGCCGTCGGCCTCCTGAAAGGGGACCTCGTCGCGGATGACTACGAGGACGCCGCTGCTGGCGATCCCCGCATCGACCGGCTGCGCGGGGCGATGGTGGTCGAGGAGGACGCGCGCTACAGCCGGGAATACCACGAACCCGACAAGCGCAGTATCGCCAACGCCGTGCAGGTCTTCTTCCGCGACGGGTCGAGCACCGACAAGGTCGCCGTGGAGTATCCCATCGGCCATCGGCGCAGACGGCACGAGGGCATCCCGCTGCTCGTCGCGAAGTTCGACAACAACCTGGCGACGCGTTTCCCCCGTACGCGTGCCGAGACTATCCGGGACCTCTGCATGGACGCGGAATCCCTGGCGGCAACCCCGGTCAACGAGTTCGTCGACCTGCTGGTGATCTGAGCGCTAGGTTCCTTGAACGCGGCCAATGTTTACGGTCGGGTTGCATTCACTCACGGGCGCTGCGAGTCGCTCTTGGACGGCTCCCGAAGGGAGACGCGCTGGCGTTCTTGAGCGGTCTCCATCTCGACAGTTGAACAAAAG
>JAGWBN010000045.1 GCA_021295875.1 Pseudomonadales bacterium
TAGTCGCACTCGTTCACCGGATCCACCAGCAGCTTTCGCGGCGTCGTCATGCGGGCAATGATCGCGTGCCGGGGGTCGGGGCAGAGTGAGACGGAAGCCATCTGCCCGATGGGAAACCACCGAAAACGTCGTGCGACATTCACTGTGTTAGGGGTGCGACGGAAACTACTGCTTGTGTGAGATTCCCGTCGCGTGTGTCACGAACCAAGTCGTGTGTCACGAACCAAATGGGAACCACCGAAAACGTCGTGCGACATCCACTGTGGTAGTGGTGCGACGGAAACTACTGCTTGTGTGAGATTCCCGTCGCGTGTGTCACGAAGCAAGCGAACCAAGACTGTGTGAGATTCCCGTCGCGTGTGTCACGAACCAAGACGAACCAAGAGCGCGAGCGAACCAAAGCCCATGTGTCACGAACCAGCCCGAGGGAGGAAACGGTACTGGTTACGGAGAGATGAGCGGGAGCCGCCGTGGGACTGGGGCGTCCTGACGACCTGAACGGTCAGCGCTGGTCGAGGGGGACGTAGTCCCTTGCCGTCCGGCCGCGATACAGCTGGCGCGGTCTGCCGATCTTGTATGGTTCGCTGACCATCTCGCGCCAGTGGGCGATCCAGCCGGGGGTGCGGCCGGTGGTGAAGATCACGGTGAACATCTCGGTGGGGATGCCGACGGCCTTGAGCGTTATGCCCGAATAGAAGTCGACGTTGGGATAGAGCCGTCGTTCGATGAAGTACTCGTCCTCCAGCGCGATCTTCTCCAGCCGCTGGGCCATTTGCAGCATGGGGTCGCGGTCTACGCCAAGCTCGGCGAGGACCTCGTGACAGGTCTGCTGCATCACCTTGGCGCGGGGGTCGTAGTTCTTGTAGACGCGGTGGCCGAAGCCCATGATCCGGAAGGGGTCGTCCTTGTCCTTGGCCTTCTCGACGAAGGCGTCGATGTTGTCGACCGAGCCGATCTCCGCGAGCATGTTGAGCACCGCCTCGTTCGCACCGCCGTGGGATGGACCCCATAACGCCGCGATGCCGGCGGCGATGGCGGAATACGGATTGGTGCCGGTCGAGCCCGCAAGCCGTACGGTCGAGGTCGACGCGTTCTGCTCGTGGTCGGCGTGCAGCATGAAAATCCGGTCCATGGCGTGGGCGATGACGGGATTGATCTCGTAGTTCTCGTCGCCCGCGAATGTGGTGTACAGGAAGTTCTCGGCGTAGTTGAGGTCGTCGCGCGGTGGGAGGTAGGGCTTGCCTTGCCCGTGGCGATAAGTCAGGGCGGCGAGAGTGGGCATTTTCGCGATCAGCCGCTCGGCCGTCTTGAGACGGTGGGCCTCCTCGGTGATGTCCAGGCCCTCGTGGTTCTCGGCAGCCAGCGCACCGGTCAGGGCCGTCATGATGCCCATCGGGTGGGCGCCCCGGGAGAACTGCCCGACCATGGCCTGAATGCCCTCCGTGACCCCGCGCTCGCGGGTGACGGTGGCCTCGAAGACGGCCTTCTCGTCGGCGCTCGGCAAGACGCCGTGCAGCAGCAGGTAGCACAGTTCCAGGAAGTCCGATTGCTCGGCGAGCTGTTCGATGGGATAGCCACGGTGGAGCAGGGTGCCGGCATCGCCGTCGATGTAGGTGATGTTGGAGTCGCATGCGGCGGTGGACACGAATCCCGGGTCGTACGTGAAGATGCCCTGGTTGGTCAGCGAGCCGATGTCGATGACTTCCTGGCCAAGACTCGGCGTCAGGATGGGGAGTTCGATGGGCCGGTCGATTCCGTTGACGTAGAGCCGCGCGAGCCTGGTCCCGTCGGCGCCGGTCGTGTCGTCGCTTTCGTCGCCCATGCCTTCCCCCGTGTCTGCCATGCGCCGACCGCTTCCCAACTCAACTCCGGCACGGGTGAGCGTATAAAGCCCTGTCTATTGCGTCAATGCGGATGAGGGTGGGTTGGACGGAGACGCACGGGCCCGGACGACGGCGGCCAGACGGTCCCGGAGCCTCGTCGTCGAACGGACATTGCCATTTGCTATCATCGACGCCGTTCGATTGACGCTCGCCGGCCATGCACCCCGACCGCCCCGTTAACCTGCCTCTTCCGCGCTTGGCTGCGGCCATGCCGGTTACCGCGATCGCGTCCTTCCTGCACCGCGTAACCGGCATCGTGCTGTTCGCCGGTACGCTGTTCCTGTGCTACGTCCTCGACCTGGCACTGGCCGACGAGGCGGGCTTCGAGCGTGCCGCGGCGATCATCGAGGCGCCGCCGGGTGCCTTGGCGACCTGGGCCATCCTGACGAGCCTCGCCTATCACGTCGTTGCCGGCGTCAAGCATCTGCTGCTCGACTTCCATGTCGGCGACAGCCTGCGGGCCGCTAAGATCGGCGCTTGGCTGACGATCGCGCTGGCCGTCTTGGCGGCCGTGGGGTTGGCGGTCTGGCTTTGGTAACCAACGTCGCCAGTTTCGGGCGCAGCGGCCTCGCCGACTTCGTCCTGCAACGCGTGTCTGCGGTGATCGTCGGACTCTATGCGCTGTGTCTCGTCGGTTTCTTCGTCACCACGCCGCGCATGGACCATGCCGTGCTGGCCGGCTTTTTCGAGTCGCTGCCCATGCGGGCGTTCACGACGCTGGCGGTGGTGTCACTGGCGGCGCATGCCTGGATCGGCATGTGGACCGTCGGCACCGACTACGTCAGGCGCCACTATTTCGGCGCCGGCCACACCGTGTATCTCGGCATCTACCTGGTGGTGTGCATCGGCTTGATCTTCGTCTACCTGCTGTGGCCGCTGTCGGTGGTCTGGGGCTTGCCGTGACGCGCCTGCCCACTATGGAGTTCGACGGCGTCATCGTCGGCGGTGGCGGTGCCGGCATGCGCGCGGGCCTGCAGCTCGCCCGGTCCGGTTTGAAGACCGCCGTGATTTCGAAGGTGTTCCCCACCCGGTCGCACACCGTCTCCGCCCAGGGAGGCATCACCTGCGCCATCGGCAGCGACGACCCCGACGACGACTGGCGTTGGCACATGTACGACACGGTCAAGGGTTCGGACTACATCGGCGACCAGGACGCCATCGAGTACATGTGCAGCGTGGGACCGGAAGCGGTTTACGAGCTCGAGCACATGGGCCTGCCGTTCACGCGCACCGAGAGCGGGCGCATCTACCAGCGGCCGTTCGGCGGCCAGTCCAAGGACTACGGCAGGGGCGGCCAGGCGTCCCGCACCTGCGCGGCGGAGGACCGCACGGGCCACGCCCTGCTGCACACCCTCTATCAGAACAACCTGAAGGCGGGTACGACGTTCCTCAACGAGTGGTTCGCCATCGATCTCGTGCTGAACCAGGACGGGGAAGTCTGCGGTCTGATCGCGCTGGAGATCGAGACCGGCGAAGTCGTGTTCGTCAAGTCCCGGGCCACGGTACTGGCCACCGGTGGCGCCGGGCGGATCTACGCCACCACGACCAACGCGCTGATGAACACCGGCGACGGCGTCGGCATGGCGTTGCGCGCGGGTCTCCCGGTGCAGGACATCGAAATGTGGCAGTTCCACCCCACCGGCATCCACCGGGCCGGGATGTCGGGGGGAGGGCGGCTACCTGATCAACAAGGACGGTGAACGCTTCATGGAACGCTACGCGCCCACCGCCAAGGACCTGGCGGGCCGCGACGTGGTCGCGAGATCGATGATCCTCGAGATCATGGACGGGAGGGGTGCCGGGGAGGACGCCGACCACGTCCTGCTCAAGCTCGACCACCTCGGCGAGGACACCCTGCGCAAACGTCTGCCGGGCATCATCGAGCTGTCCAAGACCTTCGCCCACGTCGATCCGGCCCGCGAGCCGATCCCCGTGGTGCCGACCTGCCACTACATGATGGGCGGCATACCGACCAACATCCACGGCCAGGCGTTGAGGTGGTTGGTGGCCTGTACGCCATTGGCGAGGTGGCCTGCGTCTCGGTCCACGGTGCCAATCGCCTCGGCGGCAACTCGCTGTTGGACCTCGTGGTGTTCGGCCGTGCCGCCGGCATCCACATCGAAGAGGCCATGCGCCAGGGCATCAACCGGCGCGGTCCCTCGGAGGCGGATGTGGACCGGGCGACCGCTCGGCTCGCGCGCTGGAACGGGTCCGAGTCCGGCGAGTCGGTGGCCGAGCTCAAGCGTGAACTGCAGCGCCTGATGCTGATGGACTTCAACGTGTTCCGCAGCGGCGACAACATGCGCTCGAGCATCGGCGAACTCGCCGGGCTGCGCGAACGCATCGCCGTGGCCCACCTGGCGGACAAGAGCCGGGTGTTCAACACCGCGCGACTGGAGGCGTTGGAGCTGGACAACCTGCTCGAGGTTGCGGAGGCGACCGCGATCGTCGCCGAGGCGCGAACGGAGAGCCGGGGTGCCCACGCCCGCGACGACTACACCGAACGCGACGACGACAACTGGCTGTGCCACTCGCTCTACTTCGCACCAGGCAAGCGCGTCGGCAAGCGGTCGGTCAACTTCGCGCCGCAGACCGTGGAAACCTTCAAACCCACCGAACGGAGCTACTGAGCAACCATGCAGATCAGCCTCTACCGGTTCGATCCCGACACGGACGAGTCCCCCCGCACGGACAGCTTGGAACTGGACCTGCCCGAGGGCCGTGATCTCATGGTCCTGGACGTACTGGAACTCCTGAAGGCCGAGGACCCCTCCATCGCCTATCGCCGGTCGTGCCGCGAGGGCGTCTGCGGCTCGGACGGCATCAACATGAACGGCAGGAACGGTCTGGCGTGCATCACGCCGGTGTCGGAGGCGGCGCCCCGGGGCAAGCTCACGCTGCGGCCGCTCCCGGGACTGCCCGTGGTCCGGGACCTGGTGGTGGACATGAGCCAGTTCTACCGCCAGTACGAGAAGATCAAGCCGTGGCTGGTCAACGACACCGCGCCCCCGGCGCGGGAACGGCTCCAGTCTCCCGAGGACCGGGAGAAGCTCAACGGCCTCTACGAATGCATCCTGTGCGCCTGCTGCTCCACCGCGTGTCCGTCGTTCTGGTGGAACCCCGACAAGTTCGTGGGTCCCGCCGGCTTGCTGCAGGCCTATCGCTTCCTCGCCGACAGCCGCGACACGGCGACCGCCGAGCGGCTCGCGGCGTTGGAGGATCCGTTCAGCGTGTTCCGCTGCCGGGGCATCATGAACTGCGTCAGCGTCTGTCCCAAGGGGCTCAATCCGACCCGCGCCATCGGCAAGATCCGCAGCATGCTGCTGAGCCAAGGGATCTGACCCGCGAGGCGGGCGGAATCCGGTAGCCGCGGTGAGCGTCTCGGACACTTTCGTTGAACGAATGCGGCGGAGTTCGCACCTGGCGGGGAGCAACGGCGCCTACGTGGAGATGCTCTACGAGGACTATCTCGACGATCCGAACAGCGTGCCCGAGGAATGGCGGCGCAATTTCGACCTTCTGCCCATGGTGGACGATGCGGCGGTCGACGTGCCGCACAGCACCATCGTCGCCCACTTCGAGCGTCTCGGCCGAAACCGCCTGAAGGCCAAACCCGAGCGGGTCGCCACCGAGGTTTCTTCCGAGCACGAGATGAAGCAGATCCGCGTGCTCGAACTGATCGGCGCCTACCGCACCCGCGGTCACCGCAAGGCGCGCCTCGATCCACTCGGCATCTGGGAACGGGAACCGGCTCCCGAACTGGAACTCGGCTACCACCACCTCACCGAGGCGGACCTCGACACGGTCTTCAGCAGCGGCTCGGCACAGTTCTTCGAGAGCGGCCAGGCGAGCCTCAGGGACATCATCTACGCTCTCGAGGCGACCTACTGCGGTTCGGTGGCGGTGGAATACATGTACATCACCGACGAGCGGGAGCAGCTCTGGGTACGCCAGCGGCTGGAATCCAGCCACGCCATGCTGGCTCTCGACGACCCCGCCAAGGTCGCCATCCTGGAGCGGCTGACCGCCGCCGAGGGCCTGGAGAAGTACCTGCACGCCAAGTATCCGGGGACCAAGCGCTTCGGCCTCGAGGGGGCCGAGAGCCTCATCCCCATGCTGCACGAGGCGCTGCAGCACCTGGGTTCCCACGGCTGCGTGGAGGCGGTGATCGGCATGGCCCACCGCGGCCGGCTCAACGTCCTGGTGAACATCCTCGGCAAGGATCCGAGCGATCTGTTCGACGAATTCGAGGGCGTGATGCCGACCACGGACCAGATGGGGGACGTCAAGTACCACCAGGGGTTCTCGTCCAACGTCATGACCCCCGGTGGCGAGATGCATCTCGCGCTGATGTTCAACCCGTCCCACCTGGAGATCGTGGGTCCGGTGGTGACCGGGTCCGTGCGCGCGCGCCAGGATCGGCGTCGCGACTACCAGGGGGATCTCGTGGTGCCGCTCATCATCCACGGCGATGCCGCATTCGCCGGTCAGGGCGTGGTGATGGAGAGCTTCCAGATGTCCCAGACCCGGGGCTACCACGTCGGCGGCACGGTGCACGTCATCGTCAACAACCAGATCGGCTTCACCACGCACCGCCTGGACGACGCACGCTCCACGGAGTACTGCTCCGAAGTCGCGAAGATGGTCCGCGCGCCCATCCTGCACGTCAACGGCGACGACCCGGAAGCCTGCCTGTTCGCCATGCGCCTGGCGGCCGACTACCGCATGCAGTTCCGCAAGGACGTGGTCGTCGATCTCGTCTGCTACCGGCGCCGCGGCCACAACGAGGCCGAGGATCCGATGAAGACGCAACCGCTGATGTACCAGCAGATCGAGGTCCATCCGACCACCCGGGAGCTGTATGCCGGTGGCCTGGTGGGCGAGGGCGTCATCGACCGCGCGACGATGGAGAGCATGGTCGACGACTATCGCGACGCGCTCGCCGCCGGCGAGCATGTCGCCCTGGCGCTGGTGCACGAACCGGACAGTTCGCTTTTCGTCGACTGGCGGCCGTACCTCGGGCACGACTGGAACGCACCGGGCGACACCCGGGTGCCGCTGTCCCGGCTGCGCTCGTTGGCGGACCGTGTGAACACGGTGCCGGACGGCTTCGCCCTGCACCGCCAGGTACAGAAGATTCTCGACGACCGGCGGCGCATGGCCGCGGGCGCGATGCAGTTGAACTGGGGGTTCGCGGAGACCATGGCCTACGCGACCCTGGTGGAGGAGGGCCACGACGTTCGCCTCACCGGTCAGGACGTGGGCGTCGGCACGTTCTCCCACCGCCACGCCTCCCTCTACAACCAGCGCGACGGCAAGCGCATCGTGCCGATCAACCTGTTGACCAACGACACCACCTTCGACATCTACGACTCGCTGCTGTCGGAAGAGGCGGTGCTGGCCTTCGAATACGGCTACGGCGCGACCTCGCCGGGGACGCTGGTCATCTGGGAAGCCCAGTTCGGCGATTTCGCCAACGGCGCCCAGGTCGTCATCGACCAGTTCGTGGTGAGCGGCGAGACCAAGTGGTCCCGTCTTTGCGGATTGGTCATGCTGCTGCCCCATGGCTACGAGGGGCAGGGCCCGGAGCACTCGTCAGCGCGCCTAGAACGCTACCTGCAGCTCTCGGCCGAACACAACATCCAGGTCTGCCTGCCCACCACCCCGGCGCAGATCTTCCACATGCTCCGCCGGCAGGTCGTCCGGCCGCTGCGCAAGCCGCTGATCGCCCTCACCCCCAAGAGTCTGCTGCGCCACCGCCTGGCGGTGTCGACGCTGGAGGACTTGACCGACGGCAGTTTCCGGCCCGTGCTCGGGGAGTTCGACGATCTCGATCCACACGCCATCGATCGCCTGGTGCTGTGCGGCGGCAAGGTCTACTACGATCTCCTCGAGGAGCGTCGCGGCGCGGGCCTCGAGAACGTCGCCATCCTGCGGCTCGAGCAGCTCTACCCGTTTCCCGAAACGGAACTCGGAACGGCGATGCAGGACTACAAGGGGCTCAGGCACGTGGTCTGGTGCCAGGAGGAGCCGATGAACCAGGGTGCCTGGTACTCGAGCCAGCACCACATGCAGCGTGTTCTGCATCGCTACGATCCCAACCTGACGTTGGCCTACGTCGGCCGGGAAGCCTTCGCCGCCCCGGCCAGTGGCTACACGGCACTTCACATCCAACGCCAGCGAAGCCTGGTCCACGACGCCCTGTACGGAGAGTCCAATGGCGGATGACGCGAAGAACGCGACGGATTTGATCGAAATCCGCACCCCGACGTTCGCCGAATCCATCTCGGAGGGGACGGTGGCGGTATGGCACAAGGCCGTCGGCGACACCGTCAAGCGGGACGATGTGCTCCTCGACATCGAGACCGAAAAAGTGGTCATCGAGATCTTCGCGCCTGCGGACGGCGTGGTGGCGGAGATCCTGAAGGCGGAAGGCGACGTCGTGGAGTCGGAGGAACTGCTGGGCCGGTTGCAGGAGGTCGGAGGGGAAGCGGTAGACGCACCGACACCGACGCCGGCGCCAGCCGCAGCGGGTGCGGACGGCCCCGCCGCATCGCCGGCGGCCCGCAAGCTGGCCGCCGAGTCGGGCGTCGACCTGGGCACGGTCGTCGGCAGCGGGCGGGGTGGCCGGGTGACCAAGGAGGATGTGCAGCGCGCGGTCGACGAAGCGGCCCAGGCCGCCGAGACGGTTGCCGCTGCGCCGCTCGCCGAAGTGGACGAGGACGTGATTCCCCAAGGCGAACGGGTCGAACGCCGCGTGCCGATGACCCGGCTGCGCGCGAGCATCGCCAGGCGCTTGGTGGAAGCTCAGCAGACGGCCGCCATGCTGACCACCTTCAACGAGGTGGACATGGAGCCCGTCATGACCATGCGCCGACGCTACGGCGACGAGTTCCAGGCACGGCACAACGGCACCAAACTCGGTTTCATGAGCTTCTTCGTCCGCGCCTCGGTGGAGGCGTTGAAGCGCCATCCCGTGGTCAACGCCACCATCGACGGCAACGACATCGTCTACCACGGCTACTACGACATCGGCGTCGCCGTCAGCACCGACCGCGGCCTCGTGGTGCCGGTGGTCCGGGACGCCGACGCCCTGGGACTGCACCAGATCGAGGATGCCATCGTCGACTTCGGCGGCCGCGCCCGGGAGGGCAAGCTGACCCTGGAGGACATGCAGGGCGGGACCTTCACCATCTCCAACGGCGGGGTGTTCGGATCGCTGTTGTCGACACCCATCCTCAATCCGCCGCAGACGGGCATCCTCGGTATGCACAAGATCGAGGAGCGGGCGGTGGTGGTCGACGGCGAGATCGTCGTGCGGCCGATGATGTACCTGGCGCTGTCCTACGATCACCGCCTGATCGACGGCCGCGAGGCGGTGCGCTTCCTCGTCACCGTGAAACAGTTGATCGAGGATCCGGCGCGGATCCTCCTGGAGTTGTAACGATGGACCTGAGCTACGACGTCATCGTCATCGGCGCCGGACCCTCCGGCTACGCGGCAGCGATCCGCGCCGCGCAGCTCGGAATGACGACGGCCTGCATTGACAAGTCCATCGGCAAGAACGGCCAACCCACCCTGGGGGGCACCTGCCTGAACTGGGGCTGCATCCCGTCCAAAGCCCTTCTGGATGCTTCGCACAAGTACGCGGAGGCCACCGGGCAGTTCGCGGAAATCGGCATCGATGCGAAGTCGGTCACGGTGGATGTACCGCGCATGATCGCCCACAAGGACGCCGTGGTTGACCAGTTGACCGGTGGCATCGGGGGATTGTTTCAAGGCAATGGCGTCACCCATCTGGCCGGCCACGGGCGGTTGCAGGCCGGCCGGCGGGTTGAGTTCACTCCCCACGAGGGCGATCCGGCGATCCTGGAGGCCGGACACGTGGTCCTAGCGCCGGGTTCCGTGCCGGTGGGGATACCGCCCGCGCCGTTGACGGACGACGTCATCGTCGATTCCACCGGCGCCCTCGAGTTCCTGGAGGTGCCGAAGCGGCTCGGCGTCATCGGCGCCGGGGTGATCGGCCTGGAACTGGGCAGCGTTTGGGGCCGTCTGGGCGCCGACGTCGTGATTCTCGAGGCACTGGAGGACTTCCTACCCGCGGCCGATCCGCGCATCGCCCGGGACGCCTTGCGGGAGTTCAGCCGCCAAGGACTCGACATCCGGTTGGGAACCCGGGTCATGGGTGCGTCCGTCGCCAAGGCCGGCGTCAAGGTCGAATATCAGGACAAGGAGGGCGATCACAAGCTCACCGTCGACAAGCTGATCGTCGCCGTGGGCCGGGTGCCGTACACCGAGGGCCTGCTCGCCCCGGACAGCGGCGTCAACCTCGACGAGCGCGGCTTCCTGTTCGTCGACGACCTGTGCGCCACCGATGCCCCGGAGGTCTACGCCATCGGCGACGTGGTGCGCGGTCCCATGCTGGCGCACAAGGGCATGGAGGAGGGGGTCATGGTGGTCGAGCGGATCGCCGGCCACAAACCGCTGGTCAACTACGACTGCGTCCCCTCGGTCATCTACACCCATCCGGAGATCGCCTGGGTGGGCAAGACCGAACAGGAATTGAAGGCCGACGGCGAGGCGTACCGCACCGGCCAGTTCTCGTTCGCGGCCACCGGTCGCGCACTGGCCGCCAACGAGGGCACCGGACTGGTGAAGATCCTCGCCGACGCCGACAACGACCGCATCCTGGGCGTGCACATCCTCGGACCCCAGGCCAGCGAGTTGATCGCCCAGGCGGTGATCGCCATGGAGTTCGGTGCCAGCGCCGAAGACCTGGGGCTGACGATGTTCGCCCACCCCACGCTCTCCGAGGCGGTGCACGAGGCCGCCCTCGGGATCGGCGGCAACGCCATCCACATGGTCAACAGGAGAAGCAAGTGACCCCGTCCAGTCCACCACGACGGGGACACGGCGCGTGAACCTGCACGAATACCAATCCAAGGCGCTGTTCGCCGACTACGGCCTACCGGTGTCCCGGGGCGTCGCCGCCGACACGGCCGACGCCGCCGTCGCCGCGGCCGAGGAACTCGGCGGCGGCAAGTGGGTGTGCAAAGTCCAGGTGCACGCCGGCGGCCGCGGCAAGGCGGGCGGTGTGCGACTGGTGGAAGATACCGACGCGGTCCGCGCATTCGCCGATGAGTGGCTCGGCGAACGCCTCGTGACCGTCCAGACCGACGCCGAGGGCCAGCCGGTGGCCAAGGTCTTCGTCGAGGAGGCCGCGACCATCGAACGCGAACTCTATCTCGGTGCCGTCGTGGACCGCGCCAGCCGCCGCGTGGTGGTCATGGCGTCCACGGAAGGCGGCGTGGAGATCGAGCAGGTGGCGGCGGAGACGCCGGAGAAGATCCTCCGCGCCGCCATCGATCCGGCGACCGGTCCGCAGCCCTTCCAGGGGCGCGCCATGGCGTTCGCCCTCGGCCTCGAAGGCAAACAGGTGAACCAGTTCGCGGATGTGTTCGTCAACCTGGTGCGGCTGTTCCACGATCTCGACTGCTCGCTGGTGGAGGTCAATCCCCTGGTGGTGACCGGCGACGGCGACGTACACTGCCTGGACGCCAAGGTGAACGTCGACAACAACGCCCTGTACCGGCAACCGGCGGTGGCCGCCCTGCGCGACCCCTCGCAGGAGGACGAGCGCGAGGCCCAGGCCGACGAGTTCGGTCTGAACTACGTGGCCCTCGACGGCAACATCGGCTGCATGGTCAACGGCGCCGGCCTCGCCATGGGGACCATGGACCTGGTCAAGCTCCACGGCGGCAATCCGGCGAACTTCCTCGACGTCGGCGGCGGGGCCACCGAGGAGGCGGTCGCCGAGGCGTTCAAGATCATCCTCTCGGACGATGCGGTGAAGGCCGTGTTGATCAACATCTTCGGCGGCATCGTGTCGTGCAGGATCATCGCCGATGGCATCATCGCCGCGGTCCGCCAGGTGGGGGTCGAGGTGCCGGTGATCGTTCGTTTCGAGGGCAACAACGCGGCGGCGGGCCTCAAGGCGCTTGAACAGAGCGGTTTGGACATCGCCACGGCCGCCTCCTTGGAGGATGCCGCCACCCAGGCGGTGGCCGCGGCTGGTGGACCGGCGGGGGACCGACAGTGAGCATCCTCGTCGACAGCGAAACCAAGGTCATCTGCCAGGGGTTCACCGGCTCACAGGGCACGTTGCACAGCGAGCAGGCCATCGCCTACGGCACCCAACTGGTGGGCGGCGTGACCCCGGGCAAGGGCGGCTCGACGCACCTCGACCGGTCCGTGTTCGACACCGTGTCCGAAGCCGTCGCCGAGACCGGCGCCACGGCCTCCGTCATCTACGTCCCGGCACGGTTCTGCAAGGACTCCATTCTCGAGGCCATCGACGCGGGGATCGAACTGATCGTCGCCATCACCGAGGGCATCCCGACGCTCGACATGCTGATCGTCAAGGATCGGCTCGACACCCTCGGAACGCGCCTCATCGGCCCCAACTGCCCGGGCGTCATCACCCCCGGGCAGTGCAAGATCGGCATCATGCCGGGCGAAATCCACCTGCCGGGCCGCGTCGGCGTGGTGTCCCGCTCGGGCACCCTGACCTATGAAGCGGTCAAGCAGACCACGGACAAGGGCTACGGCCAGTCCACCTGCGTCGGCATCGGCGGCGATCCGATCCCCGGAACCCACTTCTGCGACGTACTGGAGCTTTTCGAGGCCGACGACGCCACCGAGGCCATCGTCCTGGTGGGCGAGATCGGCGGCACCGCCGAGGAGGAGGCCGCCGCGTTCATCGCCGACAACGTGACCAAGCCCGTGGTGGCCTACATCGCGGGCGTCACGGCGCCGGCGGGCAAGCGCATGGGTCATGCCGGCGCGATCATCGCCGGCGGCAAGGGCACGGCCGAGGAGAAGTACGAAGCGCTCGACGCGGCCGGGGTGAAGACGGTCAAGAGCCTGGCCGAGATCGGCGACGCCTTGGGCGAAGTCACCGGCTGGGACTGAATTGCGCATCGAACATTGCCAAGCAGCCCCTAAGAACGGTCGAGTGCTTGAAAAGCCGGGCGAAGGCCCCATATCCCGCGCGTAGCCCGGAAGAGCACGCCATGACCGAACAAGCCACCGCCGAGATCCGCGGCTTCCAGACGGAAGCCAGGAAGCTGCTCAAGCTGATGATCAACTCCCTGTATTCCAACCGGGAGATTTTCCTCCGCGAGTTGATCTCCAACGCCTCCGACGCCATCGACCGCCTTCGCTTCGAGAGCCTGACGGACGAGTCGCTCATCGCTGACGATCCGGACTTCAGGATCGCCATCGAGTTCGACAACGACGCGGGCACGGTGTCGGTGGTCGACAACGGCATCGGCATGAGCCGGGACGAGGCGGTGGAGAACCTGGGCACCATCGCCAAGTCCGGCACCGAGGAGTTTTTCGACGCACTGACCGGCGACGAGAAGAAGGACAGTGCCCTCATCGGCCAGTTCGGCGTCGGCTTCTACAGCTCGTTCATCGTCGCCAGCGACGTCGAGGTGCTCACGCGGCGTGCCGGCGAGGACGTCGGCACCCGCTGGACGTCCACCGGCGAGGACGACTTCACGGTCGAAGACGCGGCCGACGTGGCGCGCGGGACCCGGGTGACACTGACGCTGAAAGCCGACGCCAAGGAGTTCGCCGAGAGCTACCGCCTGCGCTCGGTGGTGCGCAAGTACTCGGACCACGTGGGTGTGCCGGTTATGATGGCCAAGGAAGGCGGCGACGACGACAACAAGGAGCCGGAGCTGGAGGCGGTCAATTCCGCGAAGGCGCTGTGGACCCGCCCGCGCAACGACGTCGGCGACGACGAGTACAAGGAGTTCTACAAGCACGTCTCCCACGACTTCGACGACCCGGTGGCGTGGAGCCACAACAAGGTCGAGGGCAAGCTCGAGTACACGAGCCTGCTCTACATCCCCAAGCGCGCGCCGTTCGACCTGTGGAACCGGGAGATGCCGCGCGGCCTGAAGCTCTACGTGCAGCGCGTCTTCATCATGGACGAGGCGGACCAGTTCCTGCCGCTGTACCTGCGTTTCGTCCGCGGCGTGGTGGACTCCAGCGACCTGCCGCTCAACGTCTCGCGGGAAATCCTCCAGCAGGACGACCGCACCCGGACGATCCGAAATGCGTTGACCAAGCGCGTGCTCGACATGCTCGCGAAGATGGACCCGGCGGAGTACCACGAAGTCTGGGACGAGTTCGGCCTCGTCCTGAAGGAAGGCGTCGGCGAGGACTTCGCCAACAAGGACGAACTGCTCGGCCTCCTGCGCTTCGCCTCGACGCACGACTCCGATCCGACGCAGCGGACATCGCTGAAGGACTACATCGCGCGGATGAACGACGACTCGGAGGAAGCCGAGTCCGAGGAGGAGCCGGAAGGCGAGGCCAAGGCGGAAGCTGGGGCGGAGGGCGACGCATCGGTCGACGACGCGTCGGCCGACGAATCGGACGGCAAGCGCCGGGACAAGATCTACTACCTGATCGCCGATTCGGACGCTGCGGCCCGGTCGAGTCCGCACCTCGAAGCGTTCCGCGCGCGCGGCATCGAGGTGCTGCTTCTCTCGGACCGCATCGACGAGTGGTGGATGTCCTTCGTCGAGGAGTTCGACGGCTTGAAGTTCCAGGACGTCGCAAGGGGAGAACTCGATCTCGACGACGCGGCGGACGAGTCCAAGGAGGACACGGCCAAATCGGACGACGAGCCCCTGTTGAAACGCATCGGCGAGGTGCTCGGCGACAAGGTCGAGGGCGTGCGCGAGTCCAAGCGGCTCACCGACTCACCGGCGTGCCTCGTCCTCGGCGAGCACGACATGGGCATACAGATGCGGCGCATCATGGAGGCGACGGGTCAGGCCGCCCCCGAAAGCAAGCCGCACTTCGAGGTGAACCTGACGCATCCCCTGGTCGAACGGTTGAACGACGAGGCCGATGAAGACCGCTTCGGCGATCTCATCGCCATCCTCTTCGACCAGGCCTCCCTGGCCGAGGGCAACGCGGTGACCGAGCCCGGCGCCTACGTGAAGCGGGTCAACAAGCTGCTCGTCGAACTACTCGG
Source organism: Pseudomonadales bacterium (assembly GCA_021295875.1). Classification (GTDB taxonomy): domain Bacteria; phylum Pseudomonadota; class Gammaproteobacteria; order Pseudomonadales; family Azotimanducaceae; genus VXYL01. Next base: position 14,938 of record JAGWBN010000045.1, read on the forward strand.
CTGACCCGCGCGCCCTCGCCCGGGATGGTCGGCGGTTGGGGCGTCTGGCCGGCGGCCAACGGACACAGTGCCGCGGAACCGTGGCCATGGAAACTACGGTCGGATCCGAGGCGAGACGCGCTAGTGTGCCGCTTCCGAGTTGACATGACATTCGCTAGTAACGGACAAGAACTTGGATGACGTAGCTAAGTGCTTGTTTTGGGGGCGGCACATCCTCGCTTTGCGTGCGCCGTGCACGGTGCAACGCCGGGCGTATCGTCACGGCAATTCGGAATCGGAACGCTAGGCATGACGGGCACCGAGACCTTGGCGGATCTGCCGCCGATCCGCGCGCGGCGGATCTTGCAGCTGGCACTCAAGTGCTGGCCTTTCATCCGGCCGTTGATCAAGCATCTCCTGATCCTCCTCGGCGCGTCCGCGCTCGTA
>JAGWBN010000249.1 GCA_021295875.1 Pseudomonadales bacterium
CGGATCAACGGGATTGTGCGGTCCACGCGACCTCGGGCCAGATGTCGGCGAGGGTTCGCCTCGACGAAGGCGGCGACCTGCCCGATGGACACTCGCTCCGCGAATACTCCAGCACGCGCCGAAAAGCGTCCATGACACCGCCGAGAAACAAGCGGGCCGATTGTTTCATGGTAGGTCCTACGGATTCGTAGCGCTGGCCACCTGCCGTCGCCCGCCGGTCGTTCGACCGATGTCAGTCCCGACGTTCGAAGTAGTCGGCGTTGGTGAGAAACGTGTTCCAGGGCTCGGTCGGCTTCGTCTGCTCGGCGTCTTCGAACTCGCGTGCCACAACCCAGACGGTGTGCAGCACGCCGTCGCGCAGACGACCGGAGAAACTGCAGATCGAGTGCAGATTGTCGTCGCCGTCCCGGAAGTCGACGCTGAACGCCAGCAGTTCACCGTTGGCGACGCCCCGGACCGGGTAGGCCCGACCCTGGGCCGCACGTCCCTTGGTCGAGACGAACGTGCCCTCGAAGGACCCGTCCTCCACGGGGCCGATGGTCAGCACCGAACCGTTCTGGTTCTCCCAGGTGCCGCTGATCTCCATGCCCGCCGCGCCGTCAGTAGTCCCAGCCGACGTACGGCTGGGGTAGGCGGAGGGCGTCGTCCAGGCCGCGCAGGAGATCGGCATCGCCCGCCAGGTCGTCGGTGCGGGCGAGGACGGAAGCGCTTCGGACACCGAGCCACGCCCGCGTGAACGCACCGACGGAGGCGCTCAAGGTGGGCAGCGCGGCCTCGGTGCCGTGCCGGGCGGATGACTGGCGTCCTAGCGTCACCACGTAGTCGCCGGCGACGCCGCGCCAGGCATTGCCGTCCTCGAGATGCTCCGCGATGGGGTCGGTCAACTGCAGGTTGAAGGCGAAGTCGTCGGTGTCGAGCCGCGTCTTGGCGAGGCACTTCGGCACGTCCAGCATTCGCGCCTGCCACCACGCGAAGGTCCGGTGTCCACTCGTCCAGTTCGCCCCCTGGGTAAGGCGCCGATTGCGGAACGGCTGGGCGAGGACGTCCTGGAACTGGATCTCGGCGGGTTCCATCATGCGCACGGAGACGACCTGATCGCCCAGGGAACGGATCAGGGCGAGGAGTTCGAAGAGCTGCTCCGGGGTCCGGTAGGCGTACCAGATGATGTGGTACGGGCCGTTCTCCCCCTGGGTCTCGCCCCAGAGGAAATGCGACAGGGTGCCGCCAGGGCCATCGTAGTAGCCGAGGCCGATGGGTTGTTTCTCGGTGAACGCCAACTCGCCGCGAATGATTTCGGGCGAGTGAAGCACGCAGCCGCCATGACCGCGAAGGCGCTCGCAGAGGGCGTGATGCACGTCCTGCCAGCTGTCCTTGGTGAGCCGCTTCGGCGGTCGGAAACGGCGGTCCACCGTCAGGGTCGCGGGATCGAACATCACCCAGTGCGAGTACGCACCGCTGCCGAACCCCAGGCGGTCGTAGAAGCCCTGTTCGAACATCCCCAGCGACGACAACTCGCTGCCCGCTTCGGCCCGTCGGGCGATCGCCGCCGCGGTCACGCGCTTGGCCGCACCGAGCTTGCGCGCCACCCGGCTGGTCGTGACGCCGGTCACCACGGCCAGATCGACATCGGTGTCGAGATGGCGCATGGCCCCGAGCGAGGTCACCGCGGCGCACTCGGCTTCGCCGTCCAGGCGGAGCACGACGCCTTGGTACTCCGCGGCCGCCAGGCGTTCGTGGGTCTTCGTGGCGTCGTCGGAACCGTCGAGCCAGCCCACTTCGCAATAGATGCGGTCGACCGCCGCGAAGTCACGCTCGTGGTCGTAGTCGTCGAGTTCGATCCTCACGCCTGATCCATACGTCGTCGGCCCATGGGGCGCGCATGGTACACGCGCCGACACGGGGCAGCGGAGGATTTACTCGGCGATGTCGGGTTCCTCCTGTTCGACGTCCAGGCGCGCGGCCCAGGCCGCCGCGGCGTCCGCCATCGCGGGGGCGTCCTCGGGCAGCACCATGCC
>JAGWBN010000046.1 GCA_021295875.1 Pseudomonadales bacterium
GCGGAGCGTGACGGATCGCCCTTTCCTCTTCGGAGGCATGCAGATCCTGCCAGGTGCGCCCGAGCCACTGGCACAGCGCCTCCATGCGCCATTCCATGGAGCGGCCCACGTGGTCGGCGCCGTGGTGCAGGTAGTAGCTGTGTTCGATGCGCTGGTCCCAGAGAATCCGATGCAGCAGTTCGGCCGCGTCATGCAGCATCAGGTTGTCCTGATCGCCCACCTCGATGCAGATCTTGATGCCGCTGGCACGAATCGCGGCGCCGCGGTCGTCGGCCATGGCAACAGGGTTGTTGGCACGGAAATAGTCGGCGTCCCACTCGGCCACGCGGCCCGTCGTGCCCGGCCCGAACTTGCCGATGTGGCGGTCGACGAGTTGATCGACTTGGGTGGCGCTCTCGTTCGCCCGGCGCAGGCTGCGCATGGTGATGTCCTTCGCATCGAGGGCCGCATCGATCGCCGGCTCGCACGCGGCTACGGCGCCCCATTCGTGGGATCGGCCAAAGCAGAGATGCAGCACACCGAAACCGCCCATGCTGGTGCCGAGGGCCAGGCGCAGGTCCTGCCGGCCACCGCAATTGAAGGTGGTTTCACAAAACGGCACGAATTGGTCGCTCAGGAAGGTAGTCCAGCGCTGGCTGCCGTCGAAGTAGTCCATGTAGGTGCCGTCAAGCCCCGAAATCATCGCGATCACCATGGGCGGGACGACCCCGTCGACCATGCGACGCTCCCATACGCCGGCGTCGTGTTCATCGATGAGCTGTTGGCAGCTGCCGCCGCCGCCGTGCAGTTGCAGCAGCAGCGGAAGCGTATCGGAACCGGCGTCATGCCCGGCGGGCACGATCACCGCGTATTCCACCGATCCGGCCGGTACGAGTTCCGTCGTAAGGGCACCTATCTCCAGGCGCGACGTAGATCGGGTGTTGGTCATGCGCTTCGCCTCGAAGCGGTACTCACCCAAGGAAACTTCCTGTCCATGGCTCGGGGACCTTACACTGATCCGCAGAAGCACACGTCGCGCCGCGTCCCCGCACCGGGACGCCAAACAACCAACCGTCCGTCGAGGAGAAAGGGGGAGCATGGTCAGAATCGAAGACCTGTTTTCCATGAAAGGCGGCGGCTCCACCGGCCTTGGCAGCTATATGGCGGAGGGATTCCTTGCTGCCGGCGCGGCCAGGGTGTACATCACGGCGAGGTCGGAAGACACGCTCCAAGCCAAGGCGGCTGAACTAACCGGCATGAGCGACGGGGAATGCGTCGGCATCCCGGGCGACCTTGCCACGCTCGACGGTGTTGCCGCCCTGTCGTCGACCCTCCACGAGAAGGAAGACCACATCGATGTCCTGGTCAACAACGCGGGTATCGGTACCGGTGGCTACTTCGAGCAGATGACCGTGGAGGATTGGGACAAGACCATGGACCTCAATCTAAGGTCGCCGCTGTTCCTCACCCAGGCCCTGCTCGACCTGCTGAAGAAGAACGCGACCGACGAAGACCCGTCCCGCGTCATCTTCATCAGTTCGGTCGCGGCCAGTGAAGTCTTCAAGCACGTCATGGCGTACTCCACCAGCAAGAAGGGGCTCGAACACCTTACGCCGCAGCTCGCCCTGGCGCTCTGCGACGACCACATTCTGGTGAACTCGATCGCTCCGGGAAGGTTCTACTCCGAAATGACCCGGGGCGCCTGGGAGAATCCCGATTCCGAGTCGTTCAAGCAGAGTCTGCAGAGAATCCCGGCGCACCGCTACGGCGGACTGGAAGACATGGCCGGGGTGGCCGTGATGCTGTGCAGCCGGGCGGGGTCCTACTTCACGGGCGAGGTGCTCAACGTGGACGGCGGACACCGCCTGCGCTTTTGACGACGTTCGATGGCGAGTCGCGCCAGGAAGCCCGTCGGGTCCTAGTGGTCGCGGTGGGTGGGGTGATCATGGTGTTTAGGCACCGCTAGCCGGAGATCCGATGGACAACTGGCTGCTGCTCCTGTTCGCGGTACTGTTTCTAGTCCTGATTCCCTTCGCCGCCAAGCTGTTGCGACTCAGGATTCGGTTTTTTCGTTGGCTTCACTGGGAATGGGGGGCCAAGTTGCTCGAAGACCACTTCAGGGCTTGGAGTTGGTTCATGCGCGTGGTGTTTCTTGCCATTGCCGTCGTGTTGCTCTCCGTGGTGTGGACCCAATGACGCGCACCCCTGGGCTGCCTCAAGAACGAGTTCGCTACGGGCGCCACACGCTTTGAAACCTTCGACTGCCGTCTGCAAGTCGGCTCAATAGGTAGACGTCGGGATTGCCTAGCGCCTGCCATCCCGGGTAGCCGAAGGTGGCGTCCGCGGCGTGCAGGAGCAACGCCATGAGGTTCCCGTGGGTGACGACCAAGGGCATCGCATGCCCTCGTTCGAAGATGCCTTCCAACGCGGCTTGGGCGCGGTAGAGCACCTGGGCTCCCGACTCGCCTCCTGGAGCGTGCAGGTCGGGATCGTCGAAGGAGCGCCGAACGATCTCTCTCCAATTTGTGATCGGTTCCGTCGACAGGATGCGTTCATTGAGGCGGTGGTCTTGGTGGATCGGTAGACCGGTCCGGCTCGCGTACGGTTCGATCGTCTGCCGCGCACGGGCCATCCGACTGGTGGCAATGAAGTCGACCGGGTAGTCCGAGAGGAAGTCGGCGAGTCGTTCAGCGGCACCCATGCCGGCCTCCGTCAACGTGGCGGTCGGGCTCTGGCCGGTTGCTTCCGCGTGGCGAACCAAGACGAGGGTTCCGGTCTTCGGTGTCGACATGTGACTCAAGCTCTCCCTCTGCAATGCGACAGACCTGTGGCGGCCTGCGCCTCGCAGCAGACATCGGCTAGACCGAAACCAAACATCGCCATTATGCTAGTTGCCTGGCCCCATCCGAATCGGGCGGGTGTCGCGAACTTCGGCGTCTCGACGGAGACGCTCGCAGGGAGGGGAGACGAGTGAAGATTGCCGTGGTGCGGGAATCGCACCCGGGAGAGCAGCGTGTTGCCCTGGTTCCGGAGTCGTGCGAGAAGCTCATCGGGGCCGGGTTCAACGTCGCCATCGAGTCCGGTGCCGGTGCAGGGGCCGGGCACGATGATGCGGCGTACCGGGCGGTGGATGCACAGATCGAAACCGACCCGCAAGCGCTGGTTCGCTCGGCGGACATCCTCCTGAAGGTCAATTGCCCGACCAACGACCCGGGTCGCCCCGAGGTCGACTGGATCCGTCCCGGCACGGTCGTCGTCGCCTCGCTGATGCCTCTGCGACATCCCCCGGCGATGGATGCGCTCGCGAAACGGGGCGCCCTCGCCTTCTCGACCGACGCCATTCCACGAACGACGCGCGCCCAGGCGATGGACACCCTGTCGTCCATGAGCAGCATCAGCGGCTACAAGGGGGTGTTGCTCGCGGCCGTCGAGCTGCCCAAGTACCTGCCGATGCTGAGCTCCGCCGCAGGCACGGTGTTCCCGGCCAGCGTCTTCGTCATCGGCGCCGCCGTGGCCGGTCTCCAGGCGATCGCCACGGCCAAGCGCTTGGGAGCGATGGTGACGGCGACCGACGTGCGGCCGGAAGTCAAGGAGCAGGTCGAAAGCGTCGGCGCCAGGTACGTCGGCATCGAACTCGCCGAAGACGCCTCCGCCGGCGGCGGCTACGCGGCCGAACTCAGCCCCGAGGATCAACAGCGGCAGCGCGAGTTGCTGATCGACGAGGTGGCGAGATCCGATGTGGTCATCACCACGGCGCTGATCGGCGGCGTCTTCGCGCCGAAGATCATCACCCGGGAGATGGTGCGCTCCATGCGTCCGGGTTCGATCATCGTGGATCTCGCCGCCGACGGGGGCGGCAACTGCGAGGTCTCCGTGCCGGGCGAAACCGTCGACTTGAACGGTGTGCGGATCATGGCGCCGGTGAACCTCGCGGCGACGATGCCCGAACACGCGAGCCTGCTGTTCTCCAGGAACCTGACCCAGTTCATCTCGACGTTCTCGGACGAGGGTGTGTTCGAGGTCGACCTCGAAGACGAGATCCAAGCTGGCTGCCTGATCACGAAGGACGCCGAGGTCGTACATGAGCGCACGCGCGATGCCTTGGCCAGGGAGAATGCGCCATGACTCGACGTCGATACCTACCCCGGTGGGCCATCACGGCACTTGCGGTGGTCGTAGGCGCGACCGGCATCACCCTGGCCATCCAGTCCGAACCGGCGACCGTGGCCGAGGCCACATCGTCCTCCGGCAATTCGGGCGGGGTGGACTACTGGCCGATGGTGATCGTCTTCGTGTTGTCCACGTTCATCGGGCTCGGTGTGATTCGACGCGTGTCGCGGTTGCTGCACACGCCCCTGATGTCGTTGACCAATGCGATCTCGGCCATCGCCGTCGTCGGCGCCATTCTCATCGCCGGGCCCGACTACCCGCCGATGATCCGCCTGCTCGGCGGCATCGCGCTGTTCGCGTCGGTCACCAACATCGTCAGCGGGTTCCTCATTACCGACCGCATGCTGAAGATGTTCAAGCGGGACAAGTCGCGATGAGCCCGGGGTACGTCGAGCTTTTCTACCTCACGGCGACCGCGCTGTTCGTCTTTTCGCTGCATTGGATGAACAAACCCGAGACGGCACGCCGGGGCGTGGCCGCCGGTGCTGCAGCGATGTTCCTCGGCGTCACGGCGACCTGGGCGCAACCGTTCGTCGTCAACCACGGCTGGATGGTGCTTGCGGTCGTCGCGGGTGTCGCCGTCGGCTACCCGCTGTCGCGGGTCGCGCTCACCGCGGCACCGCAACGGACGGCCCTTTCCCATGCATTCGGGGGCCTCGCGGCGGCGCTCGTCGGCACCGGCAAGTACTACATGTGGCTGACCGAGGGTCCGGAAGAGCTGACCACGTTTAGAATGACGGCGATCATCGCCGAGGTCATTCTCGGCTGCATCACCTTCACCGGCAGCCTGTTCGCCGCCGGTAAGCTGCAGGAACTCAAGTGGGTACCGCAGCGAGCGGTGACGTATCCACTGCAGAACGTATCCAACATCGCCCTGTTGGTCATCGCGATCGCGATCGGCACGTGGTTGGTGCTCAATCCGGCGGCACCGGTCGCGGGGCTGCTGTTTCCGGCCATCATCGTTATCGCCCTGATGTTCGGCATCCTCCTGATCGTGCCGATCGGCGGCGCCGACATGCCCACGGTGATCGCGATTCTCAACTCCTATGCCGGTCTGGCGGCCGTGGCGATGGGCTTCGTGCTGGAAAACAACCTGCTCATCACGGCCGGTGCGCTGGATGGATCGAGCGGCCTGATCCTGTCGATCATCATGTGCAGGGCGATGAATCGGTCGTACCTCAACGTGCTGTTCGGCGCCTTCGGATCGGTCCAGCGGACGGCGCCCGAAGGAGCCGAGCAAGGCGAGTACAAGGCGGACACGCCGGAAAGCGCCGCCCAGATCATGGCGCAGGCCAGGAACATCGTGATCATCCCCGGCTATGGCATGGCGGTGGCCCAGGCGCAGCACCGTCTGCGCGAACTCTACGAGCACCTGAAGAAGCGGGGTGTCAGCGTACGTTTCGCCATCCATCCGGTCGCGGGCCGGATGCCCGGGCACATGAACGTACTGCTAGCGGAGGCCGACGTACCCTACAGCGATCTCGTCGAGATGGACGACGTCAACCGGGACATGCCGCAATGCGACGTGGCCCTCGTCGTAGGCGCCAACGACGTCGTCAATCCCGCCGCCAACCAGGACCCGTCGAGCCCCATCTACGGGATGCCCATCATCGAGGCGAGCCAGGCGCGTACGATCTTTGCCATCAAGCGGTCGAAGAACCCGGGGTTCGCCGGCATCGACAACGCCCTCTACTTCGACGACAAGACGTGGATGCTGTTCGGCGATGCCAAGCACGTCGTCGGCGAGCTCATCAAGGAACTCTCGGAGGAGTCCCGTATTCATTAGGGAAGGTCTGATTAAGACATTCCCTAGCGCGGCACGACGGATGAGCGAACCAACGGCCCACGACCGCGTCCACCAAGCACGGTCCATCTGCCATAATCGGGGGTTTATCGTCCAGGGCATGCCAATGGGCCGACCGAAAGTCGCAAACCAGAGACGGGGGTTCGCAGAGACTGTTCCCCCGGTCTACGTCCCCGCGTTCGAACTCACTGCGGGACAGCCACCACCCATCGCCGACAACGGCGGTCTGTCCTACATGTCGTTCGACCAGGATGGCGATGCGGGCACCACTGCGGCCACGCAAGCGGCGTTCGACCAGATCGCCACGGGCGAGGGTCAAGCGGTCATCGACATGATCGAGAACGCACCCCCGGGACCCATCGAGACCCAATGGGGGCTCGCGTTCCGAACCTACGACGAGTGCCTGGCGCATATCCGCGACAACGGCATCGAAGCCCCGGTTGGCGGCCTCGCGCTACCGCTGCGCTATACCGTTCACGAAGCGCCGTCCTACTCCATCGTCTCGTCCAACGCCCTGTGGCGAGATTCCGCACGCAAGGCCGAGCAGATGATGCTGCGCAAGGAAGAGCGCGACATCGGGCGGCGGTGCCTCTACTTCCCCCAGATACTCCGCGATGCGCGACGCATGGAGGAGTACCACCCGGGTCTCAGGCCCGACAGCCCGGAGTGCATGGACAGACTCGGCGTCGCCATGGGCCACTGCGAGTCCAAGTGCGAGGACTTCTACGACTCGGCGGAGGTGGAACGGGTGTTCTACCCGGAGATCGAACGACTGCTGCTGGACTTCTTCCCCGGTGCCACCGACGCCCTCGTCTACAACCACGACGTGTTCGACAAGGACTACCAGGGGGATCGCCGGGAGGACCAGGACAACAAGAATCCGGGTGTGAACCGCGGCTACGCGAACCTCGTGCACAACGATCTGAACGACAACAGCGGTCGGGTACGCTGCCGCGAGTTGCTGACGAAGAACCTGCGCAACTTCGGACGCGCCCAGCACTACACGGAGGCCCAAGCCGACGCGAAGATGTCGCGGCGTTTCATGTCGATCAACCTCGCCAAACCCATGGAGACGGTCGGCCAGTACCCCTTCGTGCTCTGCGCCTGGCCGTCCTTCGCCGACCAGCCGTACATCACCAACTACCGGATCTACGACGACCGCGTCGGCGAGACCACGCGCTTCACTTACCGTCCGGACCACGAGTGGTACTGGTTCCCCCAGCAGAAGTCCACCGAAGTGTCGATGCTCAAGTGCTACGACTCGATCACCGACGGTTCCGTGTCGCGCTGGTCGTTCCACACCGCCTGCGTCGACCCGACCGCGCCGGACGATGCACCGTGCCGCAAGAACGTCGTGGTCAGGTCCTTCGTCTTCTTCTGATCGGCGTGCACTCCGCCAAGCGGGCGCCAAGGACGCGGCAACGATGGACGAGCTCTTCAAGCCTCGGGGTTTGAACAAGGCCCGCGGCCGCCAGGGCCGGACCGACGGCTGGGTCGGCGGGCGACCGGACACCTGGCAGGGGCACTACCGGGAGAATCCCGCCAGCCGCGCCGGGGCCGACGCCCACCGCATGGTGGCCGACAAGTCCTACACGGCGGACGTGGCCGAGACGCTGCGTCGTTCCGACGCCGCGATCCTCGAGGGTGACGAAGCCCTCGCCAGCGCCGGACTGACGATCGAGCCCGTCTCTCCCGGCATCGGTGCCGTGATCCATGGCATCGACATGGCGAATCCAACGGACGTCCAGGTGGAGCAGGTCTGGCGTCTGCTGATGGAACGCAAGGTCGTCTTCTTCCGCGACCAGGGGCACATCACCCGCGAAGAACACATCGCGTTCGGACGCCGTTTCGCCCGCGTCGGCCTGGCGTTCGGTCGACAACGTGCGCTCGCCGGCAACAACGCGCTGCCGGACCACCCCGAGATCCTGCGGCTCTACTCCGATGAGGCCCATCCCTTCGCAGCGGCCAACTGGCATTCGGATGTCACCTGGTCGGACCGTCCGCCGCTCGGCTCCATCCTCCTGTCCCGCAAATCGCCTCCGGTCGGAGGTGACACGATCTTCGCCGACTCGTTCGCCCATTGGAACTGCCTGGATCCCGTGTTGAAGGCGTTCCTCGAGGGGCGCACCGCCACCCATGGCCGCGCCGGCAAAGACGAGGTCGAGCACCCGATCTGCCGCACACACCCGGTCACCGGCAGGAAGGCGCTCTACATCAACCCGACGTTCACGAACTCCATCAGTGGCATGGAGCCGACCGACTCCGCGAGGCTCCTGGCCAAGCTGTACGCCAAGATGTACTCGACACCGGAACACACCTGCCGATTCCCTTGGCGGGACGGCTCGGTCGCGATGTGGGACAACCGCAGTTGTCAACACTACGCGGTGTCCGACTTCTGGCCCCACGAGCGCCGGATGGAGCGCGTGACGTTGGTCGATCCATCCGAGGAGGACGAAGTGCCGTTCCGGGTCGACGACAGCGGCAAGCGCCACTACAGCGTGTTGCTCACCACGCGGGAAGCCATCGACACGCCACTAGGAATGTTCTGATCAAGCCATCCTTGGCTTGATCAGAAACGCAAAAACAAGAGCGCGGTCTTTTTTTGCGTACAAATTGAATTTGGCGGCACATCCCTGTGCCGCGCCAGGGAAGGTCTTAATCAGACCTTCCCTAGGCTACTCGTAGGGCGGGTTTTGGGTGAACATCGTTTCCCGTGAGCATTCGTTCGGGAGGTCCAAGCTCTAAAATGGGTTCCCGAATTGGAGGCTCCTAAGTGGACCAAAGACAGGCAACGGCGCTCAAGGCCGACTTCGATCGCGATGGCGTCGTCATCATCCGGAATTTCGTTTCGCCCGAGACGGCGCGCGAGATCTGCGAGCGGGCGGAAGCGGCGACCCGGGGCGATTCCCGCACGGACAGCTTCAGCAACATCACCAAGGGTCTGGAGCGAATGGACGGCTATTTCGGCGAGCTTCTGAACAACGGTCCCCAAGTTCCCGTCCTCGAGACGCTCCTCGGCAAGAAGCCGGACGCCACCACGGCGAGTTTCTTCACCAAGACCGAGCACCAGCAGGAAGTCCATCCGCATTCGGATGCGATGGAGGGCGTGGTGACCTGGATCGCACTCGACAAGACCAGCGAACGCAACGGCTGTCTGCAATTCCTGAAGGGCTCGCACAAACGTCGCGAGGAGTTCGCCCACCTGCGGGCCGACACGCCGACCGACCTGTCCGACCATCCTGATCGCTTCGAGGCGAAGATGAGTCCGGGCGACATCGTCATCTTCCGGCCCACCACGGTGCACTGGTCGGGTCCCAACCACGCTGGAACGATCCGCCGTGGGTTCAACTGCTTCTACCTCGGCAAGGGCTATAGGGAACGCAAGCTGAGCCCGGAGGAATGGCGCGCCGCGATCGCCAAGAAGAAACTGGCGAGGCAGAAGGAAGAGCGCGCCTACGCGGCCCAGTAGATCGCCGGCCCGGCTAACTCCGATCCCGTGGGGGCGGCCGCGCGACCTGGCGGGCGCGTTGTGGTCGCCCGTGTCGATCGGCCCCAAGCTGTTCGCGACGCGAACACGGGCGAGGGCGCGCCCTCCGGGCGCGATAGCCTGCTCCTACGCGAGGGTCGCGTACTCGAACCCGGCAGCACGCTCGAAGGCACCACCGATGCCGACGAGGCCCGCCTCGCCGAGGTGCCGGCCGATGAGTTGAAACGCCCGCGGCAGGCCGTGGGCATCCACGTCGAGCGGTAGCGTGATCGACGGGTGGCCGGCGTAGTCGAACGGCGCCGTGAAGCGGATGAAGCGCTGCCTCGGCGCGTCCGCTGCGGATGGCGGGGCACGCTCGGCGTCCGTAATCGGAGTCGGCAGGCACGGCGCGATCATGGCGTCGATGTCGTGGAGCACGTCGTCGAAGCCGGCGCGGAATCGTGCTCGCTCCTCCTCGAGCCGTTCGTAGGCGCCCGCCGGGGCGGCCAGGCCGGTGTCGATCAAACTTGCCAGCGCCGGACCGTACTCGTCCTTGCGCGCGGGATACGTAGCCGCATGGGCGCGGGCACAGTCCACCCCGCAGGTGATCACCCAGTTGTCGGTCAGCACGGTGTGGTCGGGCATGCGGATCTCGACCGTCTCGGCGCCGAGACCGGTCAGGACATCCAGCGCGTCGCGCACGGTCTGCACCACCAAGTCGTCCACGTCTTCCGTCACGTAGGACCAATCGATGCCGATCCGCGTGCCATCGAGGCGGCCCTGCAGCAACGCCGTCGTATAGGTCGGCACCGGTTCGTCCAGCGACGTGGAATCCCGGAAATCGTGTCCCGCCATGACGCCGAGCATGCGCGCGGCGTCCTCCACCGTTCGCGTCATCGGCCCGACGTGGTCCAGCGACTCGGCGAGGGGAAAGACGCCGTGGCGGCTGACCCGGCCGTAGGTCGGCTTGATGCCCACGAGGCCGCAGGCGGCGGAGGGAAACCGGATGCTGCCTCCCGTATCGGTGCCGATTGCGCCGTGGGCAAGGCCGGCCGCCACCGCGACTCCCGAGCCCGACGACGACACACCGGTCCAGCGATTCGCTTTCCACGGGTTGATCGGCGGAGCGACCGAGGGGTGATGCTCGCCGTAGGCACCCTCTGTCAGCTTCACCTTCCCGAGTACGATCGCGCCCGCCGCCTCCAGCCTCTCGACCACCGTGGCGTCCTCCTCCGGCCGCCAGTCCGCCAGTACCGTCGTGCCGCAGGTCGTCGGGATGCCCTTGGTAGTGAGCAGATCCTTGAGGGCGATCGGAGCGCCCTGCAGCGACCCGGGAGCACCACCACGCGCCATCGCTGCATCGAGTCCGTGGGCGCGCTCCAACGCCCGGTCGGCCAGCACCACGACGTAGGCACCGTAGTCGGGATCGAGGCGCGCGATGCGTTCGAGCATGGCTTCCGTCACACGCACCGCGCTCAGCGCGCCACTCTTGACGCGGCGGGTCACGTCGGAGAGCGACAGTCGATGGATGTCCATCAGCACATGACCCAAGGTGTTTCTCGACGCAGCATGCCCGCTGCCAACCGGCGGTACAACACCGGGTACCGGCGCGGCGGCCTCAGAGGTCGGTCTGATAGCATTCGGCGCGGTGGAGTCCCCACTCGTCAACGCCGCCACACGGATTTCATCGCCTTGACCTCCCCGCTCTTTAGCACGCGCACTGCGCTGGCCCTCGTGGTCGCCAATATGATCGGCACTGGCGTGTTCACGAGCCTCGGCTTTCAACTGCTCGACATCCAATCCGGGTTCGTCATCCTGCTGCTGTGGTTCGTCGGCGGCGTCACGGCCCTGTGCGGCGCGCTGTCGTACGCCGAACTCGGCGCGTCGCTGCCGAGGTCGGGTGGCGAGTACAACTTTCTCTCGGAGATCTACCACCCGGGCGTGGGCTTCGTGTCCGGCTGGATCTCGGCGACCATCGGCTTCGCCGCACCCACGGCCCTCGCCGCGATCACCTTCGGCACGTACCTGGCATCGGTGGTGCCGGCCCTCTCGCCGCGATGGCTCGCGGCGGCCCTGATTATCGGGCTGGCGGCGGTACACGCCTCCACGCGCCGTGCCAGCGGCGGCACCCAACGGGCATTCACGTACCTGAAGGTGATTCTCATCGCCGCTTTCTGCGTGCTGGCATGGACCCTGACGGACACGGTCCAGGACATCACGTTTCTGCCCGCCAGCGGCGACGGCGCCCTCATCGCATCCGGCGCGTTCGCCGTGGGACTGATCTACGTCAACTACGCGTACGCGGGCTGGAACGCCGCCACCTACGTCATCGACGAACTGGAACGCCCACGGGAGACCCTGTCGCGCGTCCTGCTGACCGGCACGGCGATCGTCATGGTGCTCTACCTGCTGCTGAACTACACGTTTCTCCACGTGGCGCCCATTGACGCCCTGGCCGGCAAGCTCGAGGTCGGCTACGTGGCGGCGCAGTTCATCTTCGGCGAGACCGGCGCCGCGATCATGGGCGTGGTGTTGGCGCTGCTGTTGATCTCCACGGTCAGCGCCATGACCCTGGCCGGTCCCCGCGTCCTGTTGGTCATCGGCCAAGACTTCGACGCCCTGCGCTTTCTCGCCCGCACCAACGCCCACGGCGTCCCCGTCGTCGCGATCCTGTTGCAGTCCGCCTTGGCGGTGATCCTCGTGCTCACGGCGACGTTCGAGTCCATCCTGGTGTTCGCCGGGTTCACCCTCGGGGCAAGCACCCTGTGCACCGTCGCCGGCCTGTTCGTCCTGCGTTGGCGGCGACCCGGACTCGAACGACCCTACCGGGTGCCGTTGTTTCCCCTGCCGCCCCTGGCCTTTCTCGGCCTGATGGGCTGGACGTTGACCTACCTCCTGGTGGAGCGACCGATGGAGGGCCTTGCCGGTGTCGCCATCCTCGCCAGCGGCGCCGCGTTCTACGTCCTGAGCCGCCGGCTGTCCACACGGCGCGGACCGCCCGGCAGTCCCGCCGACGTGGGAGAATCGGAGGTGGGATCCCCGACGCAACCCTGAGATTGGCCATGGCGCGAGAACCGGTACCGATCAAGTTTCCCCCGTCCGAGCAGCTTGCCGAGCGCTTCGCTCGGGTTGTCGACCTCGCCGGGCGATTACCCGGCGTTGTGGAGAGCCGCAGCTACGGTACGCCGTCGATCAAGGTGAAACGCAAGCTCCTCGCGCGGTTGCGCTCCGAAGCCGAAGGCGGGCTCGCCATCATGTGCGACTTCATGGACCGCGAGATGCTACTGCAGGCGGCGCCGGAGACCTTCTACATCACCGACCACTATGCCGACTGGCCGATGATCCTGATCAACCTCGAGACCGTGCGCTGGGACGCCATGCCGGACATCCTGGAGCGCGCCTGGCGAATGGTGGCGACGCCCGCCTTGATCAGGGAATACGACGCGCTGCAGGCAGGAGGCCACTTCGAGAGTCCGTAGGGCTTGCTCACGTTGAGGTGTGATGACTGCGTCTCGATTTCCACGGTGCGGCATTTGCAGTTGAGACCCTTTGAGCCAGGAAACGGATAAGGCGCCGCATCCGGCGGGTGCTTGCCGGCCCGCCGACCGTCAAGTTTGGAGCAGCCGCCCAATCATGTGTCGGACGTGATCCTGTCCGCCAAAGAACACCGCGAGGATTCGGACCACCTGCCTCTCCTCGTCGATGTCGAACCAGTAGATTCCCCGCCCAATAGTCAGATGCCGCAAGCCGGGGAGGATGTCGTCGTGGCGTTCGCCCCGACAAGGTGCGGCCGTGATGCGTTCCGCAGTGGCGCGGATCTCCAAGACGCGCGTCTCGGCGTGGTCCAGGGCGCTCTCCAAACCCTCGCCGAAGGCCATGTAACTTTGCAGGAGATGCTCGAAGATCAACCCGAAGTCGTGTTCGGCCTCGGCGCAGAACTCAAGCTCAAAAGCCATGGACGCGGCGCTTGTCGGCTATCAGCCCGACCAGCCGTTCGTCCATCCGTTCCCCGCTGACGAATTCCCCCTTGCGGCGCCGCGACAGCAACTCCCGCAGTGCCATGGTTTCCAATTCCTCGGCATCCGTTCGCTGTTGCAGCAAGTCAATGCCCCGCTGCAGGACCGCGCTCAAGCTCGCGTATCGTCCAGCCTCGACCAACGTCTTGGCGAAGGCGTGCTGCTCGTCGGTGAGAGAGATTGAGGACTTGACCGTCATGCGGACCTCCTCGAAGCACGGTACTACTTGGTAGCACCACCGTCAACGGTTCGGATGCGCGTGTCAATGCAATTCAGAGATATCCCCTTTGTCCAATTCAGAGATGTCCCCTTCGGGGGAACGGCCCCGGCCGTGGAGCTGTTGAGCTATGCCGAAGGCGTGGATGCGTTTCGTGTCCCCGAACCTCAACATCCTCGCCTCCTGCAGCCATTCCGTCCGCTTCATCGCCTCCCTGCCGACCCCTCCGAAGCGGACAATTTACGTGCTACAAGAGCGGACAAATCATGTGCTACTGACAGCCCTCTACACGCTCAGGCCATGGCACGGCGGCCAAACCGCGCAGATCGGCCTGCAGATCCTAGCGACGGGGGCTGTCGTGCTTCGCACCAGCCCCGACGAGCGGGTCTCGGCCCTTCGGGTTTCCATCCGTTACTCGGACCTTGCCCGTCCCTTATCTACGACCTCGCCGCCAGCGGCTACCACCGGCTTGTCACCGGGCATGGTTTTGGTTTCTCATGGGCGGCCATGGGAGACGAAATCCGTCAGCGGCACTTCAACGCCGAAGACTTCAGCCGCTTTCGACGCCGGCTGGATGCCGAGACGGACCTGGTGGCGGAACTGTTCCACGACGACACGCTCTCGCACCGCGGCGACATCGTGGGTTTCGAACTCGAGGCCTGGATCGTCGACAAGGACGGTCAGCCCCATGCCCAAAACCAGGAGTTGATCGAACACGTCGGTAATCCGCTGGTCGTGCCCGAACTCGCGGCGTTCAACGTCGAACTGAACGGTTCACCGACGGCCTTGTCGGGCAACGTCTTCTCGCGGATCGACGACGAGTTGTCCGCGACCTGGCAGATGTGTCGCCAAGGCGCCGCCGACCTCGGCTGCCGGCTGGCGACCATCGGCATCCTGCCAACGATCCGCCCGGACCTGCTGAACTCGAAGTACATGTCGGCCATGGTGCGCTACCAGGCACTGAACGACCGGGTGTTGGCATTGCGCGACGGCGCGCCGCTGCACATCCGCATCACCACCGGTGACGGCCTCGACATGATGCACGACGACGTGATGCTGGAGGCGGCGACCACGTCGTTCCAGATCCACCTGCAGTGCAAGCCCGAGCGCGCGGTGCGGGACTTCAACGCCGCCATCGTGGCATCCGCGCCGATGGTTGCCCTGGCGGCGAACTCGCCCTTCCTGTTCGGCCGCTCGCTGTGGGAAGAGACGCGCATACCGCTGTTCGAGCAAGCCGTGTCGGCGGGCCCCCGAGCACCGGCCCGGGTCACGTTCGGCACGGGCTACGCGCAGACGTCGCTGGTCGAGCTGTTTCGCGAGAACCAGACCGACCACGTCATCCTGCTGCCGTTCGTGCAGGCGGACGAACCGCCCCACAAGTACGCCCACGTGCGCTTCCAGAACGGCACCGTGTGGCGTTGGAACCGCCCCCTGCTCGGCTTCGACTTCGACGGCCGGCCGCACCTGCGCATCGAGCACCGGGTGGTGCCGGCGGGTCCCACCATCCACGACTCCGTCGCCAACGCCGCCGCGTGGCTCGGCATGGTGCGCGGCCTGGTGGACCGCGACGATCCCATCGAGTCGCGGATCGGCTTCGAGACCGCCAAGAGCAACTTCTACGCCGCCGCGAAGTTCGGCCTGGATGCGACGCTCACCTGGATCCACGGCGTTGAACGCTCGGCGCGCGACCTACTCGCGGACGAACTGCTGCCGCTGGCCGCCGAGGCCCTCGGTAAACTCGACGTCCCGCCTGCGGAAATCGAGCGCTACATCGGCACGACACAGAAACGCGTGGAGCGGGACCGCACCGGTGCCCGCTGGCAACGGGCGTGGGTGGCCAAGCACGGTACCGACTGGGCAGCGCTGACCCGCGCCTACGTGGACGCGCAGGACAGCGGCGAACCCGTACACGAATGGGATGTCTAGTCGTGCCATGGAGTTGACCGTCGAGCGCGACCTGCCGCCCGTCCTCGCCGACCTGCCGGCCACCGCCCTCGCGGATCAGTTGGGGGGTCCGACGCTCTTCGACCTGCGCAAGCCGGACCAACCGCCGTTGTTCGTCTCCGTCCTGCTTCACGGCAACGAGGTCTCGGGCTGGGATGCGGTACGCGCGCTGTTCGCCGAAATCACCGATGCTTCGACGCTGCTGTTCCTCGGGAACCTGGAGGCGGCGGCGCACGGCGTCCGCGCTCTGCCGGGCCGCGCGGACTTCAACCGGGTGTGGGAACAGGGCGAGAGTGCCGAAGCCGCCGTCGCAGCCGAGGTCACCACCTACGTGAAGGCCGCGAACCCCCGCATGGCGTTGGATATCCACAACACGACCGGCGAGAACCCGCCCTACGCGGTCATCAGCCGGTTGGATCCCGAAACCCTCGCGTTTGCGGGTGCGTTCTCCACCCGCGCCCTGCTGGCCACCCAGCCGCACGGATTCCAGACCCGTCGGTTCGCGCAGTTCTGCACCGCCATGACCATCGAGGTCGGCACGCCGGAAGATCCATCGAGTACCACCCGGGCCACCGGGTTCCTCGCCGCCTTGCTCGCCGACAACGCGCCCCCCAACGGCGCACGGGTGCCGGAGTCGCTGTCCCTCTACGAGACCGCTGCTCGGGTCACCCTCGCCGACGGCACCGTGCTCGACCCGGACATGCAGCGGTTCAACTTCCGCACGGCCCCGGCGGGTACCGCCCTCACCCGATCCGGCAGCCTGCATGCCACGGCCGCCGACGACCGGGATCTCGGGCCCGAGTACTTCGGCACCAACAACGGCCTCGCCGTGCTCAAGCGGCCGACCATGCTCGCCATGTACACCGGCGAGGAGGAAGCCGCACGTCGCGACTGCCTCTGCTACTTCCTCGAGCCAGTAACGTGACGCGTGGTCGACGCGTCTAGACCATGATATCCATGTCGCCAGGTGTCACCTCGCCGATGATCGCTGCCGTCGGGTAGCCTCCCGCCCGCAATCGCCGGACGCAGTCCTCGGCGGCAGCTTGCGGAACACCGGCCAACAGCCCCCCTGCCGTCTGCGGATCGGCCAGCAGGCGCACCACGGGGGCATTCGGCGCTTCGCCTGTAACCACGTAGTCCGCCAAGGCCAGCTCGTTGTTCGGCTGCAACGAACTGGCGACCCCCGCGGCCATCAGCCCCAGGGCGCCGGGCAGCACGGGAACCGATTCCGCCTGGATGCGCGCCCCCATACCCGAGGCGCGGGTCATTTCGGACAGGTGCCCGACGAGCCCGAACCCGGTCACGTCGGTACAGGCCGTCGCGCCGTGTTCCCGCAGCACGTCGGCGGCGTGGGCATTGGACGAATCCATCTGCTCGATGGCGGCCAGCAGGTGCGCCGCCCGTGTCCGTCCCTGCATGGCGCCCGCGAGTACGGTGCCGGTGCCCACGGCGCCCGTCAGCACGAGGCGCTGGCCGACAGCCAGTCCGTCCTTGGCCAGAGCAGCATCCGGGACCGTTCCGGTGATGCTGAACGCGAGGCCGAGTTCGCCGCCTTCGGCCGAGTGCCCACCGACGAGATCCACGTCGACGGCTTTGAACACGTCGAGCGCACCGGACATCATCTGCAAGAGATCGTCCTCCATCATGGCTTCCGCCATCAGCGGCACGGTGGCGATCGCGAGCGCGAATCGGGGCCTCGCACCCATGGCGTAGAGGTCGTTCATGGCATGGTGGGCGCTGATCCGCCCGAACCGGTAGGGGTCGTCGATCATGGCCCGGAAGCCGTCGCAGGTCATGGCGATGTTGCCGGCGGCCACCTCAACGACCGCGGCGTCGTCGCCGATTCCCTGGACGATCATCGGTGACCCTGGCACGTCGAGGCGGTCGAGTACTTTCCTCAGGCTGTCCGCGCCGAGTTTCGCACCGCATCCCCCGCACCGCATGGCGGGCGGCAACTCGCCCCGCAACGCTTCCGTTACTTCAGGTGGTGTCTCCTGCATGACAGGCAAGTCATTGAATTTCCGCATGAAGCGTCGATCGATCCACTGTTTGACGGACCAAACCCATGCGCCCGCCGCGTGCAGGCCGCCGCGACTGGCAACCGCCTTTCCGACGCCGAGGCCGACGATGGCCATGGCATGGCGCTGGGCGCGGAACCGGCGCAGTTCACGGCCCGTGGCTTGGCGCCGCACGTTGTCGGCGAGGAACGGCCCTTGGCGAACGGCGTACACGCCGGACTTGGGGCGGATCTGACCGCCAAGATGCGCCACGTCCCCGGCGGCGAAGATCTCGGGATGCGAGGTCGACTGCAGGTAGTCGTTGACCGCGACGAAACCGTGATCGTCGGTGTCCACCCCCGAGTCCGCCAGCCATCGGGGCGCTTCGACCCCCGTCACCCACAGCGCGTGGTCCACGGCAATGGACGTGCCGCCCTCGGCGATCAACTCCCCGTCCCGCGCTTGAAGGATGCGCGCACCGGTGACCAGCGCGATGCCGCGTTCGCGGAGCGTGCGCAGCAGCCGTCGGCGCGCCCGTGGGGCCAGGGCCTCCAGGATGTCGGCATCACCGTCCACGATCGTACAGCGGGTGCCCGGATGGCGGTGCACGATGGCCAGCGCCAGTTCGACGCCGCCGGGTCCGCCGCCGACGATTCCCAGGCGTTTCGGCGGTTCGCCCGTCGCGGTCAGCTCCTGCCAGACGGGCAGGAAACGGCCGATGGGTTTGACCGGGGTGACGAAATCGGAGGCGTGGCGCTCGCCCGGCACACCGCCGGTGTTGATGGCCAGCACGTCGTAGCGAAGCGGTGGGCGCTCGGCAAACAGGACGCAGCGCTCACCCGGGTCGATCCCGGTAGCTTCCGCCGCGATGAAGCGCGCTTTGGCGAACGCCGCCAGCCGGGCAAGATCGATGTGGATATCGTCCCAGGTATAGGCACCGGCGACATGGCCCGGGAGCATCCCGGTGTACGGCGAGTGGGGCTCGCGGGCGACGATGGTCAGGCGCAGACCCGGTTCGGGACGCATTCCGAACCGCTTCAGCACTTGGACGTTGGCGTGACCTCCGCCAAGGAGCACGACGTCCCGGAGTGGCGGTGCGTCGTTGGCCTTCATCGGCCGTCCGGGCGGCCGCACGCCGTGGCGGGCGTGCTGTCGCTAGTGATGATGCGTCTCGGCCGGATCCGGCTCGGACCGCCCGGAAAAGTTGATCAGGCAGCCGATGGCGGCAACAGACTCGACGGCGGGACGCTCACCCGCCAGGACCGCCTGGACGGCATCGACGACGTAGTGATGATCGGCCTTGGCGCGCTGACGTTCGTAGACAAGCCTGTCGTTGATGGGACCCCGGTAGGCGATGCGCCATGATCGGGTGTCGATGACGAGCATCTCGGCCGTACGGGTCAGCTCCAGGGACTCGCCCACCTCCTGGGTGTCGTCGACCAGGATGGGCAGATCGATGTTCCACTCCTGGGCTTCGTCGCGGATGGACTCGGCGTCGTCCTGCAGGTTCGAGTTCAACATCAGGAACCGGACAGGGTCGCCTTGGAACCGCTCCCGAACCGCCCGGAGATCGATCAGCGCGTTGCGGACGATGGGACAGCCGTTGCCCTGGATCATGATCACGACGGCCTTGACGTCGTCGTAGTCGTACAGTTCGTGAGCTGTCCCTGAATGATCGGTCAGCGTGAAGTTCGCGACCGACGTGGCCCAGGCGGGTGCCACCAGCAGAGCTGCGCAGGTCCCGAGGAGTGCCGTCCGGAACACGCCCGGTGGCGCACTCGAACGATGCTCGTTCACACCCATCGACTTGGACGCCGCCGAATGACTAGCCCGCATTTCTCACCACGGGCCGCGACAATGCGCGCCCTTGCGGGCGCGTTCGAGGATTTTGGCCCCGTGCGAACGTGCTCCTTGGAGCACGCGCTCGCGACCGAGAGCCCTCAGCCGGGGAGCGCGAGGGGCCTGCCCCTCGAACAAGGAAAGCATAGCGGGCCTACGGTCGAGGTCGCACGTGCGCCTACGCGCTTTAGCGCGCGCACGGGGCCAAAAGACCGGCGAG
>JAGWBN010000047.1 GCA_021295875.1 Pseudomonadales bacterium
AGTGGTCCAAGGCGGTGGCCGAATTGGACCAGCCGAGGGCCGTCAGGGCGGTCGAGGCGCTGTCGAATTCGTGCCGCAGGAACAATTCGATCGTCTTCGGCAGGTCGAGTCCGGCGAACCAGTGGGTCTCTCCGATGGCATGTACCGTCTCGAAGAAGCGAGCGGGCGCGGGTGCCGAGGCCGCCTTCGACACCTCCGCCCAGACCCGTTCGCCGGACAGCGCCGAAAGCTCTTCTCTCATGGACCTCATCAGCGCAAGGGTGTCGTCGCCGACGGTGAAGTCCGGGAGTTGGGCGGCGAAGCGCGCGACCCGGAAGACGCGCAACGGGTCTTCCGCGAAGGCGGGCGAGACGTGACGCAGTACCCGGGCGTCGAGATCCCGCTGGCCGCCGTAGGGGTCGACCAATGTGCCGTCGGCGGCGCGCGCCATGGCGTTGATCGTCAGGTCGCGGCGGGACAGGTCCTGTTCCAGGGTGACACCCGGGTCGGCGTCGCAGACGAAATCGGCATGTCCCGGGCCGGTTCGGCGTTCCGTGCGCGCCAGTGCGTATTCCTCGCCCGTTCGGGGGTGCAGGAATACCGGGAAGTCCCGACCCACCTGGCGGAAACCTCGCTGCAGCAGCTCGTCCGAGGTTGCGCCGACCACCACCCAATCGCGCTCTGCAACGGAGCGTCCGAGCAGCTCGTCGCGGACCGCGCCGCCGACGAGATAGATATTCACGCGGGCCCCGTCGCGCTCCGCATCCCCGCGCCCGCCTCCTCCGCGGCGGGGATGGAGAACACGCGGCCGTCCTCGAGACGCACGGCGGTCAACGTCCGGCCCCAGACGCAGCCGGTGTCGAGGCCGATGATGCACGCCTGGTCCGTCGCGCCGTCCAGCGCGGCCCAGTGCCCGAAGTACAGCGTCTTGCCGACCTTCGACGGATAGTCGAACCAGGGTTCGAAACCCGCCGGCCGGTCCTCCGGTGTTCCCTTGTGGGCGAAATCCAGGCGTCCCGCGGCGTCCACCAGACGCATCCGGGTCAGGTAGTTGACGATGGCCCGATGGCGGTCCATGCCGACGAGTCCCGCGTCCCACAACGCGGGCTCGTTGCCGTACATGGCGCGAAAGAACGCCCCGTGTTGCGAACCCTTGAGGACGGCCTCCACGTCGCGCGCGTTCGTCCGGGCGGTGTCGAGATCCCAGATGTGTGGGATGCCGGCATGCACGAGGACGTGGTCCTCGCTGTCGATCAGAAGCGGCCGGTGGCGCAGCCACTCGGCCAGTTCATCGCGGTCCGGCGCGGCCAGGAGCGCTTCCATGGTGTCCGTTGCCCGGTGCGGCTGGCCGCCGTAGACCATGGCGAGAAAGTGCAGGTCGTGGTTGCCGAGGACGCAGTCGAACTTCGCCCCCAATCGATACGCGAAGCGCAACGTGGCCAGCGACTCCGGACCGCGGTTGACCAGATCGCCGACACACAGGAGAACATCGTCGTCGCCGAAGCCCGCCACCTCCAGGAGCCTCTCGAGACTCCTGAAGCACCCCTGGATGTCACCGACGACGTAGGTCGATCCCGGGGCCGGCGACATCGCGCTAGTGAACCGCGCCTGGTACGGCGAGCGAGAAAGTATTTATCGGCACCTCGAAGGACTCCCCGTCCGCGCCTCTGAACTCGTAGTGGCCCTGCATCGAGCCGACCGCGGTTTCCAGCACGCAGGCGCTGGTGTAGCGGAACGCCTTGCCGGGTTCTATCAGCGGTTGCTCTCCGACCACCCCGGGCCCGCGGACTTCCTGCTGGTTGCCGTCGCCGTTGGTGATCAGCCAGTAGCGATTCACCAGTTGCGCGGCCTCGGTGCCGCGGTTGGCGATGGTGATCGTGTAGGCGAACACGTAGCGCGGTGCCGCCGGGTCGGATTCCGCCGGGATGTAGCGCGGCTCGACGCTGACTTCGAAACCTCTCACTGTTCCCCCTTCCTTAGCTGGGCCTTCCTCCGGGACTGCCGCCGACGACGACCGTGGGCCCTTTCGGGAGCGACGGGGTCGTCGATTCGGTATCCACTGGCGATGGCGACGAAGTCCTCCACGGTCAGGTTCTCCGCCCTGTCGCCCGGGTCGATTTCCAGCGCGCGCCAGTCAACGGCGAGCGATTCTAAGGCATTGGCGAGGGTTTTTCGGCGGCCCGAGAAGGCGATGCGCAGCACCCGGCCGAGGTTGTCGGGATCGCACGGGAGCCGATCTCCCTGTGCCCGGGGGACCAGGCGGACGAAGGCGGAGTCCACCTTCGGTGAGGGCGAGAAACTCTCCGCTTCGACCTCGAACAGGATGTCGATCCGACACCACCACTGCGCGGCCACGGACAGCCTTCCGTACGCCTTCGAGCCCGGCGACGCGGTCAGTCGGTGCGCGACCTCCGCCTGCAGCATGAAATGCATGTCCGCAATCCCGGCATCGACCCTGAACAGGCGTTCGAGCAGAGGTGTTGCGATGTTGTACGGCAGATTGCCGACGACGCGACGCTGCCGACCGTCGCCCCTTGCCAACAGGCTCGCCAAGTCCACCTTGAGGGCGTCCCCCGAAACGATGTCGAGGGCTGCACCGTGCCGACCGAAGTCGCGTGCGCGAAGCGTGGCAGCCAGATCCCTGTCGACTTCGACCGCAGCGACCGACCCCGCCTCACGGGCGAGGCGGGCGGTGAGGACACCGGTACCCGGGCCGATCTCCAGGACGTGGTCGGCGGCATTCAGGCGGAGCGTCGCGAAGATGCGCTCGACGACCGCCTCGTCGGTGAGGAAGTGCTGACCGAAGCGTCTACGAACCAGGACCGTCCCCGACCCCGGCGCGCCTAGCCCACCGCGCGAACTCTTCGTAGTCCATGCGCTCCTCGACGAACGCATCGTCGCGGACCTCGTTCAACCACTCGTCGAGACGCTGCTCGAAACGGCGTTGGTGGAGAATGCGAAACGCATATTCGCGCCGCGTCTCATCGCTGACATCCTGCTGTCGTCGGCCCTGCACCTCGAGAATGTGCCAGCCGAACGAGGAACGGAAAGGCGGCGAAATCTCGTCCACGGCGGTGGCGTTCATCGCCGAGACGAAGTCCGGGTCCAGCATGTCCCCGGAAGTCCAGCCCAGATCGCCACCCGCAAGCGCGGTGCCCGGATCCTCCGAATGCTCCTTGGCGAGTTCCGCGAAGTCCTCACCGTCGACGAGGCGCGCACGAAGCTCCTCCATCGCGGCGCGGGTCTCCTCGTCGGAGCGGATCGCCGACGGCGTCAGCAGAATGTGCCGCACCTGGGTCTGCTCGGCGCGCTGCTGGGATGCGCCGCGCTTGTCGATCAGCTTGACGATGTGGATGCCGGAGGCGTTCTGCAGGGGTTCGGCGGTCTCACCGATCTCCAGCGCCACCGCCACCTCGGCGAAGATGCCCGGAATCCGACCGGGCTTGCGCCAACCAAGATCACCGCCCTCGGTGGATGTCGGCGCGGCCGAGTGCTTCAGGGCCAGTGCCGCGAAGTCCGCACCCTCGCCCAGTTCGCGGATGATGTCGTCGGCCGTGGCCCAGGCAGCCTCCAGGTCCTCGGCAGGCGCACCCGGCTCGACCTGCAGCAGGATGTGGCCGAGGCGGAACTCGTCGGAGATCAGTTCCTGGAAGAACGGCGAAGCGAGCAGTTCGTCGATGTCCTGCTGGGTGACGTACACCCGGCGGTTTACCGCGTTGCGCTGCACGCGTTCGATCATCATCTGCTGGCGAATCTCGTCGCGCAGGGCCGGGTAGGACTCCCCGGACGCTTCGAACTGGGCGATGAACTCATCAAGCGACATGCCCGCCTGGGCGGCGTACTCAGCCACCCTGGCCGTCAGCGTCTCGTCGTCCACGTCGATGTCCCGGCGCATCGCCTCCTGGATCTGGATGCGCTCCTGGATAAGCGTCTCCAGGATCTGCTTCCAGACGATGTCGTGGGGAACCTCGCTCTGCCCCTGGGCCGCCAGGCGCTGGATCACGTCGTCAAAACGCGAACCCACTTCGGTCGCCAGGACGATGTCGTCGTCGACGATGGCGACGATTCGTTCGACCGTTTCCACCGCCGAAGCGGTTGACGAAACGCCCAATATGGCCGCGAGTGTCACGGCGCGCAGGGCGCGTAGGGCGCGTAGAGAGGTGAAATTCGGCATGATCTTCCTATTTTCCCACAGGTCGGGTACTCGGCTAAGGACTTCCCGGCCGGTATCCCTTTATGCCACGAACCAGCCGAGAATCAACCCTTCGGCCCAGACCCGCGAAACCACGGAACGCGACCTGAACCAGAACGCCGCTGTCCAGCCGCGAGTCCGACCCCTGCAGGTTGCGGGGCACATCCACGGTCCGGTGCCAGAGCAGTTTGATGTCGATACAGCAGTTGGCGTAGGCGAAGCCGGCAAACCCTTCAATGGTTAGACCTTCCCGCCAGTCATGGTTCCATCGCGCGAATGCGCTCCACCCCGGAGAGGTCCCGGGGAGCGGCCAGAGAACCGAGACATCGGTCTGGTCGATGTCGGGATGCCGTCGCCGGTAGCCGACGTTCACGATCCTGCCGCCGTCCGCCCGGTAGGCCAAGGCGAGTCCGAGCTCCTCCGGCTTTCCCCCGCCGGTGTCCCAAGCCACGTTCGACAGCACGCTGAACCGTCCTCGGGAGGCACGCAGTTCGCCAACGACATCGGCGTCGCTCGGTTGGACACCCTCCAGCGACACCCGGCGCGGGTCGAGATGGGCGACCCCGCCCACACGCATCGACAGAATCTCCGCGCCGCGGTCGCTCAACAGCCGCGACTCGACACCCACGGAGACGCGGTTGGCATCGCCGATGCGGTCGACGCCGGCGAAACGGTTGTCGCGGAACAGTTGCCGGTAGGAAGACGTCAGCCGTGCGGTATCGAAACTCGGCAGGTCGTGCTGCTCGGCATGGGACTGGCGAAGGTAGTAGAGCCTCGGTTCCAGGGTCTGAACCCAACCCGGGCGCGACAGCGGCCTCTCCAGGAATACCCCGGTGTCCACCACGCCGAGGCGAACGCTGCGCTCCGGCGTCGTGTCGACCTCGACCGGCGTGTGCTGGAGGTCGTAGGCGGTTTGGCGCACACCACCGGTCAGGTTCAGGAATCCCCAGGTGCGCCGGAAGGCAAGGCGCATGCGCGGCTCGAGGTGCAGGCGGGTACCGGTGACGGCGGGCCGGGCTCCTGCGTCGCCCCCCTCGAACGAGGTCCACGACGTGCTCATCGACCACGACAGCGAACCCAGGGCGCCGACGTAGCCGACGCTCGCCTCCGGCAGGCGCCGATAGGGTTCCCGACCCGGCTCCAGGCGTTGGAATCCCTGGGCCAGCAAGCCCGCCGCCAGGCCGCCTCGGTCGTAGCGGAGTTCAGCGCGTCGTTCCAGGGAAACCCGGCGCAGCGAAGCGTAGCCGCCGCCGAGATCCGCGAGGTAGTCGTTGTCGCTGACCGCCGCGTAGTCGACGCGCGTACGCAGGCGGCCGACGCGCCCCCGGGAATCGATCTGCACGGACCATCGGTCGGCGGGAGTGAAATCGTCGTCGGGGCTCGCATCGCGGCGCGCCGTCCGTCCGTCGTAACGGCGGTCACCGGACAGGAACGCGCCGCCCAGGGTGGTCTGGAACCCTGCGCTCAGGTGCCTGAATTCGCCTTCGATACCCGCACCGCGCTTGCCGATCATTCGGGGCGACACGGTCGCATCGTAGTTCGGCGCCAGGTTGAGGTAGTAGGGCAACGACAGGTCGACCCCGGCCTCGCCGTCGTAGCCGATGCCGGGAAACAGAAAGCCGCTGGTACGCCGCTCGGTGACCGGGAAGCGCAGATAGGGTGTGTAGAGCACGGGAACGCCGCCAAGGACAAGACGGGCACCCCGGGCCGTGGCGAAGTCCCGGTCGACGTGGACCGAACGGGCGCGCACGCGCCACGCGCGGCTGTTCGGCGGACACCGGGTGAGCATTGCGGCCTCGAGGTCCAGGGTGTGCCCGCGGCGGTCCATGTGCTCGGCGTTGCCGCGCAGGTCGATGTCGGTGAGGACGAACTCCGCGTCGGCGATCCGCACGTGTCCATCCGCGAGATCCACGCCGGCGGCTGACCCCGACACCTGCACGCCGGGTTCCGAGAAGCGCACGCCGCCATCGGCACGGGCGAAGGAGTTCGTGCGGTCCAAGGCAATCGTCTGCGCCGCCAGCCGCCGGTTGCCTTGGCGAACCACCACGCCTCCGGTGGCCGCCGAACGCTCGTCCGACGACGTGACCGACTCGGCGTCCACCTCGATCGGCTGCGCGGCGTTGTCCGTGGCGCGCGGCATCGCCCACGGCGGCTCGACATAGGCGCCCAAGCAGACCGGATTGGCGAATGGCGACTCGGCGTCCGGGTGCCACAGGGACTCGGCCAGTTCGCCGGCCCCCGCAGGCTGGAACAGGAAACCGGCCGCAAGGCAGAGCGCGGCGACCGATGCATCTGTTAACGTCTTGCCGTTAGCGAGAACTCCCTTGACCCGAGACGCCGACGAACTCGAGGCCTGGACCGAGCGCGCCCTCGGCACGAGGGTCGAACTGGCCCGCCTGCCGGCGGAGGCCAGCACGCGCCACTTCTTCCGCGTGTTCACCAACGCGTCCACCTTCGTCGTCATGCACTCGCCGCCGGCTACGGAGGATAACCCGCGCTTCACCCGGCTTACGGCCCTGTTCCGGCGGCATGGACTCGCCACCCCGGAAGTCCATGCGGCCGACCTCGAACGCGGCTTCCTGCTGCTGGAGGACCTCGGCGAGCGGGATTTCGCCGCCGCCTACGCGGACGGAGAGATCGACGCCCCGCTGGGCGCGGCGGTCTCGACTCTAGTGAAGCTGCAGACGGTGGTTTCGGACGACATACCGCCCTATACCATCGGACGCTTCGCCGACGAACTCGACACATTCACCGAGTGGCTCCTGGGTCGTTTTCTGGACCTTGAGATCCCGGACACGTTCACCGGGGTTGCGGAGACCCTGATCGAGGCAACCCAGAGTGTCCCGCAGTGCACCGTGCACCGGGACTATCACTGCCGCAACCTCATCTGGCGCGACGACGGCGGTGTCGGCATCGTCGACTTCCAGGACGCCCTGAGGGGTCCCGCCTGCTACGACATCGCCTCGCTGTTGCGGGACTGCTACGTGGAGTTCGACGAGGCCACCGTCGCCCGCTGGCGCGACCGTTTCTTC
This sequence comes from Pseudomonadales bacterium, assembly GCA_021295875.1. Lineage (GTDB taxonomy): Bacteria > Pseudomonadota > Gammaproteobacteria > Pseudomonadales > Azotimanducaceae > VXYL01. The sequence continues at coordinate 7,204 of JAGWBN010000047.1, forward strand.
GACCTCGCGGGCCTCGACTGCTCCCGGGAGACCTTCGACCGCGCCTTCGACCTGGTGGCGATGCAGCGCCAGCTCAAGGCAGTCGGAATCTTCGCTCGGCTCTACCTCCAACGCGGCCGCGACAGCCATCTTGGCGACATCCTGCCCGTTCTGAAGCGGATTGCCCGGTTGGCGCACGACCATTCACAGACGCGGGAGCTGGCCGCCTGGCTCGACGCCGTCGCCGTGCCTCGCGCCGCGACGAGGCTGGGACAGGCATGAAGGCGATGATCCTTGCGGCGGGACGGGGTGAACGCCTGCGGCCGCTGACCGAGCGGGTGCCGAAACCCATGCTGGTCGTCGGGGGAGAGCCGTTGATCGTTCACCAGGTACGCTGGCTGCGCCGCGCGGGCATCCGCGAAGTCGTGGTCAACCTGCATCACCTGGGCGAGCAGATCGAGCGGCGACTCGGCAACGGCGACGACCTTGGCGTGCGCATTCGCTACAGCCGGGAGCCCGAACTCCTCGACACCGGTGGTGGCATCCGCAACGCCCTGCCCCACCTCGGTCCCGGTCCGTTCGTGATCGTCAACGGCGACGTCTGGACCAACTACCGGTTCGGGCGGTTGCTTCGCATCGACACCGGGAGCGCCCACCTGGTGCTGACGCCGACGCCGAAGCACAAGGACAAGGCGGACTTCCATGTCGAGCCCGTCACAGACCCGTTGAGGGTCCGACGTGGCCCGTCGGACGACCTGACCTACTGCGGCATCGCGGTGCTGCATCCCGCGTTGTTCGGCGGATCCCCCGAGGGCCCGTTTCCGCTGACCGACCTGCTCTTCCCCGCAGCGGCCGAGGGCACCCTCGGCGGCGAGATCTTCGCGGGCGCGTGGATCGACATCGGCAGCCACGACCAGCTCAAGGAGGCCCGGCGCCGCGCCGACGGCCATGTGCCGGATCCGCCCGCAGCCAAGTAGAATGCGCGCTCCCAAGAACGCGACGACTTGACGTGGAACCCTGGATCGCACCCTCCATCCTGGCCGCCGACTTCGCCAGGCTCGGCCAGGAGGTCGACGACGTGGTGGCCGCCGGCGCGGACCTCATCCACTTCGACGTCATGGACAACCACTACGTGCCGAACCTGAGCGTCGGGCCGCTGGTACTCGAGTCGCTGCGCCGGCACGGCGTCGAGGCGACGGTGGACGTGCATCTCATGGTCAAGCCGGTGGACCGGTTGATCGGCGACTTCATCGACGCCGGCGCCGACATCGTCTCGTTCCACCCCGAGGCCAGCGAACATCCCCACAGGTCCCTCGGGCTCATCCGCGAGAAAGGCGCCAAGGCGGGTCTCGTGTTCAATCCCGGAACGCCCATCGCCTTGCTCGAACCGCTGATCGACGCCGTCGATCTGGTTCTCGTCATGTCGGTCAATCCGGGTTTCGGCGGCCAGGCGTTCATACCGTCGGCTCTGGACAAGGTGCGCTCGGCGCGTGCGCTCATCGACGCCAGCGGATCGGCGATCCGGCTCGAGATCGACGGCGGCATCAAGGTCGACAACATCGCCGAGGCCGGTGCCGCGGGCGCCGACACCTTCGTCGCCGGATCGGCGATCTTCGGCGTGCCGGACTCCGGCCGCGGCCGGGTGGACGACTACCGGCAGGTGATCCGGTGCATGCGCGACGAGCTGGCGGCTCCGGCCGGGTGAATTACGACGCCTACCTGTTCGATCTCGACGGCACGCTGGTCGACACCGCGCCGGACCTGTCGCGGGCGCTGAACCACACCCTTGCGATAGTCGGTATGGACCCCGTGGGCGAGGGCCTGACCCGCCACTGGGTGGGCCACGGCGTACGCACCTTGCTGGAGGCGGCGTTCCGGCATCACGACCAACGTGTCACCGAGGCGGACCTGGACGCCAACCAAGCCGTACTGGTCGACCATTACCGGGAGCACATCGCCGACCATTCGCTGCCCTACGACGGTGTGGTCGAGACCCTCGACGTACTGGCGCGGCGCGTACCGCTCGGCGTGGTCACCAACAAGCCGACTGACCTCTCCAACAGGCTGCTCGACGCCCTCGACCTGGCGCGGTTCTTCGGCGTCGTGGTGGGACGCGGCACCACGGTGCGGTTCAAGCCCGCTCCGGACCCCGCGTATCACGCCTGCGAGCAACTCGGCGTGCGACCCGCCGGGGCACTCTTCGTCGGCGACTCCGAGACCGACGTGCTGTGCGCCCGGGCGGTCGGATGCGACGTCGTCCTCTACCGCCACGGCTACAACCACGGTCGGGATCCGGAGGGACTGGGGGCCGACCGCGTGATTGATTCGCTATCCGCGCTCGTTTAGGTTAGTCGTCATGAAATCACTGGGGCACTTCCACACCCGTTGGTGACGGCATCGCCGATCCGGAACCGGATCACCCACGCCGACCGCTCACCCAAGGTGCCCCATGAACCAAGAAGCCTACGACGCCCTCGCAAGCCGCGGCTATACCCACATTCCGGTCGTGCACGAGATCCTCGCCGATCTCGAGACGCCGCTCTCCGCCTACCTGAAGCTCGCCGACGGACCGTATTCGTACCTGCTGGAGTCCGCCGCCCAGGGCGGCGAGAAGTGGGGCCGCTATTCCATGATCGGCCTGCCGTCGCAAACCGTGATTCGGGTCCAGGGAGACATCCTGACCGTCGAGGCGTCGGGGCAAGTCGTCGAGAAGATCGAAACCGACGACCCGCTCGCCGCGATCGAGGCGTTCGGTCGCCGCTACAACGTCCCCGATCTGCCGGACATGCCCCGCTTTCTCGGTGGCCTGGTGGGCTACTTCGGCTACGACACGGTGCGCACGGTGGAGAAGCGCTTGAGGCATTCGGCGCCGCCGGACGACCTCGACACGCCGGACATCCTGTTGATGGTGTCCACCGACGTGCTGGTGTTCGACAACATGTCGAGCCGCGTGAAGCTCGTCTCGCTCACCGATCCGACCCAGCCCAACGCCTTCGCCGAGGCCAAGGCGCGCCTCGAGGCACGGGCGGCCAGACTCGCGACCGAAACCCCGCGACTGCGGCTCGCGAGTGCCAACGAACCCGTCGAGGAGGAGGACTTCGATTCCGCTTTCGGCCGCGCGAACTACCAGGCCGCCGTGGAGCGCATCCGCGACTACATCCGCGCCGGCGACGTCATGCAGGTGGTGCTCTCGCAGCGCATGTCTATCCCGTTCGTCAGCCCACCGATCGACCTCTACCGGGCGCTGCGCAGCCTCAACCCGTCACCCTACATGTACTTCATGAACCTCGACGGCTTCCACATCGTGAGTTCCTCGCCGGAGATACTCGCCCGCGTCGAGGACGGCGCCGTCGTCAACCGCCCGCTGGCCGGCACCCGACGCCGGGGCCGCACGGAGGCGGAGGATCTCGCCATGGAGGAGGAACTGGTCAACGATCCCAAGGAACTCGCCGAGCACCTCATGCTGATCGACCTCGGGCGCAACGACGTCGGCCGCGTGTCGGAGATCGGCAGCGTCAAGGTCACCGAGGAATTCGTCGTCGAGCGCTACTCCCACGTCATGCACCTGTCTTCCAACGTGGTCGGCGATCTCGCCGAGGGAAAGACCGCCGTGGACGTGCTCCGCGCCACGCTGCCGGTCGGAACGTTGTCCGGCGCGCCGAAGATCCGCGCCATGGAGATCATCGACGAATTCGAGCCCGTCAAACGGGGCATCTACGGCGGTGCCGTGGGCTACATCGCCTGGAACGGCAACATGGACACCGCCATCGCCATCCGCACGGCGATCCTCAAGGACGGTCGGCTGTACATCCAGGCCGGTGGCGGCATCGTCGCCGACAGCGTCTCCCGTCTCGAATGGAAGGAGACCCTGAACAAGGGCCGCGCC
>JAGWBN010000250.1 GCA_021295875.1 Pseudomonadales bacterium
GAGGAGCGTTTTCTGATGGGAGTTCAACGTCACGGGCCGGCTCCGAATCCGATTGCGGTGCGGATCATAGCTCACCACAGTGCCTCTCGGCGTTGGCCGTTATTCAATGGAACGTGCACACGCCTTGGTCGATGACCACCGCGCCGTCCTGGTTGGTCGTGCGGAACAGCGCCCGGTTGCCGTCCGTCCACATCGACACGGTCAGCGTGTCGCCGGGGATGACGGGTTTCGAGAATCTCGCGTTCATCGACCGGAACCGTGATGGATCGCCGCCGCACAGGCTGTGCAGCAGCGCCCGGCCAGTGAAGCCGTAGGTGCACAGGCCGTGCAGGATCGGCTTCTCGAAGCCGCCCCGGGCCGCGAACGCCGGAGCCCGACAACCGGTAGGTGAGCGCCTGATCCCCGCGGGTCTTGTACGTGACCTGGTGGCTCGGCTCGTTGTCCGGATACTGCACGCCCGCCGATGGGCCGCGGTCGCCGCCCCAGCCGCCTTCGCCCCGGCAGAACAGCATGGAGCGGGTCTTCAGCAGCGGTTTGCCGGTCGCCTTGTCCACCGACTCGGACTCGAACTCCAGCACCGCGGCGCTACCCTTGTCCCAGATGCCGGCGATGCGGCCCCGGCTCTCGACCTCGCCGTCCGGCGGAATCTCGTCCAACAGTTCGATGCCCTGCTCGCCATGCACCATGAGGGCGGGATTGAAACTGCCCACCTTGCCCATGGGCGTGCCGCCGCCGCCGATTATCACGGCGAAGGTCGGAAACACGCGCTGGGCGATGTCGTGGGTGTTCTCGGTGGTGAACGCCAGTTCATCGGTGCCGGCGCCGATGCCGACGGCGTACAGCAGGGCGTCCTTCGAAGTCCAGGACCGGGACACCGGACCGCCGGTCTCGCCGACGGCGTCTGGATTGATGGGCATGATGGTCCTCGCGACGATGGAACGAACCGCTAATTGAACCACGAACCGAGGTGTTAGGGTCGCGTAACGCTTCAACCGATCTTCAACCGAATAGACCCATGACTTTTGGCGAGCAGGAAGTGGTGCTGGACAACGGCATCCGCGGTGAACCCGTCACGGTGCCGACCGCGAATCCCTCCGGCTTCCACCAGGCGATTTCCGCGCCGACGGACAGGCAAGCTGCGGCGATTCGAGGCTGCGTGTTCACACCGCCGGGATCCGGCCCGTGGCCCGTGGTGATCGTGGTTCCCGGCAGCCTGGGGGTGGCCCCCTCGCATGTCTTCAAGGCGGAGCTGCTGACCGGCGTCGGCATCGCTGCCTGCGTCGTCGACCCGTTCGGCGGTCGCGGCGTGACGTCCACGGTGGCCGACCAGGCGCAGTATTCGTTTGCCGCCAGCGCCTGGGATGTCCTCGCGACCGCCACGCTGCTGCGCGACCGGGGCGACATCGACGCATCGCGCATCGGCGCCCAGGGACACAGCCGCGGCGGCTCGGCGGTGCTGTCGGCAGCCTGCATGGCGAGACTGATCGATAGCGGCGGCGTCTCCCTACGTGGCGTGTACGCCGCCTACCCCTGGTGCGGGCAGCAGTTCGAGCGTCCCGCCGTGGGGGATACCATCGTCCGCTCGGTCATCGGCGACCGCGACGAGTGGTGTCTGCCGCAGCAGGTGCAGGCCTACATGCACGCCATGAGGCTCTGCGGCTGCGACGCCAGCTTTCGACTGTTCCCGGGGGCTCACCACAGCTTCGATCGCGACACGCCCGTCGAGCTCATCGAAGACGCCGCCGTGGCGCCCGGAGCGCCAACCATCTACCTGCGCGACGACGGCGCGCCGATCCACCCGGCCACGGGCCTCGCCGACCCGGAACTCGGCGAACGGGAGGCGATGATCTACGGCCTGAAGGCGGGCTACGGGCGGCGCGGAGCGCACATCGGCACCGAGGACGACCAGGCGGCGCTGTTCCACGACGACATGATGGCGTTCTGGCTGCGTGTGATGTCGGTCGGGGCGACGGAGGGCAATTGAGCGGACCGGCATCGGTCTCGTCGATCCGATCGGTCTCGTCGGTCTTAGGCGGATCCTCGTTGGTGGTTCGGATCGAACACCTCGTCGAGCGCGCCGGCGTCGAGCACGTTCTCGGCCCAGGCCTCGAGATCGCGCGCCGACGCTTGATCCACACGTTCGACGGTTTCGGGCGACAGGGGGCCGAATCGCCGCCGCAGTTGCCGCCGCAGCAACGCCCGCTCCCCCTCCACGCGGCCCCGGTACATGCCCTGCTCGATGCCCTGCTGCATGCCTTCTTCG
>JAGWBN010000251.1 GCA_021295875.1 Pseudomonadales bacterium
TCAGACGCGTAGGCGACAACCAGACCGCCATCGCCACGGCGACCGAGGAAGTGCGCCGCCTCGAAGAGGAACGCGACGAGCACGATTCGGTACGGAACGACCTCGATGTCCGACGTGAGGAAGCCGAGGCGCGGGTGCGCGAGCTCGAGAGCGGCAGCGCCGAACAGGGCCGGCGCCTGCGCGAGCAGGAACTCGAAACCAGGCGGGTGAAACTGACCGCGGACCAGAACCGCTACCGCGACCTCGTCGATGCACTCACCAGCGCCATCGCGCTGAACGACCAAATCACCAAGCGCGACACGGAACTCACGCGGACACGCGACCGGCTCGATGAGGCGGACGCCGCCATCGCCCGGCAACAGGGCGAACTGCGGGATCTCGACTTCAGCCGGTGCGTGATCCGCTATCTGGCCGCCCGAACCGAGGCCTTACGGCGCCGGACAGCGCTCGACGAAACGCGGCAACATGTCACCGAGGCGGAGCAGCTCGAGCAACGCGCCCAGGAGCGCCGCGCCGAGGCTTCGAGGTTCGATGCGCCGGATGACGCGGAGATCGAACGCCTGCGAACGCTGCAAACCAACCTTCGAATCGCCAAGGAGAAACTCTCGGTCGGCATCGTCGTGCAAGTCGCCCTGGCCGAGGCCCAGCACGCGGACGTCCAGACCGACGGCGAGCCGCGCGCTCGGACAATCGGCGCAGGCGAAACCGCCGAGTTCGAAGCCGAACGCGAACTGCGCCTCACCGTCCCCGAGGTCGGCAGCATCCACGTTCGCGGCGGGGGACGGGCGCTGATTCGCGAGGCCGAGAGTGCCGAAGCGCACTGCGTTTGCCCGCACCGGCTGCAAGTCGGTCGAGGATCTGGCGGTACTCAGGCAGCGCGTCGACAAGCTGCTCGCCGACGCCGCCGGGCTGGAGACGAAGGCAAGCGAAGCGCGGGTCCGCACGGAGGGCATGGACTCGCTCGAGCAGCAGGTCATCGAGGCCGACGCCGAGACCGAGACACGGACCTCTGCGGTCAGGGCGTTCCTCCAGGAAGGCGAGTCCCTAGCCGAGTGCATCGACAATCGGAAGGCCGAGATCGAAACGACAACCGAATCCGCCGTCGTGGCGCGCATCGAGGAACTCAACGAGGAGATCCGGCAGACGACGGAACGGCGCGACCAATGGCGGGACGAGGCGCTCCGGGACGAAGGCCAAGTCGCCCTGAAGAATGCGGAGCTCAAGCCTTTGCGGGCACGAATCGGGGGGGAGTCCGATTCCGCCGACTGGCCCCGTCAACTTGTCGGCGCCAAGAGCAACGCCGAGGCTGTCGAGGCTTCGATGGCGCAGGTCGAGAACGCCTTGCAGGCTATTCGGCAGGAGGCCACGGACGAGGCGACGAACGCCCGCGCCGCGTTGGCCGATCTCGAGGATCAATGCAAGGCGGCCCGGGCGGAATTGGCCGATGCCGAACGGACCCTGCAAGCGGCACGTGACCGACTCAGAGGCCTGGAAGGCGAGTCCAAGCCGCTTCAGGAAGCCGCCGAGAACGAAGATCGGGACCAGGCCGAGCGGGCGCGGGACGAGGCGCAACGAACGGTCGATGAGCTTGCGCCGCTTCCCGACGAAGCCCGCGAGGTGAACATCTCCGACTTGGCGGCGGCTGCCGCGGACGCCGAGCGGCAAGCGAAAGACCGGCGTTCCGAACTGGACAAGGCCCAAGGCGCGCTGGAACAGGTCGGCGGCCAATACCTGGAAGAGCAGGCCATGCAGGTCGAAGAAGAAGTGGCCACCCTGGACACCCGCGAACGCGAGCTGGAACTCGACTACGGCGGCTGGCGGATGCTCCACGAGGTGCTCAAGGAGGCCGAGGAACAGGAGACGGCCCACCTCGGCCGCGCGCTCGTCAAGCCCGTGAGTCAACGCATGGCGGCGCTCACCGGCAACCGCTACGGCGACGTTGCCATCGACGCGCAGCTCAATCCCGGGGGCATCGAACTCGGTGGCGACGAGCGCGATTTCGAGGCCCTGTCCGCAGGTACCCGAGAGCAGGTTGCGCTGCTACTGCGACTCTCCATCGCCGAAGCGCTCGATTCGTTCGTGATCCTGGACGACCAACTCACCCAATCCGACCGACGCCGCTTGACCTGGATGCGCGACCTGCTTGGCCAGGCCTCCGCGGACATCCAGATCATCGTGCTGACCTGCCATCCGGACGACTACACGATGGCGGACGCGTGCCACACGGTGGATCTCGCCCGTTGCATAACGCGCACGGTTTGAGGCACGTGGTGTATTCATCGAAGAGGTAGTCAACAGGTTTGGTGACAACCATTCTGTTGGCAGGTGACGTACCGCCGCAGCAAACGCTGCCTGGCTGCCACAAACCCGTCGCCCGTGCGGGCGCACGCATGCCATTCGATGCCGAGCGACCTCGGCCTAACTAATGCTTGGCGCTCAGCCGCCGAGTAGCGCTGCACGTCGACGTACCTGCCGTTCGCCCGAACATCGCCTGCACTCCCACCGCTTGCGCACCTCGTGCGGTTGCTGGTATTCACGGCGGCGACCCAACCAACGGCATCAACCATGGTCGCAGACGATGCACACGTAGTGCCGCTCAAGGGCGCGATCACCAACCTCAACTGGTTCGACGCGCAGCGCAAGCACTACGAGACCCCGGATCAGATCGCGCGCCGGTTCAAGCTTCCGGACGACGACGCCATGCGCGCCTTCTGCCCGCACCGCGCAGTTCATCCGTCGCGTTCCGTGCGCAACCGATGACGCCTGGTCCTTTCTGGCGGATACGGGCAAGGCCCGGCAGTGGTTGTTTGGCGTCGAGTGGGAATTCCGACCCGGCGGCCGGTTTCGGTTGCCGGAAGCCGGCGCGGGAATCGCCGCCGAGGGGCACATCGCCGAACTGCATCCGGGCCAGGTGTTGGGACTGGCGGCGGAAGACGGCGGCACCGTCCGGTTCGAAGCCCTGGACGCCAGCGGCAGCGCCCGCGCCCGGCGTGATATTCCGAACTA
>JAGWBN010000048.1 GCA_021295875.1 Pseudomonadales bacterium
CGGGCGCGGCCAGCGCAGTCTGCAAATTCCGACACCTCGGGAATCCGACACAAGCAACTGATATTCGAAGCATATGTTCTTCGCACAAGCGACGTGGTGAGAAATGCGGGCTAGCCATCCGCTGACTGTGCCAGCGGGGGCATCCGAACGCAAAACGCCCGGGCGGTTGGCCTACAATCGAACGGCATACGAACCTTTGCGGCGTGACCCGCGCTGAACGGACAGGCGCCGGAGCGGGGAGGGGTCATGAACAGTCGGGATGCATTGGTACGAATCGCGACCGTGGCCGCGCTCGCGTTGTGCGTGGGCTTGGCGGATGCCGCCGCGCGGATCGAGTCTTTCTCGCCCACCGGCTACACCAAGGATGTCCGCCAGGTGGCGGTGCGCTTTTCGGCGCCCATGGTTGCCCTCGGCGACCCGACGCGGGAGAGCCCCTTCGCGGTCGACTGCGCCGTGCCGGGCACCGGACGGTGGCTCGACGAGCGCCGCTGGGTGTACGACTTCGACTACGACGTGCCCGGCTCCGTGCGTTGTCGTTTCACCCTGCGGGACGATGTCCGGAACCATGCCGGCGAGGCGATCGACGGCGAGCCCGAGTACGTATTCCACACCGGCGGACCGGCCATCCTGGACCACGAACCCGGGCGCCGCTGGGACGAGATCGATGAACGCCAGGTGTTTCTGCTGGCCCTCGATGCCACCCCGGTTCTGGATTCGGTGCGCGAACACGCCCGCTGCCGCGTGGTCGGCGAGGAAAGTCGGCCGGTGGAGTTGCTCCAGGATGCGGACCGGGCCGAAGTGCTGGACGCGTTGTGGGACAACGAGAAGGGGCTACTGCGCGGGCTGATCGACTCGGCGAGTGGCCATCTGCCTGCTGGTGACAGAGAAGAGACGCGCGCCCTGGCACTTGAGCGGATCGTCGCGCTGCGCTGTGTCGGCGCCCTGCCCAACGGCAGTGATGTGGAACTGATCTGGGGTGCGGGTATCACCGGCACCGGGGGCTTGGCGACGACCCGGGCCGACACGCTGAGGTTCTCGGTGCGGCCCGAGTTCCGCGCAACGCTGGAATGTTCCAGGACCTACCAGAATCGCTGCCTGGGCGGCATCCACGTGGCATTCAGCGGGCTCGTTCGCCGCGAGGTCGTCGGCGGCATTCGACTGGTGGACGGTGACGGCAACATCCTCGCCGGCGAGACCAAGGAGAAGTCCCAGATCGAACGTGTGGACTTTCCCGCTGCCGGCCAGGTGGGTGCGGTCTACCGTGCCGAACTCCTCAGCCCGTTTGCCGACATCGACGGTCGTGCATTGGCGAACGCGGCGAGCTTCCCCCAGTCCGTCCGCATCGGCAGGCCACCGCCCAGCGCGAGCTTCGGTAGCGAACTCCTGGTCGTCGAGTCGGGCGACGATGCGAAGGCGCCCGTGCTGCTGCGCAGCGTGACGGGTTCATTGGCGGGCCGGCGTACGCGTGTTACCGACGACAACCTGATGGCGAGATGGCTGCGCGAGTTTGCGAATGCGCAAGGAATGCGTGCCAGAAGCTTGCCGGGATACCTGTGGAGACGACCCGTCGTCGGCAATCGTGGACAGTCCTTCGTGCTGCCGCTCCCGGAGACCGAGGCCTCGTCCTTGGTGGCGGGCGTACCGCTGGAGGAGCCCGGCCTGCACGTCTTCGAGGTGCGGCTGCCGCCTGCCGACGGTCTGCCGACGCGCTACGTTGTGGGACTGGCCATGCCAACGGACCTCGGCGTCCATTTCCACCGCGGGGTCGAATCGTCGCTGGTGTGGGTGACGAGACTGTCCAGCGGGGCACCTGTCGCCGCGGCCGACGTGCGCATCATCAACGGTTGCAACGGGGGGCGCGTCGGACGCGCAACGACCGACGCGGATGGTCTGGCAAGATTCTCAATGGCATTGCCCGACACCGTATGCGGTGGCTGGTTTCGCTACCTCGCGAGCGTCCGCAAGAACGAGGATCTCGCGCTGGTGGGTTCCGGACGGTTGCTGTGGGGGCAGAACGACCTGGTGCACGCCATCCTCGACCGGTCACTCTTCCAACCCGGCGAAACCGTCTCCATGAAGGTCGTTGTCCGACGCCCGACCTCCGACGGCCTCGTCATTCCGGAGGATCTACCGAAAAGCGTTCGGGCGACGATCCGGCACTGGGGCAGCGGAGAGCAGTATGAGCAGATCCTCGAGTTCGGCAGGGACGCCTCGGCGACGGCGTCGTTCCAGCTCCCGAAGAGTGCGCCTCTCGGCCACTACGGCATCTCCGTGGCGTTGGATCGGGGGTTGGATCCGGGGTTTGATCAGGGTGTGGATCGGGGCAGCCTAGCCGGAGATTTCCGAGTCGAACGATTCAAGGTCGGTGCCATGCGCGCGACGGTGGGCGGGCCCGAGGAACCGCTGGTCAATCCCCGTTCCGTCCCGGTCAGCGTGTCCGTCGAACACCTGTCCGGTGGCGCGGCGGCCGCTCTGCCGGTCACGATGAGAACCGAGCTGCGCAGTAGTGGATATTGGGCTTCCCGAAGCCCACTGGAGTCGCACACGCTGGACGTGGTCCTTGACGCTGCGGGTCGGGCGCGTGTCGATGTGCCGGTATCCGACATCGATGGCGAGAGCGGCCTGTACGTCGAACTGGACTACCGAGACGCCAATGGGCAGGTCAAGACGGCGCGGAACTCGTTTGAACTTTGGCCGGCGGCGGTCGCGCTTTACATCGACGCCAACAAGGCTGCAGGGCGCAAGTGGCTAACGGTCCAGGCGCGACGCCCGGACGATAGTGCGGCCACGGGGATGATCGTCGAGGCGAAGGTCTATGCGGCACGGACCCGCGAGAACCGGCGTTTGCCCGGCGGTTTCCGAGGTAGGTACTACGGTTCGGAGTCGCCCTTGCTGACATCGTGCTTAGGGACGACGGACGCCGATGGTGCGATGATGTGCGAAGTCCCGGATGAACTCCCGAACCAGGTATTCATCGAGGCATCGACGCGCGACGCCGAGGGCAATGTGGTCAACACGAGTGCTTCCCGGTCGTTCTGGTGGGACTCGGATTCCCCGTTGCTCGAAGTCGATGCCGACCGGAAGTTTGCCGTCGGCGAGACCGTGCCCATCCGCGTGAACCTGCCGTTCTCGGATGCCACGGCCTTGGTGACGGTACAGCGCGAGGGTGTGCTCGAGGCCTTCGTCGAGCACCTGCGTGGACCGGAGGCACTGGTGGAGATTCCCGTGCGCCGCAACTACGTGCCGAACGTCAATGTCTCCGTGCTGGCTGTTCGTGGTCGAACGGGCCCGGCCAAACCGAAGGCCGAGGCGCGTATGGATCCCGACGCACCGGACTACCGTCACGACACCGTGGAACTCGCCGTGGACTGGGACACCCATGCCTTGGCGGTGCGCGTGGAGCCTGGTCGGGAGTCGTATCGGGTGCGCGACCGCGCGACGGTTCGCGTTACCGTCGAAGGGCCGGACGGCGCGCCGCGTCCGGACGCGGAGGTGGCGGTGATCGCCGTCGACGAAGCGCTGCTGGATCTGTGGCCGAATCCCACCTGGGATCTGCTTGCCGCCATGATGAGGGACCGCCGGACAAGGATCGATACCAGGACCAACCTCGACGGCCTGAAGGCGAGTCTGTCCTTCGTCCCGTCCGACGTCGAGGAAGTGATCGTGACGGGTAGCTACGTCCAAAATATGTCGTTCCGCAGAACTGTCAGCGCCAACGCGGCCCCGGACTCGGTCGATCCCCCGTTGCGTCGGGATTTCGAGTCCCTGCTATTGTGGCGCGGACGCTTGTCGACGGGTTCGGATGGCACCGCCACGGTCGACATCCCGCTCAACGACCTGCTGACGTCGTTCCGCATCGTCGCCGTGGCAACGGCCGGGGAGGATCTGTTCGGCACCGGCGAGGCGACGATCCGCACCACCCAGGATCTCGTCCTGCACGGGGGCCTGCCCGAAACGGTGCGCGAAGGCGACCGCTTCGACGCGGTGTTCACCGTGCGCAACGCATCGGACAGGACGCGCCGGGTCAGCGTCGTCGCCGAGGCCGACGAACTCGGAGAGTTGTCAGAGAAGCGACTGAGGCTCGGGCCCGGTCGGTCCGGGGAAGTGAGTTGGCCGGTCACCGTGCCGTTGGGCGCCGAGGTCACCGCGTCGTCGAGATCGACCACCGACCGCCTGGCCGCCCGGCAGACGGTCGAGCCGGTGGTTCCAGTTCGCGTCCAGCAGGCGACCCTGGCGCACTTGTCGAAGCCTCAGGTGTTCCCGGTGGCACCGCCCTCGGGCGCGCTGCCCGGACGGGGCGGTGTGCGCGTGTCGCTGGAGCGGAGTCTGCTCGGTGGCCTGGCGACCGTGCGCGAAGCGATGTCCCGCTATCGCTTCACCTGCATCGAACAGAGGGTCTCGGTGGCGGTCGCGCTCGACGATGCCGAACGCTGGGCGGCGGCAATGGTCGCGGGACCCTGCCACCGGGCTGGTGCGGTTCTTCCCCAGTGACCGCCTGGACGGCTCGCCGACGCTCACCGCCTACGTGCTGACCATGGCGGACGCCGCCGGCAAGGTCGTTCCGCGAGAGCTGCGGGCATCCATGATCGACGGTCTGCGGGCGTTCGTCGAAGGCCGCATCGTGTCCCGAAGCCCGTTCCCGACGGCGGACGGCCAGTTGCGCCGTCTGACCGCGATGGCCGCCCTCGCGCGTCACGGCGAACTCCCCCGCGCGACCGTCGACCCATTGGACCTGGACGTTGAACGGCTACCCACCTCCGGGCTGCTCGACTGGATCGACATTCTCGCCCGCGTCGAGGTCGACGCCGGGGAACTTCGCCGGGCGAAGGCGATCCTGCGCTCGCGCCTGAACATGCAGGGCACCACCATGGGCTTCTCGACGGAGAATCGCGACCGGCTCTGGTGGTTGATGGTGGCCACCGACGGCAACGCCGCCCGCGCCATCCTCTCGGTGCTCGGCGATCCCGAGTGGCACACCGACGCGCCCCGCATGATCCGCGGGCTGTTCGGACGTCAGCAACGGGGCCGATGGCAGACCACGGTGGCCAACGCCTGGGGCACGGTCGCCGCCCGGGAGTTCGCGGCGGTCTTCGAGGCGGATCCGGTGACGGGTGGCAGCGTCGTGAGCCTGGGCGAGGCGCAACACCGGGTGGCGTGGCCGGATCCGACGGCGGACGCGGAGCCGCCCGCGCCGGTGGATGTCCCTTGGGCTTCGACGGGAAAATTGACGCTCGACCACGAGGGAACCGGAACACCCTGGGGCCTCGTGCAGTTGCGCGCCGCCGTTCCCCGGACGGAGCCGATCCGAGCTGGCTACCACGTGGTTCGACGCGTGGAACCGGTGAGCCGCGAGAGCCCGGATGTCTGGCAGCGCGGCGATGTCGCGCGGATCGAGCTGACCATCACGGCCGACGCCGACATGACCTGGGTGGTGGTGGAGGATCCGATTCCGCCCGGTGCGGTGATCCTGGGCAGCGGGCTGGGGGGTGACTCGGCCCTGCTGTCACAAGGCAGTTGGGGTGACCGCTGGCCCGTGTTCGTCGAGCGCGACTTCACCAACTACCGGGCGTACTTCCGCTACGTGCCGAAGGGGACGTTCACCGTCGGCTACAGCGTCCGCTACAACACCACGGGCGACTTCCACCTGCCGGTTGCGCGGGTGGAGGCCATGTACGTGCCGGAGATGTTCGCCGAGGAACCGGTCGCTCCCGTATCGATCGAGTAGCGGCGGCCCCGCAGTCGCCCTGGGTCACCCCGCCGGAGAATGCGGAGCATTCTCGATCGCGCCTGGAGGGCGCGCCTTGGCAGCGACCCAGACGTGGACTTCCTCGACGCCGGCACGGCGCAGTGTCTCGGCGGCCGCGCGCACCGTCGCACCGGTGGTGCTGACATCGTCGATGAGCGCCACGCGCTTCGGCAGGCTCTTGCGCCTGCCGCCCGTGCGGACTGCAAAGGCGCCGCGGACGTTGCGCAGCCGGGCGCTGCGCGGCAGCGAGCGTTGCGGGGGATCGTTGCGGATGCGGACCAGGCGTCCATGGATGTGCGGTAGGCCGAGGCCGCGGGCGATCACCTTGGCGAGCAGTTCGGCCTGGTTGAACCCGCGGCGCCGCTGACGTCTGCGTGCCAGCGGTAGGGGAACCAGGGCCTCTGGCAGGGCGTCATTGCCATAGCGGCTTTGGATCGCGGGGATGAGCAGGCTCCCGAGGGCGCGCGCTTCGCGCAGGCCGTTGCCGGACTTGAGGCCCTCGATGATCCGGCGCAGCGGCGGCGAGTAGGTGAACGGCGCCAAGGTCAGCGTCCACGGCGGCGGGTTGACGAGGCAGGCACCGCAGATCGCAGCGGGGGAAGCATCGCCTGCGGGGGCGGGCCCCGCGCACACGGGGCACGTTAGGTCGTTGGTTTCGAAAGCGGCTTCGCAGTCGGGGCACAGATCGATGGCGCGGTGCGATCGCCGCAGGCACAGTGAGCAGATCCCCGGAAAGACGGCCGCCAGCGGATCCATCGCCGTACCCTGACTACTGGCGTGCCAGCCACGCCAGCGGATCGGTCGGCTTGCCGCGTTCGCGAATCTCGAAGTAGAGGCCGACCGCGCTATGGCCGCCGCTCTGACCGACCGAGGCGATGGCTTCGCCGCGTTCCACCCAGTCGCCGAGACGCACGTAGAGCGAGTCCGCGGCACCGTAGAGCGACATGCGCTCGTCTCCGTGGTCGACGATGGCGAGCAGGCCGAAGCCGCGGAGCCAGTCGGCGAACGCCACCCGCCCCGGCGCGATGGACCGGACCTCGGTGCCGGTCGGCGCCCGGAAGTAGACGCCCTGCCAACGGGTTCGACGGGTACGGGCGTCGCCGAAACGGTGCTGGACCTGACCCTCCACCGGCCATGGCAGATCGCCACGGGTTCCCATGCCGGCTTGCCTTCGACCCACGGGAACTGAATCCCGTTCCAGCTTCGCAAGCAGCGATCCGAGCCGCTCTCGGCTGGCGGCGAGCAGTTCGTGTTCGCGGCTCTTCGCGCCTACGTCTGATTGCAGGTCGGCGATCAACCGACCGCGTGCCATGCGCTCGTCCGCCAGCCCCTGGCGCTGCTCCAGCAGGGATCTCCGCAGGGACTCGGCCCGGTGTTGCTGGTCACCCAACTCCGTTTCGGTCCGCCTGATCGTCTTGGCGGTGTCTCGGAGTTCGTTGATGATCTTCCCCCGGGCCTCGGCGAAGCGGGCGTGGTAGCGCGCGAGGCGTTCCAGGGTGGCGGGGTTCTCCTGGTTCAGCCACACCTTCAACGGATCGCGTTCCGAGAACCGCCAGGCGTCGCGCAGGTGCGCTGCGACGTGCTGCTGTTGTTCGCGGCGGGCCTGGTCCAGACGTTCCCGCTCAGTGCGGAGACTCTGCACCTGGTCTTCGGTGGCGGCGATCCGCGCATCGAGGTCCCTGACTTGGCGGACGTTGTCGGCGATCTTCCGGTCGACGTCGGCGATCTGGCGCTGGCGCTCGGTGAGGCGTGCGTCGGCATCGTCAAGCCAAGAGTCGAGAGCGTTGAGTCGTTGCACGACCGCGGCGAGTTCGGACTGCGGGTCTTCGGCGCCGTGCAGGCCGAGTCCGCCGACCAAGGCACTGAGCGCGAGAAGGCGCAGGGGGTCGTGCGCTGGGGGCCTGCAACGCGCAGGTGGACAGGTCATTGGTTGGCGGCAAGCGCGGGTGCTCGCACGTCCAGCAGTGATTCAGCGGTCATCTCGGCTGGCTGGGGAAGTCCCATCAGTGACAGCAGGGTCGGCGCGACATTGGACAGGGTTCCGGTTCGCGCCACGAAGCGGATGTCCAACGGTCCGGCGTACACGAGGGGAACCTCGGCGGACGTGTGCGCCGTGTGGGGTTGATTCGCGTCGTGGTCGACCAGGCGCTCGACGTTGCCGTGGTCCGACGTGACGAGGCACTGCGAACCCGTCTTCCTGAGGGCCTCGACGATCCGACCGAGGCAGGTGTCGATGGTTTCCACGGCACGCACGGCGGCGTCGAACATCCCGGTGTGGCCGACCATGTCGCCGTTGGCGTAGTTGCAGACGATGGCGTCGTAGCGGCGCGCGTCGATGGCGTCCACCAACCGGTCGGTGACCTCCGCCGCGCTCATGGCGGGTGCCAGGTCGTAGGTCGCGACCTTGGGCGAGGGCACCAGGACGCGGTCCTCGCCGGCGAACGGCGCTTCGCGTCCACCGGAAAAGAAATAGGTGACGTGGGCGTATTTCTCGGTCTCGGCGATGCGTAATTGGGTCTTGCCGGCGGCCTCCAGGCACTCGCCGAACGTCGTGTTCAAGTGCTCGGCCGGGAAGGCTGGGGTGGCGGCCATGTCGTCGGCGTAGCTGGTGAGGGTCACATACGTGGCGAGGTCCGCGCGGCCGCGGCGTTCGAAGCCTTCGAATTCGTCTGCCGTGAAGGCTTGGCTCAGCTGGCGGGCCCGGTCCGCTCGGAAGTTCATGAACACGACGGCATCACCGTCCGTGACCGTGGCCGAATGGCCGGAGGATTGGATCGCCGTCGGCTGAACGAACTCGTCGCTCTCGCCCCTGGCGTAGGCGGCCTCGAGAGCCGCTTGGGGCGTGGCGGCGTGGAACGTCGTCTCGCCGTGCCGGAGCAGGTTGTAGGCGCGCTCGGTGCGCTCCCAGCGTGCGTCCCGGTCCATGGCGTAGTATCGGCCGGTGATCGAGGCGATGGTCCCGGGAAAGCGCTGTTCGAACCGCGTGAGCGAGGGCAGCGCGCTCTTCGGGGGCACGTCGCGACCATCGAGAAAGGCGTGAAGGCGTACCCGGGTGCCTTGGCCGACCGCGAGGGCGACCAGGGCGTGCAGATGGTTCTCGTGGCTGTGGACGCCGCCGGGTGACAGCAGCCCCATGATGTGCAATACCCCATCGTGCTGCACGGTGGCGGCGATGGCATCGTTCAGGGCTTCGTTGGCGGCGAATACGCCGCTCTCGACGGCACGGTCGATGCGTGTCAGATCCTGGTAGACGACCCGGCCCGCGCCGAGGTTCATGTGTCCCACCTCGGAATTGCCCATCTGGCCGCGGGGCAGCCCGACGCTGGCGCCGGAGGCGTCCAGCCGGGTCTTCCCGGGGCTCGCCCAAAGCCGGTCCCAGTGCGGCGTCCGGGCCGCGTGGATGGCGTTGTCGTCGGCCTCGTCGCGGAGCCCCCAGCCATCGAGCACGACCAGTAGGGTGGTTGGAGGCGTTTTCATCGATCGCGTCCGTGCAGCGCGGTTTGCGCAACGTGATTTTAGCGGAGCCGACCCTATAATGCCCAAGCCCGTCGGCCCGATGGCGCACTCAGGAAATTGATGGAACAGCTTTTCGAATTCATCGCCAACCACCCGATCCTGGTGGGTGCCTTCCTACTCACTTTCGCACTCTTCGTGCGCAACGAAGTGGTCCGCGGTGGGCGGGCGGTGTCGCCCCAGGAGCTGGTCAACCTGGTGAACCGGGACGGTGCCGTCGTCATCGACGTGCGCGATGCCAAGGAGTTCGCCGTGGGCCATATCGTCGATGCGGTTAACGTTCCCCACACCGCACTCGGTACGCGCGTCGGCGAATTGGAGAAATACAAGACCAAGCCCGTCGTCGTCGCCTGCAAGATGGGGCAGCACGCCGGTCCCGCGGGCACGGTGCTGCGCAAGGCGGGGTTCGAGAATGTCGCTCGCCTCAAGGGGGGCGTTACCGGGTGGATCAACGACAACCTGCCCGTGGTCAAGGGGTGATCGACAATGGCTGAGACCGACGGACCGCAGCTCGCCATCGAGCGAATCTACCTGCGTGACGCGTCCTTCGAGTCGCCTCGGGCACCAGGGGTATTCGACGGAACCTGGAATCCCCAGGTGCAGGTGGACATCAACACCCGCAGCAACCGCCTGGACGAGGTCCGACACGAGGTCGTCCTGACGCTGACCCTGAAGGCGAGGGTGGAGGACGAGGTGGCGATGATCGTCGAATTGCAGCAGGCGGGCGTGTTCCGTCTGCAGGGGATGGATGACGGGATCCGCCAACAGGCGCTGGCCGTGACCTGTCCGAACATCCTGTTCCCGTACGCCCGCGAGGTAATCGACGCGTTGGTCACCAAGGGCGCGTTTCCGGCGGTCATGCTGGCGCCGATCAGTTTCGAGGCGTTGTTCGCGGAAGCGATGCGACGGCGCGAGGCCGAAGGCGGGGGTGAAGGTGCCTTTGTCGACGACCGAAGCGTCAACTGAGACGCCTCGACCGAGGCGTCGACCGACATCAACGCATCCGCGATACCTGTCCTGGCCGATGGTGCGCACTCGCGCCTCCAAGGGCGTGCCGACACCCGCGTTGATTCAACAGACGTCGATTCCCAACTCGGCCAGCTTGCGGGCCAGCGTATTTCGTCCCCAGCCTAGCAGGTTCGCGGCATCGCGCTTACGCCCCCCGGTCTTCTCCAAGGCGACCCGGATCATGGTCTCCTCGAACGTTGGCGTGGCTTCCTCCAACAGCCCGGTGCCGCCTTGCCTCAGCCGGTCGCGGGCCCAAGTGGCCAGCGAGGTCTGCCAGTCGCCGAGTTCGCTTTTGTCTTCGGATGCATGCAATTCGGCGGGTAGGTCGTTGAGGTGGATCTCGCGTCCCGGCGCCATCACCGTGAGCCAGTTGCAGGTGTTCTCGAGCTGGCGAACGTTGCCGGGCCATTCCAGCGTCTGCAGGTAAGCCAACGTCTCATCGCGCAGCACCTTGCGTTCGCCGCCGAGGTCATGGACGGCCTTGGCAAGGAAGTGTTCGGCCAGTACCGGGATGTCCGAACGCCGCTCCGCGAGGGTCGGGATGTGCACGCGGATCACGTTCAGCCTGTGATAGAGGTCCTCGCGGAAGGTGCCGTTGGCGACCAGTGCGCGCAGATCCCGGTGGGTGGCCGTGATGATGCGCACGTCCACCTTGACGCTGGTCCGCCCGCCGACGCGGAAGAACTCGCCCTCGGCAAGCACGCGCAACAGCCGGGTCTGCGCGTCCGCTGGCATGTCGCCGATCTCGTCCAGGAAGAGCGTTCCCCCGTTGGCCTGCTCGAAGCGGCCGACACGCTGGTCCTTGGCCCCGGTGAACGCGCCGCGTTCGTGCCCGAAGAGTTCCGATTCGATGAGTTCGCTGGGGATCGCGGCCATGTTCAGCGCGACGAGGGCGTTGGCCGCCCGGGGACTGTGGCGGTGCAGGGCGCGGGCGACCAGTTCCTTGCCGGTGCCGGAGGCCCCCTCGATCATCACCGTGATGTTGGACTGCGCCAGGCGCCCGATGGCGCGGAACACCTCCTGCATTGCGGGTGCTTTGCCGATGATCTCCGTGTCTTCGGCCGTGGGGTCCGACTCGGCGACGCCGGCCTGCTCGCGTCTGATGAGGACCGCACGCGAGACGGTGGCGAGGGCTTCGTCCACATCGAAGGGTTTCGGCAGGTATTCGAACGCTCCCGCTTGGTAGGAACTCACGGCGCTGTCTAGGTCGGAGTGCGCGGTCATGATGATCACGGGCACGTCGGGGTGACGGTCGGACAGGATGGACAGCAGTTCGAGGCCGTCGCGGTCCGGCATGCGTATGTCCGAGATCACGGCGTCCGGCGTCTCGTAGTCGATGCGCTCGAGGAGGTCGTCGGCGCTATGGAAAGACTCGGTGCCGTAGCCCGCTTGAGATAGCGCGCGCTCGAGCACCCAGCGGATGGAACTGTCGTCGTCAACGATCCAGACGCGTTCCCCTGCCGGTTGTTCGGCGGCATGGTCAGTGGTCATTGGAAATCTCCAGAGTGGTCGCCGCGCCGTTCGCCTGCGACTGCCGGATGGGTAGGTAGAACGAGAACACCGTTCTGCCGCGTTCGCTTTCGCATTCGACCAGGCCGTTGTGCTGGGCGAGGATCGTGTGGGTGATGGCAAGCCCCAGCCCCGAGCCCGCCGGCCGGCCGCTGATCATGGGGTAGAAGATCCGATCGGCGATGTCCGCTGGCACCCCGGGGCCGTTGTCGATGAAGTCGACGTTCGCCACGAGGCGGTGGCGGGTGGGACCGATGGTGAACTGGCGCACCACGCGGGTTGCCAGCGTGATCTTCGGATCGGGCGTGTCCGCGAGGGCGAGGGCCGCGTTGTTCAGCACGTTAAGCGTCGCCTGCACAAGCTGTTCGAAGTCCGCTTCGACCTCGGGCAGGCTCGGGTCGTAGGATCGTTCGAAGGTGATTCGCGAGGGGCACTCGGCGTCGAGCAGCTTCACCACGCGCTCGATGACGTGGTGGACATTGACCGGCGCGAAATTGAGCTTGCCGTTCGGCCCCAGGATCCGGTCAACGAGGTTCCGCAGCCGGTCGGCTTCGGAGATGATCACGGCCGTGTACTCGCGCTCGTCGCCCTCGAGCTGCCGGTCGAGCAACTGCGCGGCGCCGCGGATGCCGCCCAGCGGATTCTTGATCTCGTGGGCGAGGCCGCGGCCGAGCTTGCGCATGGTCTCCTGCAGGGTCACGTGGCGGTCGTCGCGGTCGATGCGCAGGATGCGGTCGAGGCGTTCGAATTCCACGAGGAGATCGGTGTCGGACAGCGGTGCGATGGAGTAGTTCACCCGGATCAAGCCCTCGGCGACGTGCAGGCGCACCTCGCGCTTGGTGAACGGTTGGCCGGTGTCGAGAACGCCCTGCAGCACAGCCGTCGTAGCGTGCGAGTCGCGCATCAGGTCGGCCAATGGCACACCCACCGCCCGGGCTTCGCTGCGGCCGAACATCGACTGGGCGGATTGGTTCAAGTAGGAAATCCGGAACGAGCGGTCACTGGCGGCATCGACGACTGCGACCGCCGTAGTGAGCTGATCGAGAATGTCTCGATAGGTGGCCACGGATCAATACGCAGCAAGAAACATTCCACTAGACTCCTCGATGATCGACCGTAGGGGCGACCTTGTAGTCGCCCGTTTGCGTGCCATCGCCAGCGCCTGCCGGCGCGCCCGTTGGGAGCACGCCCTTTGGTGGCGCCTTTTGGTTGGCGGCGCCTTTTGGGACACCCACCGCGCCCGCGACACGCCCTTTGGGCGCTCTTTGGCACCGCCGCTAGGCGTCGCGCCCGCTAGGCGTCCGCCCGCTAGGGACACCCACCCCCCCTGTCGCGCCCGTTAGGCACCGGTTAGGGACACCCACCGCCTCACGGACTCGGCACCTCGGCCTAGCGTCAGGCTAGATTCCTTGAGCGGCGCTGATGTTTACACGCAGGTTGCATTGCGAACAACGCTTGGAATCGCTCTTGGACGGCTCGCGTACTCGCGAGACGCGCTAGATTCCTTGAGCGGGGCCAATGTTAACGGTCAGGTTGCATTTGGTGACGGGCGCCACGAGTCGCTCTTGTACGGCTCGCGTACTCGCGAGACGCGCTAGTATTGCACCAATTTAGTGCGTTCTTGCGGGTGCGGTCAAATTTGGTGCATAGCCCGCTTAGCCCCGGGCAACTTCGATCCGAAACAGGATGTCGTTTTCGCGCTCGTCGCAAGCCAGCACGCGGTGGCCGTGGATCCGGCACCAAGCAGGAATGTCGTGCAGCACGCCGGGGTCGGAGGCGACGACTTCAAGGACCTCGCCGTCTTCGAGGTCTCGAACCCTGTTCTGGGTGCGGATCACTGGCAACGGGCACAGCAGGCCGCGTACATCCAGGGTGTGCACGGCGGTCATGCGCCCACTTGCCAGGCGGGTTCCAGTTCCGTTGGCGACAGCGGAGTGACGCGGAGTTCCTCGACAGCACCAGACAGGTGGTGCACCTCGACGCTTACTTCATCGGCGTTGCGGCCTTGCGAGTAGCGTGCCGTTATCCGTGCGGACAGGATGAGGTCGTCGGTGTCAGGAGCACCGTCGACTAGTGTCAGCGGTCCGGTGTGGCTCAACGTGGTCAGATGCACGAAGCGCTTGCGGTAGCCGGCGAGGAAGTTGTTCTCTCCTTCCTCCCGGCCGACGATGAGCTTGTAGTGGGACGCGGGACGGATATGGCGGCCGACCTTCAGCAGCATGATGTCGTCGAAGTCGTAGTCGCGGACGCCGCGCGACGACCACAGATCGGCGAGCTTGCCGGCGTAGCTTTCATCGGTGAGAAAACAGCAGCCGCCCGCCGGCTGGGCGTAGTCGGTGAAGCCGAAGCTGTGCGCGAGGGCCATCTGTGGCTTGCGGTCACGGCCATGGAAGCCGTAGAGCTTGGCACGGTCCACCCAGCCCTCGCGTTCGGGCAGGGTCGGCGGCAGGTTGTGCGCACATAGCGGTCGCAGCAGGCGGTCCCCGGCGCCGGACTCTTGGGCGATCAACGGCATGGTGTCGGCGCGTTGGGACTTGGGCCGTTGTCCGACCACCTCGCCGGTGATGACGAAGTCGTAGCCGCGACCAAGCACGTCGGTGACGAGAGCCTTGTTGACCATAAATATCTTGCAGTCGAGGCAGGGGTTCAGGTTGGCGCCGTAGCCGTGCTTGGGGTTTAGCACGATTTCCTTGTACTCATCGATGACGTCGACGATGTGCAGCTTGATGCCGAGCTGCTCGGCCACCCACAGAGCATTGTTGCGCTTCTCCCGCGAGCGGTCCTTGCGGCGGATGGCGTGGGTGTGGCCTTCCACGCAAAAGCCCGTGAAGAAGTTGACGCCTTCCACGTCGACACCCTGGTCGAGCACGACCTTGGCTGCGAGCATGGAATCGAGTCCACCGGAAATCAGCGCCGCGGCCCGTTTCCGGGTGGGCGATGTTTGGCTTTGGGGTTGCGCTGTCATATCCGCTCCATTTTACTCCTCTCGGTCGACAGCCACTTGGGGATCGAGCGGGTATGCGGGCACTGCTCCAGCGCGTTAACAGCGCGTCGGTAACGGTCGGAGGCCACGAGATTGCGGCCATCGGACGGGGCTTGCTGGTACTAGTGGGCGTCTTCCGCGACGACGACGAGACCGCCGCGATGCGCCTCGCCGAGCGTACCCTGGCGGCGCGGATCTTCCCCGACGATGCCAAGCCGATGAACCGCTCCGTCTTGGAGGTCGACGGCGCGGTGCTGGCCGTTTCCCAGTTCACGCTGGCGGCGGACACCAGCCGCGGCAACCGTCCGGGATTCGGGCCAGCGGCACCGCCCGAGACGGCGCACCGGCTCTACCAACACTACGTGGAAGTCCTCCGCGAGTCGGGCAGGAAGGTCGCCGTCGGAGAGTTCGGCGCCGACATGCAGGTCGCGCTGGTCAACGACGGCCCGGTGACGATTCTGCTCGACGTCCCATAGGGTCGACCTCACGGTCGGGGACCTCAACGGTCAGGGACACCCACCGCGCCACGTTCAGCACGGTTGGGGGACACCCACCGTCGATTCCAGGCGCCGAGGCGCGTCTAGGGACACCCACCGTCGATTCCAGGCGTCAAGTAGGCCCG
>JAGWBN010000049.1 GCA_021295875.1 Pseudomonadales bacterium
AGATCTCGTGGGTGCGCTCGAGCGGCACTTCGAAGTAGCGGCGGGCACCCGTGTCACGCTCGACGAACATGTAGTAGGGGACGACACCGAGGCCCACCTCTTCCCGCCACAGGCGTTCCCACACCGCCGCGTCGTCGTTGATTCGCCGCAGCACGGGGGCCTGGGCACGGATCACGGCGCCCGTGCTCTGGATCCGGCGGATCGCCTCGCGGACGACGTCCGTCGAAAGCTCGCGCCAGTGGTTGAAGTGAGCCATGAACGCCAGGTGCCGCCCGGAGGCAACGACACGCTCGAACAGGCGCAGCATCTCGTCGGCGTCCGGGTCGTGGACGAACCGGTGCGGCCAGAAGGTCAGCGACTTGGTACCGATGCGGATGTTCTGAACATGCCCGAGTTCCGGCGCTTCGAGGATCGGCAAGAGGTAGCGCGACAACGTGCTCGCCTTCATCACCATCGGATCGCCGCCGGTGACGAGGAGATCGGTCACGTCGGGGTGCGCGGCGAGGTGCCGGTGCAGGCCGGCGACCTGTTTGGCGTAGATCTTCATGCCCTTGCCGACGAACTGAGCCCAGCGGAAGCAGAACGTGCAATACGCGTGGCAGGTCTGGCCGCGGCTCGGAAAGAAAAGCACGGTCTCGCGGTACTTGTGCTGGATTCCCTCGAGCGTCCCACCATCGAGATTCTGGGGGATGTTGAGTTCCCGCTGACCTGCGGGGTGGGGATTGAGACTCTCCCGAATCGCCGCGACGACGGGCTCGACCTCCTCGTCCGGGGCGTCCCGCCTGAACAGATCCGCGATGCGGTTGAAATCCGGCCCGGCGAGCATGCCGGGTTGGGGAAAGGTCATCTGGTAGAGGGGGTCGTCGGGTACGCGCGACCAGTCGATGAGCCGGTCGATGACATACGTGTTCGTCCGGAAAGGCAGCACCCGGCTGACGACCTGCATGGCGAACCGTTCGTCGGCAGAAAGCCCCGCGAGCTGCGGAATCTTGCCGAGCTGCCGCTCCGAGATGGCCCGAAACCGCGAGGACGGTGGAGCCGAACGACGCGGCGCCTGCGGGTGTCGGGCGGCACGCGGGCCAAGACCCCCGTTCGCGACGGGCGACTCGGTGACCAGCATCTGCACGCCGTTCCGCTCGACTTCGGTCCCCTTCATCACCCCTCCGAGAGCTGGGTCATCAGTACCAATCCGCCGCCGCGCCGCCGCCACGCGCCCTCAACGCCAATGCGAAAGAAGAGACCGCACGTGCGGACCCTAGCCGGGCAAGCATAACAAACCACACGCCGCGCACCGGCGGCGCGATCATCCGTCACCACCAGCCTGGCGCCGCCGATGGCCGATAAACGCTTCGCCTTCGGCTACACTGGTCCGAAAACCACCGGAGGACAGCAGCCGTGGGGCCACTCAAAGGGTTTCGCGTCATCGAACTCGCCGGCATCGGGCCGGGACCGTTCTGCGGGATGATGCTCTCGGACATGGGCGCGGAGGTCATCCGCGTGGATCGCGTCGGACGGGCCGGACGGCGTGCCCGGGACGTGCTTGCCAGGAACCGGCGTTCCATCGCCGTGGACTTGAAACAGCCCGAGGGAGTCGAACTCGTACTCAAGCTCGTCGAGACGGCCGATGGCCTGTTCGAAGGCTTCCGGCCCGGTGTCACGGAGCGCCTGGGACTCGGCCCGGATGACTGCCTGGCACGCAACGAGAGGCTCGTCTACGGCCGCATGACCGGCTGGGGCCAGGAAGGGCCCATGGCCCACGCCGCCGGCCACGACATCAACTACATCGGCCTCGCCGGCGCCCTCCACGCCATCGGCGAGCCCGGAGGCAAACCGGTGCCGCCGCTCAACCTCATCGGCGACTTCGGCGGCGGCGGCATGCTGCTGGCCTACGGGCTGGTCTGCGGCATGCTCGAGGCCGCGCGATCCGGCAAGGGCCAGGTCATCGACGCCGCCATGGTCGATGGCGCCGCATCGCTCATGGCGATGTTCTTCTCCATGGCCGGCCACGGCTTCAAGGACCAGCGCGGCTCGAACATGCTCGACGGCGGCGCGCACTTCTACAACACCTACGAGACGAAAGACGGCAAGCACATCTGCGTCGGCGCCATCGAACCGCAGTTCTACGCCGAACTCGTGGAAAAGGCGTGTGTGGACCCGAACCGCTTCGGGCCGCAGATGGACGACGACCAGTGGGTGGGCTTCAAAGAGGAACTGGCGGAGGTCTTCAAGACCCGGACGCGGGACGAGTGGTGCGCGATCATGGAGGGCAGCGACGTCTGCTTCGCGCCGGTGCTGTCCATCCTCGAAGCTCCGGACCATCCCCACAACCGCCATCGCGGCACGTTCGTGGAGGTGAACGGTGTGACGCAGCCGGCACCGGCGCCACGTTTCAGCCGCACGACCGCCGAAGTCTCGCACGCGGCGCGGATTCCCGGCGAAGACACCCGCGAGTTGCTCGCAGGGCTGGGCCTGGACGACGCCGAAATCGAAACGTTGGAAGCGGCGGGTGTCGTCGAGTCCACCCAGGAGGTCGCGTAGCGTTGCAGACCCGTACCTACGAAGAAGCCTACCGGGCATCCATCGACGATCCGGAGACGTTCTGGCGGGAGGCCGCACACGACATCGACTGGTTCGAATTTCCGGCGTCGATTCTCGATGCCGACGCCAACGGTACGAGCCGCTGGTTTCGTGGCGGCAAGCTGAACACCGCCTGGCTCGCCCTCGACCGCCATGTGCAGACCGGGCGGGGTGACAACACCGCGTTGATCTACGACTCGCCGGTCATCGGTCAGATCCTGCGTTGGACGTTCGCGGAATTGACCGAACGCGTGGCGCGCGTCGCCGGGGGTCTCGAGAATCTCGGCGTAACCCAGGGTGATCGCGTGATCGTCTACATGCCGATGATCCCGGAAGCCGTGATCGCCATGCTGGCCTGCGCCCGCATCGGCGCCGTCCACTCGGTGGTGTTCGGGGGTTTCGCCGCGCCCGAACTCGCTTTGCGGATCGACGACGCGAAACCCGACGTCGTGCTGTCCGCGTCGTGCGGCATCGAGTTCCAGACCGTCATCCCCTACAAGCCGCTGCTGGACGAAGCCATCGACCTCGCCGCGTCGAAGCCCGCGCACACGGTCATCGTGCGGCGACCGCAGCTCGAGGCGGCGCTGATCGAAGGCCGCGACCTCGACTGGGCCGCTTGGGAAGCGGCGAGCGAACCCGTGCCCTGCGTGGAGGTCGACGCCTGGGACCCGCTCTACATCCTCTACACGTCGGGCACCACCGGGCGTCCCAAGGGCGTCGTGCGCGACAACGGCGGCCACGCCGTGGCGCTCAACTACAGCATGGACGCGATCTACGGCTGCGATGCCGGCGACGTGTACTGGGCCGCCTCGGACGTCGGCTGGGTGGTGGGACACTCGTACATCGTGTACGGACCGCTCATCAAGGGCTGCACGACCGTGCTGTACGAGGGCAAACCCGTTCGCACGCCCGATGCCGGGGCCATCTGGCGGGTCATCGCCGAACACGGTGTGAAGACGTTCTTCGTGGCGCCGACGGCGTTTCGCGCGGTCAAGAAGGAAGACCCGGATTCGACCTTGAAGCGACGGTACGACATCTCCTGTCTCGACTACCTGTTCGTCGCCGGCGAGCGGCTGGATCCACCCACCTACGAGTGGCTCAAGCAGACCGTCCACACGCCGGTGATCGATCACTGGTGGCAAACGGAGACAGGCTGGTCGATCTGCGCCAACATGGCCGGCGTTGCGGATGCCGACGAGCGGGAAACCCGGCCAGGGAGTCCCAGCTTCCCGGTGCCGGGCTACGACCTGCGGATCCTCGACGACGACGGCAACGAACTCGGCCCCGACGAGGAGGGCAACGTCGTGGTCAAGGGGCCGCTGCCACCCGGTACGCTACCCACCGTTTGGGGCGACCATCAACGCTATGTCGAGGCGTACTGGTCGCGCTATCCCGGATTCTACCTAACCGGCGACGGGGGATACCGTGACGCCGACGGCTACGTCTACATCATGGGCCGGGTGGACGACGTGATGAACGTCGCCGGCCACCGGCTGTCGACGGGCGAACTTGAAGAGGTGGTTGCCGCGCACCCCGCCGTGGCGGAATGCGCGGTGGTCGGCATCGCGGACGAGGACAGGGGCCAGGTACCGCTTGGGCTGGTGCTGCTCAAGGACGGCGTCAACGCCGACCCCGCGGAGGTGGAGTCCGAACTCGTGCAGATGGTTCGGCGCCGCGTGGGTGCGTTCGCCAACTTCAAGCAGGCACTCGTCGTGCCGCGCCTGCCGAAGACGCGCTCCGGCAAGATTCTCCGCCAAGTCATCCGCAGGATCGCCGACGGCCAACCATCGACGACCCGGCGATCCTTGCGGAGATCCAGACCGCGCTGCGCGAACGCGGCCTAAGGGGAACGTAGGAACGCCCCTCCGGTGTTCCTGAGCCCCTCCTCGCGCTTGAGCCGGGTCGTCCAACGCCAGCACGTTGCCGCGAGGCGACCCATCTAGGGACGGTCTGATTGAGACCTTCCCTAGCCCTAGCCCTAGCGCGGCACAGGGATGTCCTAGCCGTCTGGTTCCGTCTCGAGAACCAGCACTCCCGTCGCCGTGGAGAGATTCGTCAGGTGGCCCGTGGGGCTCTCCAGGAGGCTCATCACATCGAGTGCGGCATCGGACCGAACCAGAAGCTGCCACTTGCCGACACCGTCCCCCAGCGAGCCCGTGAAGCGGCTGCCACCGGCCTCCAGTTCCTGGGCGGAAAGCATGCGGACCGACCCGGCCGGGACAGACAACTCCACGAGGCCGTACGAGGTACCCGTGTCGTCGAAACCCCGGATGCTCACCTCGGCGGTCTCCGTGCCGGTATTGATCAGGCGCAGCCAACTGACCTGGTTCCTGTTTCCGCCAGGGTTGAACGTCGGTACATGATGGCCGTCGGCCGTACTCGGCGCCGTGTCGTGCATGCTGGTCAGGAAACCGTCCTCGGTTCGTCTGATGTAGGCCAGCACATCGAGATCGAGCGAACTCGTCAACTCGAGTCGCCAGTCTCCCTGGCCTTCCCCCACACCGCCCGACAGCCCCTTCGCGGCGGTGCCCTGTTCCAAGTCCCCGGAATTGAAGTGCACTGTGTCGTTCGCCCCGACACTCAACGTGATCGCCTCGGGTGCGTACCCGGCGTCGTCGTAGGCTTGGATCTCGACCGTGCCGGCCGCGCCTCGATTGATGACCCGCACGAATCCCTGCCTCGACTTGGGGTCCGACGCGGACGGGAACAGGTGGACGCGATGCAGCGTTCCCCCATCCACCGACTCCTTGTTGTCCGGCCTCGTGGAGAGATTGGTCAAGTGCCCGGTCGGGCTCTCCAACAAACTGGCGACCTCGATGGGTTGGTCCGAGGCGACCAAGAGCCGCCACTTGCCGTGGCCGTCCCCGAAACCATCGCCGTCGAGTCCGCTACCCGACTCCAAGTCCGCAGCGGAGATGGAACGGGCCTCGCCGGCTGCCAAGACGAGTTGCGCCGTGTCCTGGGAGGCCTCGCCGCTGTCGTCGACGCCCGAGATGCTCACGGTCGCGTCCTCGGCGCCAGCATTGACCAACCGCAGCGAACTCACCTGGTTGACGTTGCCGCCGGGATTGAACACCGGCACCGCATAGCCGTCGGGTCCCGCCGGCACCAAGTCGTGCAGGCTGGTCAGGAAGCCGTCGGCAGTGCGCATGTAGGTCAGCACCTCCACGCCCTCACCGCGCATTTCCAGACGCCAGTCGCCACTCGCCGTTCCGACGCCCCGCGACAGTCCTTTGCCGAAGTTGCCGCCCTCAAGGTCGTCCGAGTTGAAATGGGCGGTCGCGAGCGCATCGAGCGCGAGCGTGGTCGAGCGGCGGCCGCCGGCATCGTCGAACGCATCGACGTGTACGACCGCCAAGCCCCGGTGGTTGGACACCCGCACGAAGCCTTGCCGGGTCTCGTGGCTTGCCGGCGCGAACACCGGCACGTCGGCGCGGGGCCCATCCGGATCCGCAATCAGCCCCAGCGCCAGACGCTCGGAAAAAGCGACGCCTCCCGGCGCGCTCCCAGCGAGGGATGATGCGACCACGACGATCTCGTGCGGCTCGAGAAGGTCGTCTTGATAGGTCGTTAGACTGAAGGAAGCCTCCGTCTCCCCTTCGGCAATCTCGACCGAACCGGACTGGCCGGAGGCGAAGTCGTCGGGTTCGTCCGCAGTCGCCGCGATCACCGCCCAATCAACGTCGACATCCCCGTCGACCGCCGACGACAACCGCACGAGGAAGTCGAGCGGGTCGCCTTCCAATGCGGATGCCGCCGTGATGGACAGGCCAATGTGAAAAACACTGACGCCGCGCTCGCGCAGGGTCGCCAGTTGACCAACGGATGCCGACGACAACGGGTTGCCCTGCACGTAGACCGTGTCGCCGACGCCAAGGCCGCCATTGTCGAGCAACGGTTGGATGTCGCGTATCCGGTTGTCGGCGAGGTACAGGTCGCGCAAAACGGTGAGGTCGGCGAGCGGAGCGACATCGCGGATGAGGTTGTCGTCCAAGTCGAGGATGCGTAGACGTCCCAGACCAGCCAGCGGCTCGAGATCGGCAATCAGGTTGCCCGACAAACCCAAGTCGACAAGGAGCGTCGCACCAGCCAGGGGCGAGATGTCCCAGATGCGGTTGTTGTCCAGGAACAGCAGTTCCAGCCCGGTCAAACCCGACAAGGGTTCGATGCTCCTTATCGCGTTGCCGCTCAAGTCCAACAGTTCCAGCGTGTTCAAGGAAGCGAGCGGGCCGAGGTCGACGAGGCGGTTCGATCCCAAGCTCAAACCCTGGATTAGCTCCAACGCATCCAGGTTCGGCAGGACGGCAACCTCGTTGGCGAACAGCCACAGGTACGTCAACTCCGAGAGTCCCGCCAGCGGCTCGATATCCGCAACCGCGTTGTCGTCCAAGTCGAGCCAAAACAGCCGTTTCAGGTTCCGCAGCGCCGTGACGTCGGTAATCTCGTTGGACCACAGTCCAAGCCAGGACAGGCGCGTCAGATCCGCGAGGGGCGACGGATCGGACACCTGGTTGAAGTTCAAGTCGAGGGTCGAAAGTTGCGAGAGATCTCGCAGCGGTGACAAGCCGCTGACGGCGTTTTCTCGCAGGTACAAGGTCTCCAGCTCCGTCAAAGCGGCAAGCGGCGACAGATCCGAGACGCCGGTCGACGCCAGATCCAGCAATCTGAGGGCGGTCAAGCCCGCGAGCGGCGAGAGGTCGTCGAGGTCGTTGCCACTCAGCACCAAGTCGGTCAGGTCGGACAGGGCACCGAGTCCCGCCACGTCCGTGATCCCGTTGTCCGCCAGCTCCAGGCGGGTGAGATTGGCCAAGTGACCCAGTGGATCGAGGTCGGTCACCGAGTTCCCGTTCAGCACAAGCTGTTTGAGGCCGGTGGCAACCTCGATACCCGTCAGATCGCCTATGTCGCTCGCGTTGGCGATTAGCGTGTTGAGATCCGCCAGATCGGCCGCGGTGATGTCCTCGCTGCTCGGTTTGCCGATTGCGCGGTACAGCGCGGTGCGCAGGTTCTCATCGGGGATTCGGAGGTCGCCGTCGTCGTCCAGGATCGTGCCCGTGGCCTCCCCCGCGTCCACACTGACCACGATGACGCCGGCGGGCGACGTCTCCACCAGCGTGAGCGTTAGCGTATCTTCGCCTTCGGGTACGGCGTCCGCCAGGGTGTCCACCTCCACCGTCGCGAAGGTCGCGTTGGCCGCGATGGTGACGGTTCCGCTCGCGTCGGCGTA
This sequence comes from Pseudomonadales bacterium, assembly GCA_021295875.1. Classification (GTDB taxonomy): domain Bacteria; phylum Pseudomonadota; class Gammaproteobacteria; order Pseudomonadales; family Azotimanducaceae; genus VXYL01. Next base: position 7,805 of record JAGWBN010000049.1, read on the forward strand.
GTCGACACCCGCCACCGCCGTGCCCTGGCGAAGTTCCCAGGTGACGTCGACCGGCGCCGGCTGCGCCTCCGAGACGTTGAGAGAGAACGTCAGCGGCAAGCCCTCAACGACACGGGTATCGCTGACCGCCACCGCGGGCCCGACGGCAACGGCGAGGCCCGCCGAGCAGTTGTTGGTCGTGTCCGTCTCGCCTTCCACGCCGTCGATGCAGACCCCGTAGTAGAACCTCCCGCGCTCGTCGGGAACGGTCAACGTCAAGGTGTCGCTGGCGCCCTCCTTGGCGGTGAGGGCGGGGACGTCAAACGAGCCCAGCGGAGCGTCGTCTGTCCCGATGACCGGATCCGTCGACCGGTAGAAGGTCGCCGTGGTCGTGGCGGCCTCGATTCTGCCCTGGTTGGTCGCGGCGGCGATGATGACGACGGTTTCGCCCGTCTCCCATGACCGGTCGGTCAGCACGGGAGCGATCGTCAAGTCGGGTCCTGCTTCCCGGTATGCCGCCGCCACGACTTTGGCGTTGTCGAGGCTTCGCCGCGCATCGGCGGGACCGTCGGTGCGAAACGTGGGCGTATCGCCCGCGACGCCGAGGGGATCGCCCAAGTGTGACTGGTCCGCATTGGAGAAGCGAGACAACCTGGGACATTGGAAGCCGGCGGCGGAGCATTGGTTCTCGTACGCCATGATCGTGCGCCAACGTTGGGTTGCCGTCGCGTCTTGTTCGAACGCCCGCTGATTCACGTAGCCGTGGCTGTACGCGTACGGCGAGTTGGAAGGATCCACGTAACGGTCGTGACGCAGGCTCAGGTTGTGGCCCAACTCGTGGGCGAAGGTCAAACCCCCGCATTGGTGGCCCGTGAAGCCGAACGCCAACACCTCATAGATCGGAGACACTTCCGGCATCAGATACGCGACGCCGCAGATGCCGCTCGAAGCCACAGAGACCAAGTGCACGAGATCCGCACCGGACTTCTCCCGCAGTTCGTGCGCGATGTCCAAGTACCCGTCATCGGGGATGGCGAGCCGCCGGAGGTCAACGATGGGTGAGCCCCCTTCGATGTAGTCCACGCCGACCGTACGCGTCAGGAACACCTCCAAGCCCACCCCGCTGTCCTGGAACGCCTGGTTCGTCTCCGCAACCCACAGGTCCACCATCCCGTGAACCGCCAGGATTCCGCCGCGCGCGTCCCTGACGGCGGGTGTGTACAGCACGAGCACGTCGATCACCGAGTCTTCGTCCGCCGAGGCGGACGCATCCCCCGTGCGCGATGTCCGGGAACTCTTGGGCAATCGCGACGGCACCAAAGGGTCCGCCAGCTTCGGGAGAGTGGACGGATCGACCTGGCGAATGTGGACCGGGCCACCGGACGAGTCGATGGTGAAGGTCGCGAGGGGTGTACGCACGGACCCCGCCACGACTTCGCCGTTGACCACCAGGGTAAAGGTTCCGTGGGGAACGTTGCGCAGTGAAGCCGCGAGCGAATAGCCCGTCGCGGTTGGGGCGCTACGCAGGTCAACGGCTTCGAACCGCAAGTCCTCGAACAGGTTCACCCCGATGGTCGCGGGATCGCCTTCGGCCAGCGCCAGGCGCACTTCCTCCAGCGCCGCGAAGTCGACCTGCATTTGCCGGTGTCTCAGGGTTTCCCCACCCCAGTCCGGTACGTCGGCGGTGGTTCGGGGACTCGTTCCCGAGTCGTCCGCCGAAGGCAGCGCCGCCGCGTCGTCGACGGGCTTGAACAGGTCGCCCGCGTGGGCGAACGGGGCACCCGCGACGCAAATGACCGCAATCAACCACGCCGCCCCGTGAACCGGCGAATGGCGCACATCGCTCTTCGCTGGATGCGAAGGCGCATTGGTTCGGGCTCTTCCCACGGCATCCTCCGCAAGTGACCGGACGTTTGCCAAGGCTGCAACGATTCGCGCATTGGCGCAAGTCCGAGCCTGTCCGTCCTGTCTGTCTTGTCTGTCATTGTCTGTCTTGTCTGTCATTGTCTGTCTTGTCTGTCATTGTCTGTCCGTCGTGTCCGTCCACACTGTCCACACTGTCGCCGCACCTCAACTACCACCGCTTGTTGGAATGTGCTATCCCGCCGCCAAGCCGAAAGTTGAGCGAAGCAGCCAACGGCGGGACCCGCAGGCGGCGGGGTCCGACGAGGGCCCTACTTGAACGCGATCCGCGCCGGAAGTCCGGAAGTCGCCATCGGATGACAGCCGCGCGCAGGCTGCGGTAGGCTGACCACTGCGCCTCGGGTCGCTTCCGCACCGGCGTCCCGAGTCGATGTCAGAGGACGGTACGCCGCACGATATGAGAGAACCTTCCAATGGGTAACGGAACAGCAGTCCTAGTGCGCACCACCTCCAGCCGGGGCGAAGCCACCGAACGCAGCATCGAGCTTCCCGAATACGACCGGCAGCGCCTGGAGGATGTCGGTTTCATGACGGCGATGACGCTGACCCTGCTAGGCAACTACGCCCAGACCGGCCACTTCGGCGGCCCGCTGGCGTATACCCCCTACAACGTCGCGCTGCACCTCGCAGGCCCGGAGAACGGCGGCCTCCGCTACGACTACCGCCGCCCGAAACACCCCTTCGGCGACAAGCTGCTGCTGGCCGGCGGACACAACATTCCGACGCTCTACGCCCTGTGGATGATCATGGGCGAGGCCATGGCCCGCCGACACGCGGCGACCGGCGACGCACGCTACCAAGTCGATCCCGAGGTCGCCCTCTTGCCCATCGACTGCCTCGGCTTCCGGCGCGGTGCCGGCATACTCTCGAACCTGCTCGAGGACAACGGTCTCGTCGACGATCCCCTGTTCGCCCAGGCCAAGCTGCGCGGCATCCGCTCGCTGGCGGGTCACTCGGAGACAACCGACCTCATCAACGACGTCAACGGCGGCCCGTCCGGGATCGGCATCGCCACGGCGGCGGGCAAGGCGGCTTTCTGGGACTTCATGGGCGCCGGCGATTCGCCCAAGATCGTCGGCATCGAAGGCGAGTTCGCCATGACCTCGGGCCACTCCCAGGAGTTCAAGACCCAGGCTGTCGCCCAGCAGGTCGGCAAGCGGTTGCGCATTCTGTTGTCCTTCAACAACGCTGGCATCGACGACTCGCTGATCGGCGGGGTGGTCGCGGAATCCATGCAAGGCTACGAGATCGCCGACCAGTGGGCCGCCTATGGCTGGAACGTGCTGAGTCTCGACAACGGCAACGACTACGACCAGGTGCTGGCGGCGCTCAAGACCATGGAGGAATGGGATCCCAACGACCGCCGGCCGATGATCGTCGTCGGACGCACCACCAAGGGCTGGTGGCCGGCGGCCCGGGACGGCGCGATTCCCGGCTTCGGCGACCAGGTGGTCGGTTACCCGAGCCACCCCTACGACATGAAGATGAACGTGCCCTACTTCGTCGCCCTGGCGGAGACCTTCGAACAACGCTTCGGGGTGAGCTTCGAAGGCATACGGGACGGCGCCGTCGCCGACGAGCCCGGTCGGCTCCGGCAATTCAAGACGAACATCGACATCGCCATGTCGGTGCTCGACAAGAACGACCTGGGCGAGTGGCTCGCCGACCGCCTGGTGGAGATCGGCGATCAGGTCCCGGACGACGCGAAGCTCCGCCTCGACCATACGCGGGACCCGTTCCAGGATGAACGTCTTGGCGTGGACGCCCTCCCCGTCGAGCCGCAAACGGTCACGACCACGCTGAACGGCGAGCCCGCGGAGGTCGGCATCGAACTGTTCAAGCAACCCGGCGCAGTCGCCGGCACCCGCCGCGCGATCTCCGAGATCCTGAAGTGGGCGAACCACGTCACCGGCAACCGCTTCATCACGGTGTCGGCGGACCTTTCGAATTCGATCAACGTCGAAAAGGGCTCGCTCACCGGCCACTACGATCCCCTGTCGAACCAGGCCGGCACGCGCTTCAAGGCGGCCATCCAGGAAGCCGGGAACGCGTCCACCGCCGTCGGTCTGGTGGGGCAGAGCGCGTCCCTCGACCCAGACGTGCACAGCGGCGTGTGGGCCATGTCCGGCAGCTACGGCGCGTTCACGCCGTTCATGTACCTCCCGGCGAGGGTATGGAGCCAGCAGAACCAGGACAGCCCGTTCCGGGTCGGCGTCCTGAACATCCTCGCCGGTCACTCCGGGCCGGAAACCGCCGCCGACGCCCGCACCCACTTCGGCATCTTCGCCCCCCAGGTGTGGAAGCTGTTCCCCCGGGGCCAGGTGATCGTGCTGAACTTCTGGGACTACAACGATGTCGCGCCAGGTTATTTCGCCGCCGCCGAAATCGCCGCGCGCGACCCGCTGGTGGGCGTCATCGTCATCGAGGTGGCCCGGCCCGATTTCGCGGTCTCGGACCGGTCGACGTTCGCCGACACCGACCTCAAGGCGGCCGCCAAGGGTTTCTACCTGATCCGCGACTTCGAGCCCGACAAGCCAAGACACGGCTACGTCGTGGCCCAAGGCTCCAGTTCGACCTTCAACCTGGTGCAGACGCTGCCGGGTCTCGCGGCGCAGGGAATCAACGTAAAGGTCGTCGCGGCCATCAGCGAGGAACTGTTCGATCGGCAGCCGGCGTCCTATCGCGAGTCCGTGCTCCCAGCCGCCGCCAAGTACGACATGATGGTGGTTTCGACAGGCACTCAGCGCGTCTGGCCGATCCGCGACGCGGGTCCGCTGACGCGCGAGTATTCGATGGTCTCCGACTGGCACGACCGTTGGCTCACCGGCGGCCTCGAACCGGACGTGATCGCCGAGGCGCATCTCGACGAGGAGTCCATCGCGACCGGTGTGGCGCGATTCGCGAACGAACGCGAGTCCCGGCTGACACGACAAACGGAGGCCTTGGCGTCGCTCTAGTCGCCACAGCACGCCCTGCCATGTTGAGGCACTTCCTCGTTCCGGAAGCCGACCAGGTCTTGGTCTCGGAAGCTGCCGCCCGGGAGGGAACACAAGCCGTTTTCGAAGCCATGGGAGTGCCGTTGGACGACGCCGCCCTGGCCACGGACGTGCTCATCACCAGCGACCTGCGCGGCTGCGAATCCCACGGCATCTCCAACCAGTTGCGCATCTACGTGGACCAGTACCGCAACGCCCGCCTGAACCCGACGCCCGATGTGAAGGTCCTCCGCGAGTCCGTCGTCAGCGCCACCCTCGATGCGGACCTCGGCATCGGTCTGCAGGTGGGCCCCCGGGCCATGGAAATTGCCATGGAAAAGGCCGCCGAGTTCGGCATGGGCGCGGTGGGGGTTCAAAGATGCGGCCACGTGGGCATGCTCGCCTACTACCCGCTGATGGCCTTGGAACGGGACATGATCGGCGTCTGCATGGTTTCCGCCGGTGGTCACATCCAAGTGCCGACATTCGGCTCGGAACCCGTGTTCGGAACCCATCCCATCGCCTGGGCCGCTCCGGCGGGCAGACACCCGCCGTTCGTCTTCGACGTCGCCACCACCCAGGTCGCCGCCAACAAAATCATGCTGACGCGCCGCATCGGTTCAAACCTGGAACCGGGCTGGATCACCGACCTGAACGGCGAGCCCATCACCGAGCGGGTCGAGGCGCCGGACTACGGTGGGTTCTTCATGCCGCCCTTCGGCGGCACCCGGGAGAACGGCAGTCACAAGGGCTACGGCTTCGCCATGATCGCCGACATCATGTCGGGGATCCTGTCGGGCAACGGTCCCGGTTTCCTCGCGGGCGGCAACGAACTCTCGCAGTTCGTGATGGCCTTCAAAATCGACGCCTTCGTCGACGTCGACGAATTCAAGCGCGACATGGACGCGCTCATCGACAGGATCGTGAACATGAAGCCCGCAGCAGGGCATGAGCGCGTCTACTACGCGGGGCTCATCGAGCACGAAGAAGCGGCGAAGCGCCGCGCCGAGGGCATTCCCTACCACCGGGAAGTCGTGGATTGGTTCAACGGTGCAAGCGCCGAACTGGACCTGAAGCTGCGCTGGCCATGAGCGCAGCAAACCAACCGGGGAAACGATTCGCGGTTGCGAAGTCCGGCTGGTGGAAGGGCATGCACCCGGGCATGACCATCGCGTCGCTCGCCATGGTCGGCGCGTTCGTCCTGTTCACGCTGGTTTTCGTCGAGAGCGCGGGCAACGTCTACTCGACGGTTCGCGGCTGGGTCGAATCCACATTCGGTGGTTTCTACATCATCGCCATCTGCGTCGTGTTCGCGGCATGCATCTACATCATGTTCAGCCGCCATGGCCGGGTACGCCTAGGCGACGACGACGCGCGACCGGAGTTCAGCACCTTCTCGTGGCTCGCGATGCTGTTCTCGGCGGGACTCGGCATCGGGCTGCTGTTCTTCTCCATCTCCGAGCCGATGTTCTACTTCGACAACGCCGCCGCCTCGGGCTATCCCAACAATCCACACGCCGACCGGGTCGGGGCGCCGGAACTGACCGAAGAACGCGCCGTCCACGCCATGCGCATCACCTACTTCCACTGGGGGATGCACGCGTGGGCCGTGTACGTCCTGGTGGGGCTCTGCCTCGCCTACTTCGGCTTCCGCAAGAAACTGCCCCTGACCCTGCGCTCCGCGCTGCATCCGATCATCGGCGAGCGCATCTACGGCCCCATTGGTCACGGCGTCGACCTGCTGGCCGTGTTCGGCACCGTGTTCGGCGTCGCCACGTCACTCGGGCTCGGCGTCAAGCAGATGGCCGCCGGCCTCGATGTCCTCGCCGGTGTGGCTAACGACATCTGGACCTATGTCGTGCTGATCGCCGTCATCACCGCCGTCGCGACGTTGTCCGCGGTGTCCGGCGTCGCCCGGGGCATCCGCATCATCTCGGAGTGGAACATCTACTTCAGCGTCATTCTGCTCGGATTCTTCCTGGTCTTCGGGCCCGTCGAGTGGCTGCTGGGCTTCCTCGCCGAGACGGTGGGTTCGTACCTGCGGCACTTCGTGCCCGCGGCACTGTGGATCGCCAGCGAACCCGGCGAGAGCGACTGGCAGGGCGCCTGGACGATCTTCTACTGGGGTTGGTGGATCGCCTGGGCACCTTTCGTCGGGCTGTTCATCGCCCGCATATCCCGTGGACGGACCATCCGCGAGTTCACCATCGGCGCGATCTTCGTGCCGACGGTGATCGGCATCGTCTGGCTGTGCCTGTTCGGCGGCAACGCCCTCTACCTGGAGCTGAACGCCGAGGGGGGCGTCGGCACCGCCGGCATCATGGAACTCGCCCGCAACTGGGAGTTGGAGGCCGCGCTCTACACCACCATCGACCTGATGACCGAAATTCCCTGGCTGGTCTGGGCGATGTCCGCGCTGGCGACGTTTCTGCTGGCGACCTGGTTCATCACGTCGTCCGACTCCGGAACGCTGGTGATCGCCACCATGCTCAGCATGGGTGACGACCACCCGCCGCGCCGCTTCCGCATCGTCTGGGGCGTCGCCATCGGCGTCGTGGCCGCGCTACTGCTTCTGGTCGA
>JAGWBN010000252.1:0-1166 GCA_021295875.1 Pseudomonadales bacterium
CCGATGGGCTCCGGTCGCTCCGCTCCTCAGCCCAGGCGGCGGAACGGCGGAGGCCCCGGCACGGGAAACATCGTCGAACGGCCGGCACGGCCCACCCACTGCTGTCCCCGGACCACCACGACCGTGGGTGCCGGAACCTCTCCCGTAAAGGGGACGTTTCGAAATTGGAGAAAAGGGGACATCTCTACTTTGCTTTGACAATGTGTCCTGAGAGAGTCCTGAGAGTCCAGTCCTTGACTCGCACGCAACGCCCGCGTATTTTCGCGCGCCCTTCGACCCCGCCGACCGTGCCGCCAGCCGGTGCCATGGGATGCCCTGAGGACCGTCCGCATGCCGCAAATCGAAGTACGGAGTCTTGCCAAGACGTTCCGCGTGGCCGAGCGGCTGCCGGGGCTCGCCGGCGCTTTCCGCGGACTGGTCCACCGCCGCATGCGCGATGTCCACGCCCTGGACGGCATCGATCTCGACATCGAGCGGGGCGAACTGGTGGGCTACATCGGTCCCAACGGCGCGGGCAAGTCGACCACCATCAAGATCCTCGCCGGGATCCTCACACCCACGGCCGGCACCTGCCAGGTGGACGGCCTGACGCCCTGGCGCGACCGCCGTCGCCATGTGGCGCGCATCGGCGTCGTGTTCGGCCAGCGCACCCAGCTCTGGTGGGACCTGCCGGTGATCGAGAGCTTCGACCTCTTGCGCGACATCTACCGCATCCCGCCCGCGACCTACCGGGACAATCGCGACCAACTCATCGCGCTCATGGATCTCGAGCCGCTGCTCGATGTGCCGGTGCGGCAGCTGTCGCTGGGCCAGCGCATGCGTTCGGACCTGGCGGCGGCGCTGCTGCACGGTCCGAGCCTGTTGTTCCTGGACGAGCCGACCATCGGTCTCGACGCCGTCTCCAAGCTCGCGATCCGCGACTTCGTGCGCGAGTTGAACCGCGAGCAGCAGGTCACCGTGCTGCTCACCACCCACGACATGGACGACATCGAGGCGCTTTGCCAGCGCGTCATCGTCATCGGCGACGGGCGGATTCTCGTCGACGGGGGCATGGATGTGCTGCGCCGGCGGGTGCGCAACGAGCGCGTACTGGTGGTGGACTACGACTCGGCGGACGAGGCCGCCTTGCTGGATGCCGACCGGGAGGGCGTTCGACGCGTGGAACG
>JAGWBN010000252.1:1210-3186 GCA_021295875.1 Pseudomonadales bacterium
GCGCTGCTGGCCCAGGGCACGCCCCGCGACCTCCTCGTCGAGTACCCGCCCATCGAGCAGACGGTCGCCGAGTTGTACGCCGAACACGACGTGCGCGAGCTATGAACGACGCCCTCGGCCCCTTGTGGGCCGTGCTCAGTGCACGCTACCGGACCCTGCTGCAGTACCGCGCGGCGGCGTTCGCCGGCTTCGCGACCCAGCTCTTCTGGGGCGCGGTCAAGCTCATGATCCTGGCGGCGTTCTTCGCCGCCACCACCGAGCCGCAGCCGATGAACCTGACCGAGGTCGTGGCCTACGTGTGGCTCGGCCAAGCCCTGCTCGGCATGCTGCCCTGGAACGTCGATGCCGACTTCCGCGAGCAGGTCCGGGACGGCGCGGTCGCCTACGACCTGTTGCGGCCGCTGGATCTCTATGCGTACTGGTTCGGCCGCACCTTGGCGTTCCGGGTCGCCGCGCCGACGCTCCGGGGCGTACCGATGGTGGTGTTCGCCATGGTCCTGCTGCCGCTCGCGGGTCTCGACGACTGGGCCCTCGGACCGCCGGCGTCCGGGGCAGCGTTTGCGGGATTCGTCGTCTCCGTCGTATTGGCCGCCTTGCTTGCCACGGCGGTCACGCTGCTTGCCCACATCTCGCTGTTGTGGACCATCTCGGGTGTCGGCATGGATCGGATTCTCGCTGTGCTGGTGTCGATATTTTCCGGCCTGATCGTGCCCCTGCCACTGTTTCCCGACTGGCTCCGGCCGATGCTCGAATGGCAGCCCTTCCGCGGACTTGCCGACGTTCCCTACCGCATCTACAGCGGCAACATCCCGGCGGCCGAGATCGCGCCCGAGCTTGTCTTCACGCTTGGCTGGACGGTCGTACTCGTCTTGTTGGGGCGGCTGATCCTCCGTCGCGGCGTCCGGCGCATGGTGGTGCAGGGCGGATGAACGCGGCGGTCCTGCTAGCCCGCTACCTGTCGATCTCGTTGCGCGGTCAACTGCAGTACCGGACGTCGTTCGTGCTGGCAGGGATCGCGCAATTTCTCAACTGCCTGATCGAACTGGGCGGCATCTGGGTGCTGTTCGACCGGTTCGGGAACCTGTCGGGCTGGAGCTTCGCCGAAGTCGCGTTGTTCTACGGCACGGTCAATGCCACCTACGCGCTGGCGGAACTGCTGGCCACGGGCTTCGACCATTTCGGCACGCTGTACGTCAAGACCGGCGATTTCGACCGCCTGCTGCTGCGCCCCCGGAGCACCGTGCTGCAGTTGGCAGGCGACGAACTCTCCCTGCGCCGGCTCGGACGCCTGCTGCCGGGCCTGGTGGTGATCGTCGCGGCGTGGATCGCCCTCGATCTTCCGCTGGAGGCGGATCGTGTCGCGTTGCTGGCACTGGCCATGGCGGGCGGCATGGCGTTCTTCTTCGCCTTGCTGGTGCTGCAGGCGACGATGTGCTTCTGGACCACCGAGAGCCTGGAGCTGATGAACATCCTCACCTACGGAGGCGTGGAGACCGCGTCGTACCCGCTGCCCATCTACCACCGCTTCTTCCGGCGCTTCTTCACCTTCGTGGTTCCGCTCGCCTGCGTGGGCTACTTCCCGGTGGTCGCCGTGCTGGGGGTCGACGATCCCCTGGGCACGTCGAGGCTTTTCCAAGTATCCGCGCCGTTGGCGGGTTTCGCGTTCCTTGGCGTGTCGATCGGGATTTGGCAACTCGGTGTGAGGCGGTACACGTCCACGGGAAGTTAGCGAAGATCATTGACTACGCTCCCTAAGACGATGATATTACCGTAATGTAAGGAATCGACGGCAGAGTAATGCAGGCGACGATTACCGCGAAGGGCCAGGTGACGGTTCCCAAGACAATACGCGACAAGCTTCGACTCGCTCCCGGCGACAAGATCGACTTCATTCTGGTCTCCGGTGACGAGGTCCGGGTCGTCCCGGTGACGGCGTCAGTCAAAGATCTCAAGGGCATGGTGCCAAGGCCCCGTAA
>JAGWBN010000253.1:0-781 GCA_021295875.1 Pseudomonadales bacterium
TGTCGTTGTACTTACTGGTGTATCAATCTGATCAACTAACTATCCGGTTTGCTGCCTCCCCGGCCATCACTGACCGGGGAAGCATTACTTACCGTCTAGTCTCCGTCACCATTGTCCGAGGCTATTCCGCTGGGAACCAGGCTAGCTGCCTCCCTCACGAACACCCAGTAACCAGAACCAATCTCTAGGTCACCCGGGGAGCCCATCTGCTTATCCAGGACGGTGAACCACTGGTTCATGATGGTGTTGAATCCGAGCACTCTTGCCAGGTCCAGACCGTCGTCCAGGTTCTGCAGGTAAACATCCGCGCTAATGGGGTCTCTACTTTCACCGTCGCCACTGATGTCCGTTACCGGTATCAGGTTCCAGCCAGCGTACAGAGGTATCACAGGCGGCTGTATCGGCGTTCCGGTTCCGGCAGCTCCACCGGCCAGTCTCGGGATGCTAACTTCCCAATCCTGGATGGCATCGCTGAGTACCCAGTATCCGCGGCTGCCCGTAATCTCTGTCAGGTCACCCTGCCAGTCGCTGTCCAGCGTCTCGCGTACTGCAACCATCCAACCACCCGGTACAACCGGATCGTAGGTGTACACAGTCCGTACTTCAACACCAGGACCGAACACGCTGCCGATGCTGCTGTCTGCAGGCTCACCCGGCAAGCTTACCAGGTTCCAGCCCGGGTTCAGCCGCTTTTCGAACGGCTCCCTGTCACTCACCTCGAAGTCAATCTCTAGGACATCTTCCAGGGTGTTGCCAGCGACGTCCATCGCCTGGATCTTCG
>JAGWBN010000253.1:847-1592 GCA_021295875.1 Pseudomonadales bacterium
AGTTCGAACATCGTGATTACCACGTCGTCGAAGTTATCCTCAGCGTATTCGCTGTTCTCGTTCATGCAGTTCGCCATCAGGTGATCATTGTCTTCGTCGTCGCCGCAATCGGCCGATCCCATGTGGTTCCTCGTGAAGTCAATCTCCACGAACAGCGGGGATCTGTACTCAATGTCCGGCTCGTTGTCGGTGATCACATTGCCGCTCACCCTTACGTTCGGGTTCGCGAGGTTGATGTCACCTTCCCAGAACACTGCGTCGTCAACGTTGACGTCACCATCAGAGTCGAAGAAGTCCGTCACTATCTTGCCAGGATCGTTCGGATTATCCCGATCCCTCGGCCTGACGCCCTCGCTACCTACGTTCTCCTGCGGCGAGCGGTCCTTGCCGCTGATGTAGAAGTTGTAGTAGCCAGTGTCCTTAGGCTCGGTTATTGTAACAATCCACTCGGTGTTGGAAACCTTCTCCACACTGTTGTTCAGGTCGTCACCTTCGGCCTGCCCACCATCCAGGCAGTTATCGCTGTTAGCGATCTCGCCGCGGTCGCGCTTGCCGGTCCAATCGTCCTCATTGTCAGTGTCAGGGTCCCCGTCGTCCCTGCAGGACGCCGTGCCCTTGGTGTCAACGCTACCCGAGGGGGCGTTCACATATCTTACCGTAACCGTAGGGCGCGTCTGGTCCAGGCGCTCGTCAGATGTTACTACTACCGTAACTTCATCGCCGTCTCCGGCAAGGACCTCGTCCT
>JAGWBN010000253.1:1669-3150 GCA_021295875.1 Pseudomonadales bacterium
CCTCAACACCGTTCGGCACTATCGTGACGTCAGGAGTCTCGTCTGCCAGCAGCTCGTCTGCAAGCTCGAGGAACACCGCGTTTTCAAGGTCGCGGTACTCGTTCATGTGCCGCTTGTTATTGCTGCCGCCTTCAGCGTATCTGCCGCTGTCCGCCCAGGTGACATCGTCGTCGTCCGGGTTTTCGTAAACGGTAACACTCACAACCGTGTGACCCTCGACCACGAAGTCGTCAGTCTCTACCGTCGCCGGGTTCAGCGCCGTCAGATCATCGAAGATCACCTGGATGTAGTTCCGGTCGTCGTCATACTCGTTGTCGGTCGAGTCCCAGTTCAGGCCCGTCCTGGCCTCTACGAATACCGGTGGGACAACGTCAACTGTAATCTCTGCCAGCTCTTCGTCGTCATCGTTCCCATCGGGATCGTAGTACGCGCAGTTACCTGCGTTGTCGCAAACGATGAAGGTGACATAGTATGTATCGTTATCAGTCAGGACTATCGTTGTCTCGACATCGTAACCGTTGTCGATCTCGTCGAAGTCCTTGTCGTCCCTGATCGGAGCGAAGCCGAAGCCACCATCTGCCGCTTCGTACTCACCAACCTGGGCAGTGCCCGGGCAGTACAGCACGTCATTTTCGTGGATGTGCGCCGCAACGCTCAATACCGCATCGGAGTCCTTCGGTGCCGATCCGGTCTTCGAAACCGAGCACTGTCCCACGCCGCCCGAGCTCTTGCTTATCAGAGCTACGACAGGTGTGTAGTCAGAGTCGCCGTCGTTATCCGGCAGATCCTCAGGCTCCGGCAGGCCAGAGTGGTCATCCGTGATTGTGAACGTGTAGTCAACATCGGCATCGTCGAACGCCCGCTCGTGCTCAGGAGCGAAGTTGCTCACTTCAGGAGCCTCGTTCTCGACCTCAACATCGTCGCGGAGGTTGCCAAATTCAATCTCTACTTCGTCTTCTTCATCTGTCCTAAGTCTCGGCACCATCAAATCGGAATCACCCTGTGTGGTTCCAATCTTCGCGCCGCGCACCCGCTGGTGTCTGTGTATGCCGGTGACGATTTCGTCCCCTTCATCATCCAGCGCGTAGTTGGACGCATGATCATCCTTCTCAACAAGCATTACCGCTGCAACGAACAGGTTCTCCTGAGTCGAGCTTCTGTAAGCTGCGAGCTTCAATTTGTCGTCCGCAGAATCGCTAGTCACCGTCAATACCACGCACTGGTTGCCGTTGCCGCAATCGTCGTCCGGCGACTCAGCAGTGATCTCGATCCGAAGGACCGTTCCCCAGTTCGCCCACTCCGTGTCCACGAAGTTCATCGGCGCATCGCCCATTGTCGCGGGAAGGTCTCCTGGGCGCTCCATAACTGCGGTTTGCCCAGCCATCGTCGTCTTCGTGCCCGTCAGTGAGCTCATCGGATCGCCCATGCTCGTACCCGGCACCGGGTTCGCCTTGCTCACGCTTAGCGTGCTAACCGAGTCT
>JAGWBN010000253.1:3240-5205 GCA_021295875.1 Pseudomonadales bacterium
GCCGCACGGAACCTGGCGGTCGGCGTCCAGCGACTCAAGCGTCATCAGGTCGCCCGTGTCCGAAATCATAAATGACTTCGCGTCGGGTCCGCTCAGGCTGTACGTCACATCCTGGCCGTCGGCGTCCGTCGCCGAGTAGTTGGCCAGCACCGTCCCGCGCGCCGTGTTCTCAAGCACGGACAGAGTCAAAGCAGGCGAGCTGTCGAACTCAGGTGCGTTGTCGTTAACGTTCTCCACAGTGACCTTAAGCTGTATCTCAGCTGTGGCCTCTGCCTTGTCCGTCACATTGATTTCTACCAGGTGAACCTGCTGTTTCTCGTAATCAAGCATCTGCGCAATCGTTAACTGGCCCGTCAACGGGTCAAGCGCAAAGAGCTCTGAGTCATCCTGGTTCTTGATGCTGAATTTATCGATATTGTTGTCCGTATCCGCCGCCTCATAATCCGCGATTTCCGTGGTGACAGGGGTGTCTTCGGGAATCGTCACTTCAAGCGTCGGGTCCACAAAGTACGGCGCCTCGTTAGAGTTGCCCACCTCGATGTTCAGCGCGAAGGCATCACTATACTCACCGTCACTCGCCGTGATAACTACATCGTATTCAGGCGTACCCTCGTGGTCGAGAGCGTCATTGCCGTCAACCGTTATCTTTCCATCACTATCTATATCAAACGGCACGCTGCCGCCGTCAGGGCCCTCAATGTCCCAGCTAATGCTGTCGCCCTCAGGATCTGACGCCGCAGCCTGGTATGCAACGTCTTCTTCGCGATCACCAGTCATGACCGCAGCGCCATCCTGCGCATCCTCAGCAACGAACGCGGTCGCATCGCTCGACGTAATGGTCGGCGTTTCATTAATGCCTTGTACGCTGAATATAACCGTGACGTTGCCGAGATCGTCCCCGTCAACATTGCTCGCGGCTACGGTCAACGAAGGATTCAGTATTGCGCCGGTCGCGTCCGCGTCCCGTGCCTGTACAACACTTACTACGCCGGTGGACATATCGACATCAAAGTCGAGGCTCCCGTCCGCGTCAGCAGCCGTGCTGCCGTCCGCGCCGGAATGACCGATAATCAACCACTCAGTTGCGCCCGCTATCACGCCGGAGACGGAAACGGTGTTGCCATTCTCGTCCATCGCATCGCCTGTGAACTCTTCGTCCACATTAATGCGCAACGTCGGGTATGCGCGCTCAGGGCGCACAATCGTGACATCAATTGTTACGGCGATAGTCTCATCAACGCCGTCCTCCGGGTTGTAGCCGTCACTTGCCTCAACCACGAACGTGTAACTCTTCGTCTCAAGACCCGTAGGCACGAACAGCAAAGTCACATGGCCGTTGCTTTCGCTCAACTCAGGCGGAAGGTCTGCTTGCGTCTCCCCTGCAGCGGGTGCAGGCGCACTAATCTCAAACGTCAGAACTCCGTCGGCATCCGTTACCAACGTGCCAAGATCAAGTATGCTCACGCCGCGCGCGTCATCATCAACCATAGCCATCCCGCTGTAACTGAGAGCACCAGTTGTGGCGTCCGTCGTTACGGCAGAAGTAATCTCCGGTGCCTCATTCACATCGATGGTCAGCTCGACCGGAATATAGATCGTGTTCGCCGAGTCTGCGACCGTAACCGTGAATTCGTAAGTTACATCGTCGTCGGCAACATTTGTCGCGCTCTGACCGTTGGAGAACACACCGTCGCCCGCGCTGCGCGTGTAGTACACTTCCGACTCATCCACATGCGTGGTGCTCGGGTCGTCGGTCGCGTCGGCGGCAGGGTCCCCGGTAAGAGGAACTCTCGTCGATGCAACTATATCAGCGGTCGGCACAAGTATGCCTGAATTCTCACTGAATTCAAAAGCGGCGGAATCTTCTGTGTAAGTCAGCGGGTTGGGGTCCATCACGTTGTCCGAGACGTCATACAACTCATTAGGAGTCGCTGCCGCACCTTCGCCAACCATCTCACTCAAGAT
>JAGWBN010000253.1:5399-5821 GCA_021295875.1 Pseudomonadales bacterium
GCCGTTAGCCTTCCTGGGCATAGCGCTAAAGAGAGAAGAGTCACTGCTTATGACATCAATGATCTCTTCGTCACCTGCATCAGCAGCCGACTCCGCACGAGCGCCATCAATGCCTATAACGCCCACCTGGGAATTTACAGCTGAGTTGCTGCGCAGTTGGAAAGCGTACGGGTTATCCGCCGATCCATCCGAAACTAGAGGAACAGTGGCACTAGGAGTAGCTGGAATAGTGACAAGCGTCAACTCTTCAAAAAGCTCAACCACGGCCACGGCAACAGCCAATGTTACCGCGGGGGCTGCACCTGTGCCGTCCGGGTCTATCGTAACCGTAATGTTCGTCGTCGCAGTCCGGTCACTAGCGGCATCGGGAGCATCAAGGGGACTAGCGTACTTGAGATAGACCTCGTTGCCATTTTCTATGT
>JAGWBN010000050.1 GCA_021295875.1 Pseudomonadales bacterium
CGGCGAGCGCCAGGTCGATGCGCGAGCGCACCGGGTCGAACACGTCTAACCGACCTTCCAGGCGTCGAGATCCAGCCCGTCGGGGAGCGGCACGAAGACCATTCGCACCGGCCCTTCGATCACCTCGCTGGTATGGCCCTTGCCGTCGACATCGTCGGGAAGAAAGGGCTCGCCGGGTCCCCAGCGGCGTTTCTGCCCATCGGTGGTGCCGACCTCCCAGATTCCCTGCATCATCACGCACAGTTGGCGGCGCGGCGCGTTGTGCCAGTCCTGGAATGCGCCGACCGGGGCCTCGAACACCCGCACCGCCGGGGACACGAAGGACTCGCTCATGCGCAACTCGTTGCCCCAGGCATCCGGCGACACGATCGACGCGGGGATGTCCACCTCGTCGAAGGAGGAGCCACCGTTCGGCGTCGTATAGAAGCGGATAACGCGCATCAAGTGTTCCGGGTTCGTCCGCAGGGCGGAGTCTACACGCGCCTTTCCGGCCTCGGCCATTCCGCATGCGCCACCGATCGGTGACAATGCCGCGAATCGGAGTCTGTTGACCGGCGTCGTGCCGCGCTACGCGCGGGACACGATCCGGTCCCACTTGGAGAGAGGGACACATGCCGGAACCACGCACCGCCGAATGGTACGCGGCGGTCCAGGAAGAAATCGTCGATCCCGACCGACCCATCATCGATGCGCACCATCATCTCTGGGAGACGACGTCGATGTGGGGCACCTACGTCCTCGACGACCTCTGGGCCGACACCGAGTCCGGCCACAACATCGACAAGACCGTGTTCATCGACTGCCGCTCCGGCTACCGATCCGACGGTCCCGAGCACCTGCGCCCCGTCGGCGAAACCGAGTTCATCGCCTCGGTCGCCGCCGAGAGCGCCAAGCGGGACGGCGCGGCCACCATCGCGGGAATCGTGAGCCACGCCAATCTGCTCCTGGGCGATGCCGTGGAGGAAGTCCTGGCGGCGCACGAGGAAGCCGGCAACGGTCTGTTCCGCGGCATCCGCCATGCCGGTCCCGACGACACCACGGGCACGCTCACCAATGCCGGCCGGGGACAGCCCTGCCCCTACGGCGAACAAGCCTTCCGCACCGGCATGCGCACCCTGGGGCGGCTCGGCCACACCTACGACACGTGGCACTTCTTCCACCAGAACCGCGACTACCTGGCGTTGGCACGCGCGGTCCCCGACACGACGATGATCCTCGACCACTTCGGCACGCCGTTGGGCGTCGGTGCCTACGCCGGCCGGCAGGAGGAGATCTTCGCCCAGTGGAAGGAGGACATGGCCGCCATCGCCGAGTGTCCCAACGTCGTCGCCAAGCTCGGCGGCCTCGCCATGCCCGACAACGGGTTCGGCTGGGACAAGCGCCTCATGCCGCCCGCGTCCGACGAGTTCGTCGAGGCCCAGCGACGCTACTACCTGCACACCATCGACTGCTTCGGCCCGGACCGCTGCATGTTCGAAAGCAACTTCCCGGTCGACAAGCTGTCGATTTCCTATCACGTCATGTGGAACGGCATGAAGAAGATGGTGGCCGACTTCAGCGACGACGAGTTCTACGCCACGGCGGCGCGGGTGTATAGGCTGTAGGGTCTATACTCGCTGGCGGGGTTACGAGGAGGGGCGACGACGTGCTGGCGAGCAGCGAACGCGACACGAGGGTGGACGAATACAACCCGCGGGTCATCACCCTGGCAAGGCCCGAGCACCACTACTGCTACCTGACCGACGACGCCGGCGACTGGCTGGCCACCAACGACGGCGAGTCCCTGCACGTCCAGGGGCACGTCGACGACGCCGCGATCTGGGACGTCGCGGACGACGGCTTCATGCACGTCGCGACGGGGTTGCGTCTTCTTGCGGAGACGACGGCATTGGGCGGTGCGACGGGGCTCCGGCTCAACGGGTCCGATGTATCGGCGGACGGTTCGACGAACAGCGGCACGGTCCCGGGAACGTTCCACATCGGCCATGGCCCGGAGCGGCTTCCTTCCGAATACCTGGCGACCCTCCAGAAGGAGGGTTGGGTCTCGCTCACCTGCGTGTTGTCCCCCCGCGTGGTGGACGGGCTGCAGCGCGTCGGTTGCGTGGATGCGTACGCCGACCGGGAGCCGGTCAGGCAACCGCCCCTGGCCCAGGATCCCGCGGTGACGACGGTCACCACGGAACCCGTCTCGCTCATGCTCTGCCGCGAATACATGCACACCCGCGACATTCGCCTCGGCCACTCGCCCGGCATCACGGCGCTCGGCCGCGACGACGGCAAACGAGAAGTCCAGGGCTGGCACAACGACTTCCCCTATCTGTGGGGTACCGGCGACCGGATTCCCGTGCCGTCGGGCGACCTCGTCCTCGGCATGCAGCGCAACGTCTGCGTATCCGACTTCACCAAGGACAACGGCGCCACCCTTTTCAAACTCGGCAGCCACGCGTCCAACGCACCGCCGCCCAGGGAATGGGGTATCTCGAACAACACCTACCGGAAGGGCCACCGCGCCAAGTTCGGACTGCCCTATGCCGGCCCCGACGCCGATGTCGTCGAGGCGCCCGCCGGGACCATCGTCCTCTACGACGCCCGCACCTGGCATCGTGCCGGCATGAACCAGACCGACAAGAAGCGCGGCGCCATCATCCAGGCCATCATTCCCGGATTCATCGTGCCGTTCATGGATACCAGCGGAACCTACAAGGCGTTCCTCGAAAGCGATGCGCACCAGCAGGTCACCGAACGGGAACGCAAGGAAATCGAGAAGCTCATGATCCACAAGATCGCGGGGCCCGCTGGCCTCTTCGCCATCGGGATCGACCGGGAACTCACCGAACGCGTTCGCCAGCAGGCCGCCGCCTCGCGGTCGGTCTACTGATCGCCCACGCGGGGACTTCCAGTTGGCGGGACCGCTCGACGGCATACGCGTTCTCGAAGCCGGTCTCCTCATCCAGGGTCCGCAGGCGGCGGCCATGCTCGCCGACATGGGCGCGGACGTCATCAAGATCGAGTTGCCGGGCTTCGGCGACCAGGGTCGGCACATCCACGTCGGCCCCGAGGATCCGCGCAGCGCCGTGTACATCGCCTGCAACCGGGGCAAGCGCAGCGTCGCCTTGGATCTGCGCCATCCGCGCGGCGCCGAGATCTTCAAAGCGCTCGCCAGGGACGCCGACGTCTTCGTCAGCAACTTCAAACCGGGCACGCTCGAGTCGTGGGGACTCGGCCACGACGACCTGACCAAGGTGAACCCCGGCATCATCTGCGCCCAAGGGAGCACCTTCGGCCCGGTGGGACCCGACAACGAGCGGGAAGGCGCCGACCTCGCGGGACAGGCGGTCGGTGGACTCATCGCGACCACCGGGCGTGACCAGGATCCACCCTCCCCCGTGGGCGCCTTCATCGCCGACCACGTCGCGTCGCTGAACCTGGTGGCGGGCATCCTCGCGGCGCTGCACGCCCGCGCCGCCAGCGGCCGTGGCCAACTCGTCGAGTCATCCCTGCTCGGCGGACAGATCTGGGCGCAGGCCACCGAATTCACCCATTCGATGTTGACGGGCGAACCCGTTGGCCGCGCGAATTCCGGTCATTCACTAATCAAAGGCGTCTACGGCATCTTCGAGACCGCCGACGGCTGGATGGCGATTCCCGGCGTGCCGCCCCAGGCGCGGGATGCCTTCTTCATCGCCATCGAACGCCCCGACCTGACCCTGGACGACCGCCTCCAGGACATCATGATCCACCGCGGCTTCGCGTGGCTCAAAGACCAGCTCGTCGCCGCGTTCAAGACGCGTTCGACCGATCACTGGTGCGAGGTGCTTCGCGACGCCGGACTCCGCTACGCTCCCGTGCGGGATCATCGCCAGGGACTCGATGACCCCGGTGCCTGGGAGAACGGCTACTTCGCCGAAGTGGCCGACGAGAAGGGCAACGCGCACCGCGTGGTCGGCGCACCCATCCGCATGAGCGAAACGCCCCTGGAACCCGGCGCCACGGCGCCCGAACTCGGTGCCCACACGGAGGAAGTGCTGCGCGGGATCGGTATCGACACCGAGGAAATCGCGCACCTGCGCGCCGAGAACATTATCTGACCAAGGAGCCAAGCGATGGCCTACGAAGAAATCCTCACCGAGACCCGGGACCGGGTCGGCGTCATCCGGCTGAACCGGCCGAACAAGCTGAACGCCTGGACCGAGACGATGTCGGGGGAGATCGTCGACGCCATGCGCGGCTGGAACGACGACGACGGCATCGGCGCCATCGTCCTCACCGGTGAGGGCCGCGCGTTTTGCGCCGGCGCCGATGTCGGCAATTTCGCCAAGCGGGTCGAGACCAACCGCGAAGGCCAAGGCGAGCAACTTCGCCGCGGCGGCGGCGTCAACATCACCCAATTCATCCGCAACTCGAAGCCCACCATCGCCGCCATCAACGGCTATGCCGTGGGCGTCGGGTTGACGATGATCCTGCCGTGCGATGTGCGCATCGCGTCGACCAACGCCAACTTGAGTATCCGCTTCATCAAGATGGGCCTGATGCCGGAACTCGGCTCGACCCACCTCCTCGCCCAACTCATCGGCCTCGGCAATGCCACCGAGATGTGCCTGACGGGTCGCATGGTGCCGGCCGACGAGGCACTCCAGATGGGCTTGGTGACGGCGGTCACGGAACCCGACGAGCTGCTGCCCACGGCGCTGGCCAAGGCCGAGGAAATCGCGAACAACCCGACCCGGGCGGTCATGATGATCAAGGAACTGCTGCGCAAGAATCCCATGGAGGACGACCTCGACGCGGTGATGGAGCGGGAGGGGCTGCGCGACCAGATCGCCCGGCGTCTGCCGGACCACGCGGAGGCGGTCGCCGCCTTCCTCGAGAAGCGCGATCCAGAGTTCAACCGCTGAGCGGGGAGCCGGACGATGGCCAAGAAATACATTCTGATCGACTACGAGAACGTCAAGGCCGTCGACCTCGAGCCGATTGTCGACAAGCCCTACCACCTGATGGTCTTCGTCGGCGCGAGCCAATCCAAGATCTCCACCGATTTCGCCATGCAGGTACAGGATCTCGGCACAGCCGAGTACGTCCGCATCTCCGGCAACGGGCACAACGCGTTGGACTTCCACATCGCCTACATGATCGGCAGACTCGCTGAACGGGAACCCGACGCGTCCTTCCATATCGTCTCCAAGGATCGTGGATTCGATCCTTTGATCACGTACATCCGAGGCGGCAACATCGACATCGACCGCGTGGGCGACCTCTACGAGATCCGCGCGCTACGGCTGCCCAAGGCGTCGGGGGACGAAGGCACCATGGACGCCGTGGTGAAGAACCTGGCCAACCAGGGCTCGTCCAAGCCCCGGCGGCTGCGAACCCTCGGCCGAATGATCGGATCCCTCTTCAAGGACGGCTTGAGCGACGAGGAGGTGCAATCCGTCATCGGGCAACTCAAGGCGCGGGGCCACATCGTCGTCGACCAGGAAAAGGTCTCGTACAACCTCCCTAGGCGTCGATAGCAGGCGCGATGAGACGCATCCACCTAACCGTCGCCCTGCTTTGGGCTGCCATTGCGGTCGGCGTGGCACGACGCCTTTTCCGACCCACGGCAACCCCATGACCTACCGGACGCGGTCGGAGCGCCAGTTCGTCGCCATCGCCACTGGTCGGGGTAGCGATGCGGCGCTGGTCGCCTTCGCGCGGCGCAAGCAATAACCCGTGGGGGTCGGACCTCCGCTGCTTGCCCGGCTGATCCAAGCGTTCCGCTCGGACGTATTGTCCGGAAACCCCGCACCGGCCCTGTCGGCGGGTCTGACCTCAGGACTCGGACTGCTGGTGGCGCAAGTCGCCTTTGCCGCGTTCATCTTCTCCGGGCCCTTGGCCCCGTACTCGTCGCAAGGCGTGGGCCTTGTGCTGTTCGGGAACTTCGCCGCCTGCCTGATCATGGCACTCGCGAGCGGCTACCGTGGCGTCATCGCCGGCCTGTCTCCCGCGCTGGTCATCGGCATGGCCGTGTTCGGCTCATCGATGGAAGCACAAGACGAGGTCCTGTTCGTCACCGTGTCGGCAGCGTTGATCCTCACCGCCGTGGTCACGGGGGTTTCCTGCCTGTTGCTCGGCCGGTTCCGGCTCGCCAATCTGCTCCGCTTCGTTCCCTATCCGGTGTCCGCCGGATTCGTCGCCGGGATCGGCGGTGCCGTCTGTCTCGCGGCCATGTCCCTGATGGGCGCGGAAGTCCACTGGAGCAGGATTCCGGAGCTGGCGGACGCGCTGTGGCTGTGGGGTCCGGGTGTCGCCTACGGCTTCGCTCTCTACCTGGCCATGAAGCGCTGGGGCAACGCCCTGATCGTGCCGGTCAGTGTCGCCCTCGCCGTCGGTGGCTATCACCTTGCGCTGGCGGGCCTCGGCATCTCCGGCGACGACGCCCGCGCGATGGGGCTGTTGTTGACCGGCACCGCGGACGGCAACCTGTGGCCGGCCTTGAGTGCCGGCGACATCCTGCGCGTGGAGTGGGTCGCCCTGGCGGGTCAGATCCCCAACATGCTGGCGCTGATCACGGTCGCGTTCATCTGCGTGGTCATGAACATCGCCGGCCTCGAGGTGGCCGCCAACGAGGAGTTGGACTGGAATCGGGAGTTCAAGGCGTGCGGGTTGGCGAGCACGCTCGCCGGTGTCGGCGGGGGAACGGTCGCGACCATCGTCGTACCGGCGTCGCTGCGCAGCAAGCTGTTCGGCGCATCCACCCGACTTACCGGCATCGTCGCGGCGCTCGTCATCGGCATCGCCCTGTTCGTCGGCGATGGCGTGCTGGAGCTGGTCCCATCGCCCCTGGTGGGCGGGATCCTGGTGTTCGCCGGCCTCGGCATGCTCGACGAAGGCCTGGTGAGGAGCTACCAGCGTCTGACCCGATCCGAATTCGGCATCATCGTGCTGATCTTCGTCGCCATCAACGCCTTCGGCCTGCTCGAGGGCGTGGGCGTCGGCATGCTGGCCACCCTGGTGTTCTTCGCTGTGCGTCTCAGTCGGGTGAACCCGATCGAGTCGCGCTTCACCGCGCGGCAGCGTCGTAGCAGCAAGGCGCGTTCCGTCCCCGAACGCGCCATCCTTGCGGACGAAGGGGATCGCGTGCATGCCTACCGGCTGAGAGGCTACATCTTCTTCGGCAGCGCCTCGCCCCTGGCCGAGCGTCTGCGGGAATCGCTCGGCGACCCAACGCGCCCGCTGTGCCTGTTGCTCGACTTCACGCAGGTCTCCGGCTTCGACTTCTCGGCGGCGAATCTACTCGGCCGGGTGTTGCAGGCCGCGACCGGCGCCGGCGTACAGGTCGCGCTCAGTGCACCCCCGGAGCTGTTCAGGGCAGGCCTTGCCCGCGACCTGCCCGCATCGGTGTTTGCGGAATTCGTCGTCGAGGATAATGTCGATCGTGCCCTCGAACGCTGTGAGGAGACGGTTGTCGAGGCCTGGAAGGCGAACGCAGCCAAGACCGACGACCGGCGCGCTGCCCTGCTGGAACGAGCGGCCGACGACCTCGAGCGCTATCTCGAGCTGCAGATCGACTTCGAGGCCCTGATCGAGGAGTTGGCCCCCTGGCTGGAACCTCACGACCACCCCGCCGGCGAAACGATCGCCGACACCGGAGCGGAGACCGGCCTATACCTGTTGGTTTCGGGCCGGGCTTCCGCGTTCGATGCCGCAGGCGCGCGGCTCTACCAATACGCCCCTGGGGATGCCGTCTGGCCGACCGGTGCGCCGGAGGAGCGAGTCACCGCCGTCGTGGCCGACGAACCTTGCCGGACGATGGTGCTGACCCCCCCGATCCGGCATCGGCTGGAAGCCAACCGGGCGGAGCTTGCGCTCAAGCTCTATCGACACCTTCTGGCCGAGCGTCTTCAGACCGACGCGAACGACGCGAAGCAGTAGGCATCGCCGGGTTTGACGCGCGCCGCCACCGTCCGGCGATCTCGAACGGTGCGAGTAGCAAGCCGAAGAACAACAGGGCGACGCCGCCGAGGATGGGGATGTAGTAGGGCCACGGCGCGAAAAAGAACGGCGACGCGGATACGGGCGGCGCCTGCAGGAACATGTAGTTGCTCCCCAGGAGCGGATTGACGACCAGCAAGATGGCGGTCAGCAGGGCGAGCAACGCAAAAGCCCGCGCGAGCGAGGCGAACGTCGGTCGCATCCGCAGACCCCACACGGCGAACAGCGCACCGGCGACGATGCCGCCGTGGGCTATGAAGTACTGGAAGAAACGGTATTCCGGGAAGCCGACTTCAAGCTGCGGCGTCAACAGGGCATTGGCGGTGCCGGCCAGCCCCCAGAAGTAGACGATCTCGAAGGTGTGGCGGTTGCGGAAGATCAACGTGACCACGAGTGCCAGGGCGGCGATCCCGCAGATGTGCAGGGGAAGGTGTCGGCGCACGAACTCGCCCGCGCCGACCTCGGCTACCCGGTAGATCCAGTGGCCGGCTTCGTTGACGAACATCACCGCGGCGAAGGCGATGCAGACGACCGTCGTCACCCGCTCGCCGCCGCGTCTTGCCGCGACGGTCAGGACCACCGGCGCGAGGAAAACGAGGCACAGCGCCACGACATGCGGTGCGCTCAGGATCTGGAACGGGCTCTCGGTGGACACGGCGACTCCGTGGACGGCTCAGTCTGTCATCCGAAGTAGTCCGAAAGGACCCCGTAGATGTAGAAGGCGCATAGCGTCGCCATGGCGAGGAACACGCCGACGATGCACCAGGTCACCCAGTTTTTCGGGCGCACCCGGGGGTCCATGCGTGTTCGCTGCATGTAGAGGGTCACGATGGCTTGCACCGGCAGCATGAAGGCTCCGAAGGTGGCACCCACGATGACCATGGCGATCGGCCGTTCGATGAATATGTAGAGCAGCAAACTCAGGACGGGCATGCCGACGATGTAGCCCCGGGTCCACTTCACGCGCGTCTGCAGGTTCTTGCGCGGGAAAAACCCGAACGTCACGAGCAGGTCGGGGAATGACCGCGACCCGGCGCCGAGCCCCGACAGCACGGTGGAAAACAGGATGAAGAACGCCCCGAATATGAACAGGTACGTCGACCAACCGCCGAGCGTCAGGGAGTACATGTTGGCGAGAATCTCCACGGTCTCCTCGCGCTCGGGAACGAGACCTTGGCTGTGCAGGACGCCCGCACCCAGAAAATAGAAAGACAGCGTCGCGAAGGTCAGGATCACCAACGTGACCAGCACGTCCACCTGCACCACCCGAATCCAGCCCTTGGCCCGCGCCAGCCAACGCGGGTCCTCGCGGTCGCCGCCGATGAAGCTCGGGTACCCCTTCTCGACGCACCAGTAGGTGTATCCGGCGATCTCCCCTGACGCGACGCCGGTCGCCCCGTACATGCCCACCGCGAGGAACAGGAACTCCAAGGGGAAGTCGAACTGCAGCCCGGCGACGATGTCGTCGGTCGTCACCTGGAACTCCGTGGTCTGCATGAGGGCTGCGCAGACGATGGTGGTGAAGCTGAAGCTCATCACCATCACCACCAGGATTTTCTCGATGCGACCGTAGCGGCCGGTCCACAGGAGCAGCATCACGAGGATCGCCGCGATGCCGGTAGCCACCTTGCCGTCCACCTCGGGAACGGCTGGCACCGTGTCGAGCAACAGGCCGAGCGCCTGCCCGGCCCCGCCGATTATCCCCCCGGCGGTGACGAGCCCCGGAATGAAGCCAAGCAGGCCCAGCCAGATCGGCCAGGACACCTCGACCTTCGGCCACAACCGCCACGGCCGGGACCACCGTAGGGGCTTGGTCCTGGCCGGCGTCCGCCCGGGCATCCGGTTCAGCGTGCGCAGGTAGGTGTCACCGGTGGTGACGACGTAGCGCGCGATCTCCGCCTGGACCAGCGACTTGATCCAGCAGGAGAACAGCACGAACCACAGCAGCGTGAAACCCGCGGCGGCACCGAGCCCGGCGGTGAGCAGGATCTCGCCGGAACCCACGATGGAGCCCGAGACGATGATGCCGGGACCCAGGTAGCGAAGTCTTCCCAGGAACGTGGTCGGCGGTTCGCGGATTCGTCCGGGCTGGATGGTGTAGGGATCGTCGCTCATGGTCGGACCTCGTTGGACATCACGCCCCAACAAACGGATGCGGCGGCGGGCGGATGTCGACGGTCAGTTGGGAGTCGGTGCCACCATGCCGACGTCCGCCGGCTCGAGCCCGAACGCCTCGAGCACCTCCGCCGAGTAGCGGATGCCTCCCGTGACGACCTTCGGATCGCCGCTGACCAGGGCCAGCGCCGCCTCGGCCATCGCCTCGACAGGCTCCGAGGCGTCGAGCATCTCCTGAGTGTACCTGCGACCGAACATCTGACCGGGGGTCGCCACGACCTTGTCCGGCGACAGGGCGTTGACGGAGATTCCGTGTTCGTACATCTCCGCGGCAAGCCCGGTGGTGAAGCGCTCGATGGCGGCCTTGGTCATGCCGTAGACCGCGCCGTCGTAGGATCGCTGACCGGGCTTCGGGTGAATCGCCGCCTTGGACGAGATGTTGAGCACCGAGCCGCTGCCGCGTTCCATCATGCCCGGCAGGACGAGTTGGCTGAGGTGGTGCGGCGCCTTGACGAGGATCTCGAACATGCGGTCGTAGTAGCGTTCCGGAAAATCCACCGTGGCGCCCGGCACGAGAATCGCCGCGTTGTTGACCAGGATGTCGACCTGCCCATAGGCGTCAAGCGCTGCCTGCACGAGTTGCTCGCGTTCCGGCTTCTTCTGCAGATTCGCGGCAACCGCCGTCGCCGTGCCACCGGCGTCGCGGATCGCTTCCGCGACCGTGTGCACGGTTCCCGGCAAACGTTCGTCGCGCACTTCCACGGTGCGCGCGGTGACCACGACCTTCGCCCCGGCAATGGCTAAGCGCCTCGCGATCGCCTCCCCGATGCCGCGGGTCGAGCCCGTGACGATGGCCACCTGGCCGTTCAAATCAGTCATAACGCCCTCCCCCATCGAAGGTTGCCGCGCGACGGTTGGTCGCGCCGTGCAGATGGACTCAAATCTCGACCATCTCGAAGTCGGACTTCGGTGTGGCGCACTCGGGGCAGATCCAATCCTCTGGCACGTCCTCCCACCGGGTGCCCGCCTCGATGCCCTCGTCGGGCAGACCCTCCGCCTCGTCGTAGATGAATCCACAGGTCATGCACTGCCACTTCCTCATTGCCGAATCTCCCCTGAACTGGCTATCGAACAACCGAATCCGGTGAGGCCCGATGTCGAGCGCTACCGGTGCGGCCGCGTCGAAGGTTAACATCACCCGCGAACAGCCGAGGCAAAGTGCCGAAGCCGAGTGGGGAGGACGCGACTTGACCGACATCGACCACCGCATGGTGGAGACCAACGGCATCAACATGCACATCGCCGAAGCCGGCGAGGGCCCGCTGGTGATCCTGTGCCACGGATTCCCCGAGTCCTGGTACTCCTGGCGCCACCAGCTCCCCGCGCTGGCGGCTGCCGGCTACCACGTCGTCGCACCGGATCAGCGGGGCTACGGCCGCACCGACGCGCCGAAGGAGATCGACGCCTATAGCCAGTTCCACCTGGTCGGCGACATCGTCGGCCTGGTCCGTGCACTCGGCGAGGAGACCGCCGTCATCGCCGGCCACGACTGGGGCGCGCCGGTCGCCTGGAACGCGGCGCAGTGGCGCCCGGACGTGTTCCGCGCCGTCGTCGGCATGAGCGTGCCGGCGTCCGACCGCGCGCCCTTCCCACCGACCGCCGGGATGAAGGCGAGATTCGGCGACAGCTTCTTCTACATTCTCTATTTCCAGATGCCGGGCGTGGCCGAGCACGAGCTTCACCGGGACGTACGCCGGAGCCTGCGCATGCTGCTCTACTCCGCCTCGGGCGATCGTCCCCAGGGTGGCGGCGGACCGGTGCCGAAGACCGCCGGGTTCCTGGACCAGATGCAGGACCCCGAGCAACTGCCCGGGTGGCTCACCGAGGAGGATCTCGACACCTTCACCGCCGAGTTCGAGCGCGCCGGGTTCCGAGGCGGCCTCAACTGGTATCGGAACATCGACCGCAACTGGGAGCTGTCGGCACCGTTCGCCGGGCGGAAGATCGAGCAGCCCGCGCTCTACATCATCGGTGAGCGGGACGTCACCCGCAGCTTCCTGAGCGAGTGCCGAACCTCACCGAAGCCGTCACCCTCCCCGGCATTGGCCACTGGACTCAGCAGGAGAACCCCGAGGGCACCAACGAGGCGCTCATCAAGTTCCTGGATTCCCTCGATTAATCAACGCGTTCATTCACGGAGACACCATGAGCTACAACAACATCATCTACGAGACCGACGACCGCTTGGCGTTCATCACCATGAACCGTCCGGAGAAGCTCAACGCCCTGAGCCATGCCCTGCGCGGCGAGGTCTACGACGCCATGAAGGAGGCCGAGGCCGATCCCGCCATCGGGGTCATCATCCTCAAAGGGGCCGGGCGCGCCTTCTCCGCGGGCTACGACCTCGCCCCCAATCCGGACGAGCAGAGCGACTTCGTCAGCCATCGCTCGAAGATGCCCGACACCGGGTCCACCCACCCGCAGCACTACGACTGGTCGCGGCACGCCCTGATGGGCCATTGGCTGATCTGGGAACTCGCCAAGCCGGTCATCGCCCAAATCCACGGCTGGTGCCTCGCCGGCGCCACGGAACTGTCGTCCATGTGCGACATGCGCATGGTCGCCGACGACGCGCGCGTCGGTTATCCGCCGGTTCGCGCCATGGGCACCATGGACATGATGTGGGCGCCCTGGTTCATGAAACCGGGCAAGGCGCGCGCCTTCGCCTACACGGGCGACTGGTTCAGCGGCGAGGAGATGGCGGACTTCGGCTGGGCGACCTTCGCCAAGCCCAAGGATGAACTCGAGGACTTCACCATCAAGTACGCCCGGCGCCTCGGCCACATCGACAACGACCAGTTGAACTACAACAAGCGCGCTGTGAACCGGCAGTACGAGATCATGGGTATCCGCACGGGGCTGATGTCCGGCACCGACGTGGAAGCCATGTCCAAGCATCGGCCGGCCGCCTCGGAGTTCGGCCGCCGGGTGCGCGAATTCGGCCTGAAGGCGGCCCTGGAGTGGCGCGACGGCCCGTTCGGGGACTTCCGCGGCGAATACGAGTCGGCACCCAAGAGCCGGCCCCTCGCCGGTTCCACACCCCAGGACGCGAAGCCGGGAGATGCGGACTACAGCCGATCCTGATCGGTATTCCGGCCACCGGGAACAAGCATGACCCTCGACGTCGTCACCGAGTCGCCCGAACTCGACGAGGCTCTTGTCGAGTCGAAGAACTGGGCGGACGAAGACTGGGTGCATGCCCAGTTCGCCTGGTTGCGCAAGAACGATCCCGTTCGGTGGATGAGCCCCGACGGCTACGACCCGTTCTTCTCCGTGACCCGCCACGCGGACGTCAAGGCCATCGAGACCGACAAGAAGCTGTTCATCAACGACCCGAGACCGATCCTGGGTCCCCAGTTGCTCGAACACATCACCCGGCACCTGGCCGGCCGACGTCACCTGGTGCGTTCCCTGGTCACCATGGACGATCCGGACCACAGCCGATACCGCGCCCTGACCCAGCGCTGGTTCATGGGCTCCAACCTGCGCAAGCTCGATGGCCGCATCGCGGAACTGGCGACGGCGTACGTCGACCGCCTCGGCGATCTGGGCGGAGAATGCGATTTCGTCAAGGACGTCGCCATCTGGTACCCCCTGCGCGTCATCATGACGATCCTCGGCGTCCCCGACGAGGACGAGCCCCTGATGCTGAAGCTGACCCAGGAACTCTTCGGCGGCGCCGATCCGGACGTCAGGCGGTCCTTCGAGCCCGAGTCCCTGATGGACGTGGTGACTGACTTCGAGGACTACTTCCGAGCGCTCTCCGAAGCACGTCGCGCCAACCCCACGGACGATGTCGCGAGCCTCATCGCCAACGCCCGCATCGACGGCGAACCGGTCCCCGAACACGAGACCAACGGCTACTACATCATCATCGCCACGGCGGGCCACGACACCACGAGTTCGTCCACCGCGGGCGGACTGCTGGCACTGATCGAGAATCCCGGGGAGTTGGCCAAACTGCGCGAGGATCCCGATCGCTACCTGGCCGGCGCCATCGACGAGGTCATCCGCTGGGTGACGCCGGTGCGGCAGTTCGTGCGTACGGCCACGGCCGACTGCCGCGTCGGCGGCGTGGCTGTCGCCGAGGGGCAGGCGTGCACGCTCTGGTATCCCTCCGCGAACCGCGACGAGGCGGTGTTCGAAGAGCCGTTCTCGTTCCGTGTGGATCGGCGTTCCAACCACCTCGCATTCGGCTACGGACCCCACGTCTGTCTCGGCCAACACCTGGCTCGAATGGAGATGGCGGCGTTGTATCGGGAGTTGTTGGCCCGTGTCGATCACGTCGAACTGAACGGCGAGCCCGCCTATACGCAGTCGACGTTCGTCGGCGGCCTGAAAAGCCTGCCCATCCGCTACCGGATGAAGTAGACGGCCCTCCCCTACGGCGGAGTGGGCGAGAAGCCCATCGCTGGTCGACCCCCGTTCAAGGTCGCCTCGGCCCGGCGCGGGTTCCTGCCGGGGGTCGACCCGCTCAAACTCAATCAGCTTGTCGACGAGCTGGAGGCGGAGGAATTCGTCCGGGGAACGCACGGCAACAGGCGCCCGTGATCCTTCCGGACATCAACCTGCTCGTCTGCTAGTTCATGGCGCGGTAGGCGTTGGCCGGCTGTTCAACGGAACCCGTACGCCTGGCCGGGCAGCCAGGTGGCGGGATCTTCCCGGTCGAAGAAGATGGCGAGTCCGATTAGCTCGATGACGACCCATGCCACCAGGGCGAACACCAATGCCGCCCGTTTCGAAATCACGGCGCGCCCTCCGCGATCGTCGAGTCAGCGAATCGCCACCGGATTGATGATCATCTGCACCGCGCCCTTGATCTTCGCGTGGCCCAACACGAATAGGAACTCGAAGGCCCCGTCGCGCACCAGGGGCCCGGTGTTCATCACCTCCAGGATGTAGATGCCGTTCTCCTTGAGCAGCGTCACGTGGCCTTGGAACGGTCGCTCGGGATGCTCGGGGGGTACGACGTCCAGTCCCCAGGTATCCGCGCCCGCCGCGACGACGTTGCGGCTCGCGAGGTACTCCGCCACCTCTTCCGCCATGCCCGGTTCCCCGGCAACCCAGGCTTCGGGGTCCGTGGCCAACATGCCATCGGTCCAACCCGTGTGGAACAACACCACGTCGCCTTCCCCGATCGGCGTACCTTGTTTTTCCTCGACGGCCTTGACGTCGGCGACCGTGAAGAACTGGCCCGCCTGCATCACCTCGACCCCGGCATGGCCCGCCATGTCCAGCACGACGCCGCGGGCGACGATGGGCGGAATCTTGTCGATGCCGAGCTTGGTCAAGCCCTTGATGTCGGCGAAGTCCTCGGCTCGGTTGCAGTTGTAGTAGACGCCGCCAGGCGCACCGAGGTGGCCCAGGCCGTCGATCTGGGAGCCGATGCCGAGCCATGTCTGCACCAGGTCGTCGTTGTAGGCCATGTTCGGGAACGCCGCCCTGCCCTGCTGCTGACCCGGCTGGACCACCTGCAGCGACAGGCCGCGCGGCGGAAACGCCGGCGTGGTCGCATCGACGGTGATGCCCAGGCTGTAGGTCTTGCCCGTCTTGATGAGTTTCGACGCCGCCAGCACGCTCTCGGGCGTGATCAGGTTGGCGCTGCCGATCTCGTCGGCCGCGCCCCACTTCGACGGTACGCAGTCCTGCTCCGATGCGCTGGCCGACGTCGCCCAGAGCGTCAAGGCCAATAGTGAAAGTCTTGCCACAGCCATCCGATCCCTCCCTCGATCCTTGGCCCATTGTGTCAGCACCGTTGGCGAATGTCGCGGCATCCGACAGGTCCCCCGGGTCGGATCGGTACCGACTGCTATGCTGTCGATGTCAAGGGAGGAACCCATGAGCCGCATAG
Source organism: Pseudomonadales bacterium (assembly GCA_021295875.1). Lineage (GTDB taxonomy): Bacteria > Pseudomonadota > Gammaproteobacteria > Pseudomonadales > Azotimanducaceae > VXYL01. The sequence goes on from JAGWBN010000050.1 coordinate 15,998, forward strand.
ACGAATTCACAATCCAGATTTCGGACCGCGTCCTGGAAGATCTCCGCGAACGCCTGGCGCGCACCCGCTGGCCGGATGCACAGACCACGGGGGACGGCGACGGAACCGACTGGAACCAGGGCGTTCCCCTCGCCTACGCCCGGGAGTTGGCCGCGTACTGGCTGGACGACTACGACTGGCGGGCACGCGAGGCGTACTTCAACCGTTTCCCGCAGTACCGCACCGAGATCGACGGACTCGGCATTCACTTCATCCACCGCCCGAGCCCGCATCCCGATGCGGTGCCGCTGGTGGTCACCCACGGCTGGCCGGGCTCCGTGGTCGAATTCCACAAGGTCATCGAGCCGCTCGCGGATCCCGTGGCGCACGGCGGCGACGAACGGGACGCGTTCCATGTCGTATGCCCCTCGCTCCCCGGCTACGGCTTCTCCGACAAGCCGATCACCACCGGTTGGGGCGTCGGCAAGATCGCCGACGCCTGGGACCAGCTCATGGCACGCCTCGGCTACGACCGCTACTTCGCCCAGGGGGGCGACTGGGGTGCCGCGGTGACCACCGCCATCGCCATGCAAAACCGGGGTCGCTGCGCCGGCATCCACCTCAACATGCCGAGCGCCGGCCCGACCCCTGAAGCGCGGGAGAACCCCACCGCCCGGGATCAGGCCGCGCTCGATGGCGGACGCTACTACCAGGAGTGGGGCGCCGGTTATTCCAAGCAGCAGAGCACGCGGCCACAGACCCTCGGCTACGGCCTGGTGGACTCACCCATGGGCCAGGCGACCTGGGTCATCGAGAAGTTCCTCGAGTGGACCGACTGCGACGGCCACCCCGAGAACGCGGTGAGCCGTGAGGAGTTGATCGACAACGTCATGTTCTATTGGCTGACCGCC
>JAGWBN010000051.1:0-10090 GCA_021295875.1 Pseudomonadales bacterium
CCGGTGCCGCCGGCCAACTTGGCTACGCCCTCGTGTTCCGGGTCGCTTCGGGGGCCATGCTGGGGCCGGATCAGCCGATGATCCTGAAGCTCTTGGAGATTCCTCCCGCCATGGGTGCGCTCAACGGCGTGATCATGGAGATCGACGACTGCGCGTTTCCACTGGTGCAGGGCATCGTGCCCACGGACGATCCGAACGTCGCCTTCGAAGGCGCCGACTATGCGCTGCTCGTCGGGTCACGACCGCGCGGGCCGGGCATGGAACGCAGCGAGCTGATGGAAGCGAATGCGGCGATCTTCTCGGTGCAGGGCAAGGCCCTGAACGACGGTGCCTCTCGGGGCGTCAAGGTGCTCGTGGTCGGCAATCCGGCGAACACCAACTGCCTGATCGCCCAGCGCAACGCGCCCGACCTCGACCCGCGCAACTTCACGTCCATGATGCGCCTCGACCACAACCGCGCGCTGGCGCAACTCGCGGCGAAGACCGGGGCGGCGGTGGCGGACATCGAGGGCCTCGCAGTCTGGGGCAATCACTCGCCGACCATGTACCCCGACCTCCACCACACCACGGTGGCGGGCAGGCCGGCGCTGGATCTCGTCGACATGGACTGGCTCGACACCGATTTCATTCCGACGGTGCAGACGCGCGGCGCGGCCATCATCGATGCCCGCGGCGCATCCAGCGCGGCCTCGGCCGCGAACGCCGCCATCGACCACGTGCGGGACTGGATGTCCGAGACGGGGGGAATCCTCAGCATGGGAGTGCAATCCGACGGCAGCTACGGCATCGCGGAGGGTCTCTTCTTCTCCTTCCCGATACGATGCGCGGGCGGCGACTGGCAGATCGTCCAAGGGCTCTCGGTGAACGACTACAGCCGGGCCAAGCTCGATGTCACGGAGGGGGAACTCAAGGAGGAGCGGGAACTGGTGGCCTCGCTACTTCCGTAGCGCGGGCGAATGTTCAGCTTCGTCGTCGAATCCGAGCCGGTCGTCATCGACGCCCCGGTCGAGTTCGTCTGGAACATCATCCTGGACGCAGAACGCTACGGCGAGTGGAATCCGTTCACGCCCCGAATCGACACCGATTTCGCGCCGGGCTCGCCGATCCACATGCATGTCCCGCTCGGTGCGCTGACGCTCAAGCTGACCGAGACCATCCAGAACGTCGAACCGCCCCTTCGCATCGCCTGGGGAAAGGACTTCGGGGCGCGGGCGCTGTTGACCGCCTGCAAGACCCAACACCTCACGCCGATCGACGACAAGTCGTGCTCGTATCACACGACCGATCGGATGGCTGGCTTGCTCGCGCCGTTCGTCCGGCTGTTTTTCGCGCGGTGGGTGTTGCGCGGCTTCGACGACACCGGTCGCGCCCTCAAGCAGCGCGCCGAGGCGATGGCAAGCAGCTCTACCTCGTAGCCGCGACCCGATCGCGCCCAACAGGCGCGCCTACTCCAACCAGTCGTTGAACTTCGGCTGGCGCTTCTCGTGGAACGCCCGGACGCCTTCCTTGCAGTCGGGGTGGTGATCCGAGATTCCCGTCTTCGCCGCGATCTCGTCGAGGCTCTGCTCCCAATTCATCTCCGCAGCGTTGTACACCGAACGTTTCAGCAGCCGCATGGATACCTGGGGTCCGTTGGCGAGGTCCGTGGCGAGGTCCATGGTCGCCGCCTCGAGTTCCTCCGGTTCGACCACCTCGCTCACCAAGCCGAGCTCCAAGGCCTCCTCCGCCTGGATGATCTTTTTCTTCATCAGGAACTCCATGGTCTTGGCAACGCCGAGCAGTTGCACCAGGAGATACTGGCCGCCTTCATCGGGTAGCAGGCCGAAACGCAGGGTGGCGCTGCCCATCCGAGCGCCTCGGGCGGCGATGCGGAAGTCGCACGACAGCGCCAACGAGAACCCTGTCTGGATGGCGACCCCGTTGATGGCGGCGACGGTGAGTTTGTCGAGGCTGCGCACCGCGGTGTTCACCCGCTGGGAGATCGTCCGCAGGGCGTTGTAGGTGCCGATGCCGCTGTCGTGGCCGTGGGTGATCTCGGGCACCAGCGGCGAGCCCGGGATCTGTGCGCCGCGGTAGCCCTTCAAGTCGTCCCCGGCGCAGAACGCCCGCCCGGATCCCGTGAAGACCAGGACGCGCACCGCGTTGTCCATCTGCGCCTGGGTGACCGCCTCGACCAGATCGCGCTTGATGGTCATGGTCATGCCGTTCAATCGTTCCGGGGTCGAGAACTGGAACCACGCGATCCCCGGATCGCGCATCGTGACGTTGAAGCCCCTGAATTGGCCGGTGTCCATCGAGTCTGTCTCCTAGTTGCTTGTCATCCCATGATCTGCCGCCACGTGGGCAGATCCTTGACCGCGAGGTAGGCGTTCATCTTCTTGGTTTCGCCCATCGTCGCGTTGGGTACGTTGCTGTAGTTGTGGCCGGGAAGCAGCAGGGTGTCGTCGGGTAACGCCTTGAGCTTCTGCAGGCTGTGATACATCTCCTCGGCGTCCGAGCCCGGCAGATCCACGCGGCCGCAGCCGTCGATGAACAGGGTGTCCCCGGACACCAGCGTGTTCTTGATGCGGAAGCACTGCGATCCGGGGGTGTGACCCGGTGTGTGCAGGAACTCGATCTCGATGGGTCCCACGGACAGCTTGTCGCCCGAGTCGACCTTGACGAGGTCCGATTCCGAAATTCCCGTGACGCGCCTGACGCCGGGTGCCTCGTCCCGGTGGGCGTAGACCTTCACCGGACGCTTGGCGAGCAGTTCCGAGACCCCGGCGATGTTGTGGCTGCCCATGCCGCCGCCGACGTGGTCCGGGTGGTAGTGGGTCGCCAGCGCGGCTGTCAGGGTGTAGTCGCGCTCGGCGAGGTGATCCAGCAGGCCGTCGATCTCCCAGGCCGGATCGACCACCGCCACCTCCCGGGTGGAACGGGAACCGACGATGTAGGTGAAGTTGGCCATGGGTCCGATCTGGATCTGTTCGACGATCAGTTCGCTTTCGGCCTCGGTCACGGATTCCCCCGGCATGTCTCACGGAACCGTTTGCCGAAGGCTCCGGTTCCCGCCCCAACCCAGGCTGCATTGGAACACACCGGTGTCGGGCCCGACTACGTCACGGCGTCGTCAAGCGCCATGCCGTTGCCCAAGTCGATCATCAGGCGAGTCCACGCCGAGTAACACTTCCGCCTCCTCGACGGCTCGGAGCGTGGTCGCCTCGGGTGCGAGGAAGGCTGACCGAGACGCGAACTCGCAGCCGACGCCTTGCAGCCCGCCCGCCGCGATCCAACCGACGGACCACGCCGGCACGGCGAAGCTCGAGCCGGCGTCCAGTCGGAGGCGGGTGACCTTGAAACCCGGCATGGCGAAGACCTGCTCGGCTTCACGCCCTCTAGGCACCACTTCCGGCGTGTCGGCCAGATCGATGATGGCCGCCGCCGCAGCGCTGTCCCAGCCATGCTGGTTTACCACCGGCTGGCTCGCCGCCAGGATCTTGCGTTCGAACGCCGGCGTCTGGAACTCGATCACGTGGACGCCCTGCAGCAACGAGTGCGGTACGTGTGGTGGGATCGACACCACGTCGCCGGGCCGGAGTTCGACCACGTTCATGAACGCCTGGACCGGCTCGAGACTCGTCGCCCCCGACTCGGCCTGCCGTGCCGCTTCGAGCAACGCGCCGCGAAACCCGTCGTCACCCAAAGCCTTCCGCCGGGCGGAGCAGGTGCCGAGCAACATGCGACCGGGCTCCGGTTCGACTCGGTCGACGACGTAGACCTCGGACTTCGTCTCGTGCACCTCCAGGTAGAGGTCGCCGCGCGTTGGCTCCAACGCCTTGAGGAGAACGACGGGATCCGTTCGACCGCGCGCCCCCAGGTAGCCTGACAGCGGCTCGATGCCGGAATCCGTTCGCACCCCGCTCTCACCGCGTTCCTCGACGCCGCTGTACCAGACCTCCCGCCCCCACGGCTTGTCGACGGTCACCGGTTCGAGGTTGGCTGGCGGTTCGCTCAATGGTGGTCCCGGGCTTCAAGCCGATCATCGCCGGAACACGCGGGCCACGTGCTCTGGATGGGTGCATTATAGTGAACGCATGTCGACGACAGCGGGTGCCGAACAGTCCGAAGCGTGCCTGCTGCGGCTGCCTTTGAAGAACCCTTTCAACGCCCGCCAGCTGTTCTCGTTCCTTGAAGGACGCGCGCTTCCCGAGTTGGAGGCGGTGAGCGGATGCGGTTACCGGCGTCGGCTCCGCTCCGGTGCCTGGCTGGAAGCCCGGATGCTGGGCGACATGCTCGACGTCGATGTCCCGCCCCGCCTGCAGGAGCGAACCGGAGACATCGTCAAGCGCCTGACGCGCCTGTTCGACCTGGAGGCCGATGCGGGCACGATCGACGACCACCTGGCCCGCCATCCGGACCTCGCACGGCGTGTCCGCGCAGCGCCCGGCATTCGTGTTCCCGGCGTCTGGGATCCGTTCGAGGGTGTTGTCCGGGCCATCCTCGGTCAGCAGGTCAGTGTCGCCCGAGCCACCGCGTTGGCGGGACTGCTGTGCGCCCGCTTCGGCGATGGCGGCTTTCCCGATGCGCCAACTCTGGCCGAGGCCGACGTCGCCGAGATCGGTCTGCCCCGGATGCGCGGGAGCGCCATATCGGCGGTCGCGGCGCGGGTCGCCAAGGAAGGCACGGGTTGGCTCGAAGACGCCGAAGGGCTGCGAGGGTATCGGGCCGTGGACGGCGGAGTATGCTGCCATGCGGGTCGCCCGCGACCCGGACGCGTTTCCCGATACGGATTGGGGCGTCGTCAAGGCGCTCGGAGTCAAGGGGGCAGCGGCCCGAAAGTGGGCGGAACCGTTGCGACCCTGGCGCGCCTACGCCGTGATGCACTTGTGGAGACGGGAGTAGCCAATGCTTTATACCTTCGTGTCGAGTCCAATCGGCCAACTTCTGCTCGCGGGCTCGGACACCGCGCTCAAGGTGGTCGGCTTCGCCACCGGCAGCAAGGCGCGTGGCCCGTCGCCCGATTGGGAGCGGTTCGACGAGCCCTTCAAGGATGCCGCGCGGCAGATCGGCGAGTACTTCGACGGCAAGCGGCGCGATTTCGACCTCGCCATCGAACCGGAGGGGAGCCAGTTCCAGACGAATGTGCTCGATGCCCTTCGGCGGATTCCCTACGGGGAGACCCGCAGCTACAGCTGGGTGGCGCAGGACATCGGCCAACCCAAGGCCATCCGCGCCGTCGGTGCGGCCAACGGCCGCAATCCTCTCCCCATCGTCATCCCCTGCCACCGGGTGATCGGCCAGGACGGCGACTTGACCGGGTTCGGCGGGGGATTGGCGGCGAAACGCTATCTGCTGGACCTCGAGCGCCGCTACTCCGGCATGTTCGAACGGAAGGCTTGAATGTAACTGTTTAGTTACTTATTCTAGGAGCAGGCTCCAACAAGGGTAACTATATAGTTACTTTCCGTGCCACGAGACGCAGACCGAACCCGCCGGAACATCCTCTCGGCCGCCATCGCCGAATTCGCGTCCAACGGCTACGCCGGGGCGCGCATCGACCGCATCGCGGCGCGCGCCGAGGTGAACAAGCGGATGATCTATCACCACTTCGGCGGCAAACGGGTGGTGTTCGAAGCCGTGCTGGCCGACCGGCTGACCACCGGCACGCCGAACGCTGAACTCGTCCGGTTGTGGATGTACGAAGCCCTGGAACGGGGCGACGATGACATCGTGCGTTTGTCCGAGCGCACCACCCTTGCCGCGACCAGGATCGACGCCATTCGCGCGGCCCAGGCCCGAGGCGAACTGCCGTCGGCACTCGACCCCGCGTTGTTGGCCCTCGCTCGCGCGGCCCTGGAGGTGTTCCCCCAGGCCTTCCCACAGCTCGTGCGCATCGTCACGGGCAGACGCGCGGCGTCGCCCGAGTTCGACGATGCCTGGAACACCTTCCTGCACGAGTGGCAGGGTTTGGGGACGCGGCGGCCCCCGACCAAGCCGCGTCTGCGGCTTGATCGGGACCGGGTCTCGCGGGCTGCCCGCCGGCCAGCGTCTTCCCCGCCCGACTGAGTCGTCGCGTTCACCGTGGCGCGCCCGCAGACAAAGTGGCAGGCTCTACGCCGCAACAGGGCAACACGCGATTCCACGGGTTCACCCATCGGCAACGACACGGCACCGATTCGCTGGCAGCACGGCCGCCTGTGGCTGCTCGACCAGCGCAGGCTTCCGCACGAGGTCGTGTTCGAGGAACAGCAGGACGTCGGCGAAGTCGGCCAAGCGATCCGCGACCTCAAGGTGCGCGGCGCGCCGGCCATCGGCGTCGCGGCGGCCTACGCCATGGCGATGGCCTGGCGTGACGGCGGCGATCTCGTGGCAGCGGCGGACGTGCTTCGCGCGGCTCGCCCCACCGCCGTCAACCTGGGCTGGGCCGTCGACCGCATGCTCACCGCGCACGCACGCGGGGCGGACCTCGTGGATGAGGCCTGCGCGATCCACGCGGAGGATCGCGCCATGTGCGAGGCCATCGGACGCCACGGCACCCGGCTGATCAAGCCCGGCAGCCGCCTGCTGACGCACTGCAATGCCGGCGCGCTCGCCGTATCCCACCTCGGCACCGCGACCGCGCCGATGTACATGGCGCATCGTGCAGGCATCCCGTTCCACGTCTACGTGGACGAAACGCGACACGGTGCTGCAGGGGGCCAGGCTCACCTCCTGGGAACTCACCGAGGCCGGCATCGACCACACGCTGATCTGCGACAGCGCCGCTGCCCATCTGATGGCGGAGGGCGCCGTCGACCTGGTGATCGTCGGCGCCGATCGGGTCACCGCCAACGGCGACACCGTCAACAAGATCGGCACCCGGGCGCTCGCCATCGTCGCCCGCTACCACGGCGTGCCCTTCTACGTGGCCTGCCCGACATCGACTCTCGACCTGGCGACACCCACGGGCGCCGATGTCGTCATCGAGGAACGCGCCGCAACCGAAGTGACCGACACGATTCCCGCCGTGTCCGGCGTCAAGGCGCGCAATCCGGCGTTCGACGTGACCCCGGGCGAACTGGTCACGGCCTACCTGACCGACCAGGGCTTGCTGGCACCGACCGAACTCGAACGACGGAAACTCGAACACGGGACGTAGAAGCGACCGCAACCACTTCGGAGAATGAGCCCATGAGACTGAGAGACTATCCCTTGAGCTTCGCCGTCGCCGCCCTGGTCGCCGGTGCGGCCGTCGCGGCCAGCGCCTTCGCCCAGCCACGTCCCGGCACGACGCCGATCGACATCAGCGAGGCCAAGGCCAAGGAGGAAGCGCGGTTCACGGCGATCGACACCGACGGCGACGGCCTGGTCTCGGGCGACGAATTCGCCGCCACGGATGCACGCCAACTGTTCGCCGGCCTGCGCCAAGGCGCGCAACGCGGCGAACGCGAGGCGCGGCGGCGAGGCGCGGGCGAGCGGCGCGGCACCCAGCGTGATCGGGCACGTGCCGGCAAGGAACGGCGCCAAGCGGAACACGAGGGGCGGAAACGGACGGCGCGGCGCGAGGCGTTCGAGACCGCCGACGTCGACGACGACGGCCAACTCTCCACCGAGGAGTACGAGGACATGCCCGCCGTCGTCGACGCGGAACGCCGCCGGGGGATGTTTGCCCGACTCGATGCCAACGGCGACGGTTGGCTGGTGCCGGAGGAGTTCCCATCGGTCGTGAACCGGCTCGAGATGCTCGATGCCGACGGCGATGGCCTGGTCACCCGCGACGAGATGCGCGCGGCTCGAGGCCGCTAGACGGCGCGCCGTTGGACGATGCCACCGACGAGGAGTTGATGGTCCGCGTCCAGAACCAGGACCGGGATGCCTTCGCGGTCCTGGTTGCGCGCCATCTCGACGGCATCCACGCCTTCAACTACCGGCTGACCCGGCACGCGGAGGATGCGGCCGACCTGGCCCAGGAGACCTTTCTGCGGGTCTGGAGCGGTGCGCGCACGTGGCGACCGAACCGCGTGAGGTTTACGACGTGGCTCTATCGCATCGCCCGCAACCTCTGCATCGATGCGTATCGTCGGCACCGGGAGACCGTGGAACTCAATCCCGGCACCACGGCCGCCGACGGGGCCGGGCCGGACGAGGCCCCCGGTCGCGAACGCCTCGCGCGAATGCTCGACGAAGGACTCGCCGACTTGCCCGAGCGGCAGCGCACGGCCCTCCTGCTCTGCCACCGTCAAGGCATGACCAACCGCGAGGCGGCCGACGTATTGGAAGTGAGCGTCGACGCCTTGGAGTCGCTACTCGCCCGGGCTCGGCGCACGCTGCGTCTGAGACTGCGCGACCACCGCTAGTGACAGAGCACCAGACTCACACGATGGACACGAACATGGACCTCGTCGATTTCGAAAACGCCTTGGATCGCCACGGTGCGGAATTGGACCGGTGGCCGGCGCCCCTTGCGCCCCCGGCGCGCGAGCTGCTCGAGGTGTCCACAGATGCCCGTCGGCTCCTCGAAGACGCGCTCCGCCTGCAGACCGTCCTCGACGAGATCCTCGCCGACGTTCCGGCCCCGCTGGGTCTCAAGACCCGGGTGCTCGCCAACCTGCCGGCGGTCGAGCCATGGCTGCAATGGTGGACCGCCAAGGCCTGGCGCCCGGCCGCCCTCGCCCTGGTGCCGCTTGTCGTGGGATTCGGCGTGGGGATGAACGTCGCGGGCAGGCTGGACGAGGACACCGCCACCGACGACGAGGACATGCTGCTCGTGTTGTTCGACCCCGACGAACTCGACCGCCTGGCACTGCCCGGCGACGAGGTGGGAGTGGAACCGTGAAATCGAAATGGTTGTTCGGCGTTCTCATCGTCTCGGTGGTGCTCAACGTCGCGGCGGTCGGTTTCCTGGCAGGCTACCTCGGCAAGGGGAAGCCCGGCGGTCGCAGCGTCGATCCCACCGTGGGACTCGCGCTACTGATTCGCAGCCTGCCGGAGGAGCGACGCGAACAGCTGGCCCGCGAGGGCGTCCCGGTGCTGTCCGACGGTGAACTGCGGCGAAGCATCCGCGTCTCCATGCGGGAACTGCGCGGCACCCAGCGGCACATTGGACAGGCGCTCGCCGCCGAACCTTTCGATCCCGAGATGCTGGCGGCGGCGCTGGCCCGCTATCGGCAACACTTCGCCGCCAATCAGGCTGGCAATCACCAGGCACTGGTGGATATTCTGGCGCGTTTGACACCGGAAGAACGGCGCCGATTTCTGGAGACCATGGGCGGCAACCACGGTCGTCGCGAACACGCGCGACCGCGCCGCGGCCAACCCGCAGGCTCCGGTCCACGACGGTAGCAACCGCCAGCGCATCCGGGCCGGAGCAGGATGCGGCGACCGACAGGTCGCGGGCCTTTGCGTCAGAAGTCTTCACAGATCGACGCGGTGCCTGCGCAGTGAACCACGTCATCGTCACATCCGGGCTCTGCCGCACGTTCCACGTCGGCGAGTCCGATGTGCACGCCATCGACCACATCGACCTCACCGTCGAACGTGGTGAGTTCGTCGCGGTGATGGGGCCGTCGGGTTCCGGCAAGACCACGCTGATGAACATCCTGGGCTGCCTCGACCGAGCCGACGCCGGCGAGTATCGGCTGCTCGACCAGATCGTATCCGACATGGACGACGACCGCCTGTCGGCGCTCCGCAACCGCTACATCGGATTCGTTTTCCAGAGCTTCCACCTGCTGCCGCGGATGAGCGCCCTGGACAACGTCCTCGTGCCGATCCGCTACGCTGATTCCTGGGCTGCGGAAGGCCGGAATCGGGGTCCGGAACTGCTTGAACGCCTAGGGATCGCCGACCGGGCGCACCATCGGCCGAATCAACTGTCCGGTGGGCAACGCCAGCGGGTCGCCATCGCCCGCGCGCTGGTGTCGAATCCGCCGCTGCTGCTGGCCGACGAACCCACCGGCAACCTGGATTCCGCGACCGGTGGGACTATCATGCAGCTCATCTCGGAGTTGAACCGCGAGGGCCAGACCATCCTGATGGTCACCCACGACGAAGACGTCGCCTCCCATGCCAGGCGGGTGATTCACATGCGCGACGGCAAGGTGGATCGAGATGCACGCCGCCACTGACT
>JAGWBN010000051.1:10182-17443 GCA_021295875.1 Pseudomonadales bacterium
GCGGCGCTGATCTCGCTCTGCGCCGCCCTCGCGGACGCCGCCCCGCCCTACCTGACCGGCATCGTCGAGGACGCCGAATCGCAGATCATCGAGATGCCCCGACTGCCAGGCATGTGGCAGCGGCAGATCGCCTGGCTGGCACCCGAAGGCAGCACGGTTGCATCCGGGGATGTGGTCGTGCGCCTGGACCCCGGCGACCTGATCTCGCAGGCGGAAGCGGCGGAGACCGAGTTGGAGGAAGGGCGCGTCCAGACCGAACGTCAGCGCGCCGCGACCCTGCTGGCGATACTCGATGCCGAGACCGCGGTCGTCGAGGCCGAGGCGGCTGTCCGGCTGGCGCGTATCGACGCCGAGATACCGGCTCACGCGACCCGCAGGCTGGACCATGATCGGGACCAGCTGGATCTCGCCACAGCCGAGCATGCCCTCGAGCGCGCGCGTTCGACGCTCGCGGACAAGCGGGACCAACACGCAAAGTCCGAACCGGTGACCCGCTTGATGGTTGCCCGAAGAGAGTCGGATCGCGACCGCCTGCAGCAGGCCATCGCGCAGACCGAAATCCGCGCCGACCGCAGCGGGCTCTTCATCCATGGTGAGAACCCGTTCACCGGGGCCAAGGTGTTCGCCGGCGAGACCATGCCCGCCACGGCCAAGATCGCCGAGGTGGCGAGCCGCCAGGCGCTGCGCTTCCGTTTCTGGGTCCACGAAGCCGACATCCGCAAGCTCGCCGTCGGCTCGTTGATCGTCGTCACGCCCGATGCGCTGCCCGCGCGCTCGGTCGAAGCCCGGGTCGATTGGACCTCCAAGCAGGCCGCGACGCGCAACGAGTGGAGCCCTGGTGGCTATTTCGAACTCGTGGCCATCCCTACCGAGCCGGACCCCGAAGACCTGATTCCGGGAATGTCCCTGATGGCTGCCACCCAGCCGTCAGCCATGGCGGCACGGCAGCCGTCGGCCATGGCGGCCCCCCAGCCATGAGCCGCGCCACGCTGCTCCTGGTCCTGACTCTCGGCGGCACCGGTGCAGCCGCCGAGCAGTGGCTCGAACTCAGCAGGGAAGACCGGGCGGTCACCGTCGAGGCCAGCGGCATCGTGGTCTCCACCGACGTGCTCCGCTTCGGCCCGCCGCCGAGCCGGAACTGGGCACTCTCGATCACCCATCTGGCCGAGGAGGGCAAGCGGGTCGCCGCGGGCGAACTCCTGGTGGCCTTCGACGGCAGCAACATCGACAACCAGGTCCGGCAGCTGGCATCGAATCTGGCCGTCGCCCGTGGCGAGCTGAAGTCCCTGATCGAAAAGCAGGCGCAGGAACTGGCCGACGAGAAGGTCGCGCTGGCGCAGGTCGAGAGCGATGCCCAGAAGGCGAACCGAAAAGCCGAACAGCCACCCGACCTGATCGCCAGCGTGGAGTATCGCAAGCTCGTCGAGCAGAAGCGGCTCGCCAACGAAAAACTTCAACGTGTACGCCGGCGGGCGCCTCTGGTCCAGCAGCTGCGGGATGCCCAACGACGTGAAATCGAGATCAGGGTCCAGCGCCTGGAGATCCTCCACGCCGCCGCCGCGCGCGAACTGGCGGCGTTGACCATCCACGCGCCGAAGGCGGGTACCGTGATCATCGGCACGACACCGCTGTGGGGGAACAAGCTCGATGTCGGCAACCAGGTGAATCCAGGCATCGCCGTGGTCGAACTCGCCAACGAAGACCGCCTCGCCGTCGAGGCCGAGATCCCGGAGTATCTCGCCGCCCGCCTGGCAACCGGTCAGCGGGTTCGAGTGGTGGTCGACTCCGCGGGTGGTGCGGAAATCGAAGGCCACGTCCACACCGTCGCCAACACGGTGCGTCGCAAGTCCCTACAGGCGCAGGTCAAGGTTCGCGACATCACGGTTCGCTTCCCCACCGACGCCCCGGCCGGTCTGCGCCTCGGGATGTCCGTGCAGATCGCCGTCGGAGTCCTTCTCCTCCGGGACGTCATCGCCGTCCCGGCCGCATCGCTCAGCTACCGTTCCGGTTCACCCGGCGTGTTCCTCAGGGGTGGCCGGTGGGTACCGGTTGCGCTCGGCGAGAGGAGTGGCGACCGATTCGTCGTTGCCAGCGGTCTCGAAGCCGGTCAGGAGATCCGCCTGTGACCCGGTTGTGGTGCAGAGACCTTTTGGCCACCGTGGCCCTACCTCTGCTCGCGACCGTCGCCTGTTCGGACGCCACATCGCTTCATCCCTCGGTATCCGTGGAAGCGCGCGACCACCGGTTCACCGTCGATGCGCGCGGCGAACTGGTGCCTTCCGAAGCCATCACCATCCGCGTTCCGGACGGTCTCAGAATGGGCTTCGCCATCGCCTGGATGGTGCCCGAGTACTCCGAAGTCGCCCAGGGGCAGGTCATCGTCCGCTTCGACGACAGCGAGATCCTGGTGCAACGGGACAGCAGTGCCGTTGAAGTCGCGCACCGCAGTCTGCAGCTCGGCGTGCATACCCAGGACAGCGCGGTCGCCCGGGCTCTCATCGACCACGAGGCCGAACGCGTCGAAGGTGAACAGCACATCGCCCGCACCTTCACCGAGGTCGACCCCCGGCTGTTCAGCCGCAACGAGATCCTCGACGCCGTGGGCGACCTGCAACTGCTCACCATCCAGGACGAGTACTACGCGTGGCGGGCCGAGACCCACAACCAGCGGACCGAAGCCGAGCTTGATCGCCTCGTCGCGTTCCGCGATGCCAGCCGGACGCAACTCGAACAGCGGGAGTCCGCGCTGGCGGTAATGGCGTTGGCGAGCCCGGCCGACGGGACCTTCGTGTACGCGCGTACGCCGTGGGGCGAAAAGCTCACCGAGGGACATCATGTCTTCGCCGGCCGTGCCGTGGGCCTGCTTCCCGTGCGCGGCAAGGTGAAGGCACGCATCTACGTTCCCGAGGTGGATGCCATCGGCATCGAGCCGGGCCAGGAAGTGACGCTGCGCCTCGATAGCGATGTCTCCGTCATGGTGCCGGCGCGGGTGTCCAGCGTTTCGACGGTCGCCACCCCGCGGGCCAGCGACAATCCGCAGAAGTACTTCGTCGTCGAAGCCGAACCGGAGGCGGTGGACGCGGAACTGATGCGTGTCGGCAGCAGCCTCGACGCGACCATCGTCACGGGAGCCATCGACGACGGCTTCCTGGTACCCCAGCAGGCGGTGTTCTACGACGAGGACAAGCCGTTCGTCTATGTCGTCCGCGGCAATCATGCATCGGCACGTCGGGTGCGCCTGGGCCACCTGAGCCCGACCCTCGTGGAAGTCGTCGACGGTCTCCAGGCGGGTGAGCGGGTCAGCGTGGTCGCCCCGGACGGCGTGCGCGCACCGGGCGAATGACACGTCTCGGCCCCCTCGGTCTGGACACGCTGGCCAGGCACTGGCTGCCGGACCTGCGCCAGGCGATGGTCCAGTTGGCCCACCATCGGCTGCGCTCCGCGTTGACGCTTCTCGGCATGATCTTCGGTGTTGGCGCCGTCATCGCCATGCTGGCGGTCAGCGAGGGCGGGCGACTACAGGCACTGACCATGATCGAGGGAATGGGCGTCGACAACCTGATCGTAGACGCCGCGGAGCCCCAGGGGGATGAACGCAGGGAGTCGCGCAAGCACTCCGCAGGGCTCTCCGTCGCCGACGCCCAGGCGCTCCTCGAGACCCTGCCGTTCGTCCACGACTGGGCGGGCGTGCGCGTCATCCAGACGTGGAACCTGTTCTCACGCCAGGGCGAGAGCCACGCCCAGGTCTGGGCGGTGAGCCCGGCCTACTTCGGGCTGACACGCCTCGAGGCCGCCACGGGCGAGCTGTTCAGCACCCAGGACGACGACGAGTTCGCCCAGGTGGCGGTGCTCGGCGAAGTGGCGGCGCGACAACTGTTCCCCAACGGCGGCGCACTCGGCAGGTTCGTCAAGGTCAACCACCTTTGGGTCAAAGTCGTTGGCGTCCTACGCGACCGGCAACTGCCCGACAACGAGTTCCAGGGAGAGCGGGTCGGCGGCGAAGGCGACCGCGTCTATCTGCCGCTGCACACCGCCCTGCGTCGGTTGCGGGTCTCCCCCTTGGATTCCCAACTGTCCCAACTCAAGCTGCGCGTCACCCGGGGCTTCTCGCCGCTTGCCGCCGCCGATGCCGTGCAGCATCTTCTCGACCGCCGCCACGGCGGCCAAAGAGACACCCGGCTGACCGTACCGGTCCGGCTTCTCGCCCAGCATCAGCAGACCCAGCGCATCTTCACCATCGTCATGTCCGCCGTCGCCGGCATATCGCTGCTCGTCGGCGGCATCGGCATCATGAACATCATGATGGCCAGCGTCATGGAGCGGCGTTCGGAGATCGGCCTGCTCCGGGCGGTGGGTGCCCGAGAGCGGGACATTGTCCGGCAGTTTCTCGTCGAAGCCGCCCTGATCGCCCTCCTGGGCGCCGCCGCCGGCGTCGTTCTCGGCGTCGTCATCGCCTACGCCATCGCCGCCTTCGCAGGCTGGGCCGTGGCGTGGTCGCTACCCGCGATTGCCCTGGCCGTTGTGGTCTGCATGGCGATCGCCGTGGGCTTCGGTGTGTACCCCGCGTTGTCGGCGGCCCGGCTCGACCCGGTGGCCGCATTGCAGACGGAGTAGCGCGCAGACCGCACGCAGCTCTCCTTGAGAGCCTCGGGAGCCTCGGGAGCCTCGGGAGCCTCGGGAAGCGCGTTCGCGCCACCGTGCCGGCGTCCCTCGGCCTCCCGCGGGTCCCGAGGCTTCAATGCTGGCTGGCGGTTCAATGGGCCATATGGGCCATGCGACCTTACCGACCCGAGCAACTTTCGCGCTACACTCGACAACCGGCGAGCCCTTGGTCGGCGCGGCAGACGAAACGGACGTGAGCGAGACAACCGGCAGCCCGGTCGCGGACGCGCCAGTCCGCGGGCCCGCAACGACCTCCCAGTTCGGGCTGCTTGGAACCCGGCGGCTGGCGCCGCTGTTCACCACCCAGTTCTTCGGCGCATTCAACGACAACCTGTTCAAACAGGCGTTCATCGTCATCCTGACGTTCGGCGGCCTGATCGCCGTCGACGACACGGGCATCTACGTCAATCTCGCCGCGGGAATCTTCATCCTGCCGTTTTTCCTGTTCTCCGCCACCGCAGGGACGCTCGCCGACAAGTTCGAGAAATCGAGGATGATCCGCTTCGTCAAGCTCGGCGAGATCGGCGTCGCCGCGCTGGCCGGCATCGCGCTCTACTTGGAGAGCGTGCCGGCGTTGTTCGGCGTTCTGTTCCTGCTCGGGGTGCAATCCACGTTCTTCGGACCGCTCAAGTACGCCATCCTGCCCCAGCACCTGGACGCCAGCGAGCTGGTCGGCGGCAACGCCATGGTGCAGATGGGGACGTTCGTCGCGATCCTGCTCGGCACCATCGCCGGCGGGCTTCTCGGCGGTTGGGACGATGTTTCGTTGTGGCTTTTCGCCTTCGTCGTGGCGGTGGCGGCGACCGGCTACCTGGCGTGTCGCTGGATTCCCAGCGCCCCACCGGCGAAGACCGACAATCTCGGGTGGAACCCCGTCGTCGAGACCTGGCGCCTGATCACTTTGGCGCGGGAGCGCAAGGCCGTGTTCCTGTCGATCCTCGGCGTGTCCTGGTTCTGGCTCCTCGGATCGGTAGTGCTTGCGCAGATTCCGAACCTCGTGCGCGAACTGGACGGCGGTGCGTACGTCGTGACGCTGATCATGGTGGTGTTCACGGTGGCGATCGCCGCCGGTTCCCTGCTCTGCGAACTCCTCTCCGGTCGTCGCGTGGAGATCGGTCTGGTTCCGGTGGGCGCGGTCGGCGTCAGCCTGTTCGGTCTCGACGCCTGCTTCGCCATCGTTGGCGTCTCCGGCGGGGAGGCCCAACGGTCGGTCCTCGAGTTCCTCGCCGCCGACGGCGTCGGTCGGCTTCTGTTCGATCTCGCGATGATGGGCGTGTTCACGGGCCTGTACGTCGTCCCGCTGCAGGCGAACATCCAAACGCGTACCCCGAACGATCGCCGGGCGCGCGTCATTGCCGCCAACAACGTGCTGAACGCGCTGTTCATGGTTACCGGGGCGGGTTTCGCCATCGCCTGGCTGGCGCTCGACGGCACGATTCCCGGCCTGATCGGCGCGATGGCGCTGATCAACGCCGGCGTCGCCGTGTTCATCTTCCAGCAGGTTCCCGAATTCACCATGCGCTTCCTCATCTGGGCGATCTCGCACACGATGTACAGAGTGCGCCACCAAGGCCTCGAGACCATTCCCGAGCGGGGGGCGGCGGTACTGGTCTGCAACCACGTCAGTTACATGGACGCCTGTCTGCTCGCCGGCGCCGTCCGGCGGCCGATCCGTTTCGTCATGCACGACACGATCTACCGGATACCGGTCCTGAACTTCATCTTCCGCACGGGCCGCACGATTCCCATCCTGCCCCAGAGTCAGGATCCCGACGTCTACGAGGACGCGTTCCGGTCGATCCGAGATGGCCTGGACGAGGGCGATCTGCTGTGCATCTTTCCCGAGGGCAAACTCACCACGGACGGCGAGATTGGTCGGTTCCGACGCGGCATCGAGCGCATCGTCGGCGAAGCACCGGTTCCCGTGGTGCCGATGGCGCTACGCGGCCTGTGGGGAAGTTTCTTCAGCCCCGAGGGCAAGGGCGCGTTCAAGCGGGGACGGGGGCGGTTTTGGAGCCGGGTCGAGATCGTCGCCGGCGAAACCGTGGCCCCGGACAGGGTCGACGCCGACGACCTGCGCGAGCGCGTAGGGGCGTTGCGCGGCGACAGCCGGTGACTCCGGCGCGCCCGAAGCAGCGTGATTTCGGCTATCGGGACATCGCCGTCCTCCCACCAAATCCGGACGAAACGCCGGCGGACCTGGTCGGCGATGGAGACCCGGACGACCTGATCCGCGTGGCCAAGGTCGACGGTCGGGTGATCGGCGCCTACCGGCTCGCGCAGCTCGCCGAGACGAGGTTCGCCATCAAGGCCATCGCCGTGCGGGAGGCATACCGGGGCCGAGGGGTCGGACGATGGATGCTCGGACACGCCATTGGAATCGCCGAACTGAAGGGGGCGAGGGTGATCAGTACGCCGGTCGCGGCGGCGGAGTTCTTCGCGAAGGTGGGGTTTGAACGCCAAGGTTCAGAGCTACGTCTGACACTGGCGCCGGACTAGCCCGCATATCTCACCAGGGGGCGCGATGATGCGCGCCCTTACGGCGCGTTCGAGGATTTTGGCCCCGAGCGAACGTGCTCCTTGGAGCACGCGCTCGCGA
>JAGWBN010000051.1:17455-22855 GCA_021295875.1 Pseudomonadales bacterium
GCACGGACGTGCTCGGGGCCAAAAGACCAGCGAGGGCTCCCTGCGCGAAGCGCAGGCGGGCGCGGCCAGCGCAGTCTGTGAGTCTGTGAAATGGCGATTTGCGGGATTCCGATACAAGCAACTGATTTCCTAAGCATTCGTCACTCGCACAAGCGACCTGGTGAGATATGCGGGCTAGCGCCCGGAGGCCCCGCCTGATCGCACACCTTGGGACAGGCCTGGCCGACCCAATCAGCCTGGCGTAGCCAAGCCCGCTGGTGCGCCAGGGACTCTTCGTAGTTGCCCAAGGCGAAGTTGAGATGCGCCAAGCGTTCACGGGTGCCGTCGAGTCGCCACGAGGGCAGGCTGTCGGCCAACTCCAGCATTCCCTCGTAGGCGACCACGGCACCGGTGAGGTCGTTGTTCAGCAACCGGGCGTTCGCGAGCCAATCCAGCAAGGCCGCACGGTCGGGTGGATCCAGTCGGGCCGAACCCAATCGCCTTGACTGCTTCAATCCCCCGGCCACCCGCAGGCGCCTGAGCACCGACGGGGTCACGCGGTTGTCGCGCACTATCCGATCCAGTGCGTTTGCCACGCGGTCGACTTCGCCCCGCTTGAGCAGTTTCCGCGCCGCCAGCAGTGCCCGGAACACCGAGTCCTGGACCGCCGAGCTACGCGCGTTGTCGGATGTCCGGGTGGTTCGGACGGGCCCGGCGAACGGGCAGATGGCCGAACAGGCACCCTCCACGAGTCGAGGGTCGGGCGTCTTCCGTGCGTTCTCGGGTCCCGCTCCTTGTACCTCTGGGGTCATCCACCGTGTTCCCCGGGTTATCGACTCGTGGCCACGCCAGTCCGAGGCGTCGATGGAGATACGCCAAAGGCCGCCGACGATGTTCGCGGCCGCCAGCAAGCGTTGCGCTTCACCCGCGTCGGCCGGCAGTTCGGCACGAACCGGCATGGCGTACACACGCGCCTCCGGTACCGCCGGTGGCGGGGTGCCGCGGGCTTTCGTGCCGACGCCGCCCGCAGTCGGATCACCGGCGCATCCGGCGACGAACAAGGCGATGGCCGGCACGAGTCCACGGGTCGCCCCCACACCCGACTCGGGCGTGCGGTGTTGGAACCTTGCGCGGTCCTTCGACACTTGGATGGGAAACGATTCCGATCTGCATCGGATGTTACTCGACCTGCGGATTCTCGGCTGTCGCCGGCGCAGACTGCCAGGGAGTTGCCCCCTTCGGCCGCTACCCGCACACTCCCGCCATGCAGCAGGCGATCGACATCGACGCCCTTCCGGAACTCGCAGGGGGTGCGAGCGTCGCCATACTCTGCTCCAAGTGGTATCCCGAGATCGTCGGATCGCTGCATGCCAAGTGCGTGGCCGTGTTGCGGGCGAGAGGCGTCGACCGGATCGCGACCCACACCCTGCCCGGTTCCCTGGAGTTTCCCTACGCCGCCTGCGAGATCGTCGCGCACGAGCCCGGGATCGACGCCATCATCTGTCTCGGCGTGGTGCTCAAAGGGGACACGTACCACTTCGAGATGATCGTCGACGAGTGCGTGCGCGGCCTGGGCGAAGTCTCCCGGAGATCGCGGGTACCGATCCTCAACGAGGTTCTGCCCGTGACCGCGCTCGTCGATGCGCAGCTACGTGCGGCGGACGACGAATTCAACAAGGGCATCGAGGCGGCGGCGGCGGCCATCGAGATGATTCATTGGCGCCGCCGACTCGCCGACCGCGCCACGTGACCGGGGCCGAAGCGCTGCTGCCCGGCCCGCGGGAAGTCGTTCCCGCACCACACCGCACGCTTTCCGAAGCCCCCAACCGAGTCGAAGGGATGTGTTCGGATCGCCTGCGCCGCGCCGTCGCTCGTCTGCCGGACATGGGTATCATCCTCTCCTTCCGCGTCGACGCCTCCCCGACGCCGGTTCCCGCGCTCGCCGACGACTACGCCTACCGTCTCGTGACCGGCGACACCGTACGGGTGGAAGCAAACTCCGAATGGGGCGCGCTGACGGCTCTCGCAACCCTCGTTCAACTCGGTGCCGGCGGCGAACTCGCGGTGGGCGAGATCCGCGATGCGCCGTGCTACCCGTGGCGCGGGCTCATGATCGACACGGTGCGCCACTTCATCACCCTCGACACCCTGCGCCGTACGGTCGATGCCATGGCCTTCTACAAGCTGAACGTGCTGCACCTGCACCTCACCGACGACCAGGGGTTTCGCTTTCAGTCCAAGGCCTACCCGGAACTGGCCAGCAAGGACGCCTATTCGGTGGACGAGATGCGTTCGCTGGTCGCCTACGCGGCCGACCGCGCCGTCCGGGTCGTGCCGGAGCTGGATGTGCCGGGCCATGTCACCAGTTGGCTCGCGGCCCATCCGGAGTGGGGGGCCTCGGACACTGCCCCGGACACCGCGCCGAGCACGCGCTTCGGCGTTCACGACGCCTGTCTGGACGTGCACGACCCGAGCGTCCTGCGCGCCGTCGACACGCTTCTCGAGGAGTTCGCCGACGTCTTTCCCGACGAGTTCCTGCACTTCGGCGGCGACGAGGTCGGCCGCGACTGCGCCGCCTTCCATCGCCACGTCGTGGACCGGATCGAGGCGCTTGGTAGACGCGCCATGGGGTGGGACGAATGTCTGCACCCGGAACTGCCTACGGGTACCACGGTGCAGGCCTGGCGAGGCATCGCAGGACGCGACGCCGCGGTCGATGCCGGCCACGACTGCGTGGTGTCCGCGCCCTACTACCTGGATCTGTTCTATCCGGCGGACGTCCATTGCGCCTTCGATCCCGCGACCGCCTCGCCGGACACGGAACGGGCGATGCTCGCCCACCCCCGGCTCGCCCATGTCCGCCACGGCCTTCAGTGGATGCCAGAGTTCGCCGAATATCCGCGGCTCCCTTCCCGGCCGTCGGGCCGGATTCTGGGCGGCGAGGCGTGCCTCTGGTCGGAGTTGGTCGCCGACGGCCTGCTCGACACGCGGGTGTGGAGCCGCATGCCGGCGATCACGGAACGATTCTGGAACGGCGCACAAGCCAAGACCGCGGATGTCTACGAACGCATGGCAGCGACCCGGCGGACGCTGGCCAGGCTCGGCGTGGTTCCCGACCACGAGCGCGTAACGGGAGGCCACCCCGAGCTCGCGACGCTCATCGAGATGCTCGAACCGGTGAAGTGGTACGTCCGGCTTCTCGGCCCGGCGGAGTTTCGGCGGCGGGTGAACGGTCTCGGTGGCGAAGCCGAGCCACGTCCCTACGACACGACCACGCCCCTCGACCGGATCGTGGACCGGATCCCGCCGGAGAGTCTCGCCTCGCACCGCGCCGAAGCCGATCTCGCCGCCGGCGCACCGATGTCTACCTGGATCGACGGCTGGCGTCGACAGCAGCTTGCGCTCGCGCAGCATCCGCAGCTGCACGAGGAACTCCGCGACGCGTCGGACGCTCTCGCGCGGATCGCCGACATCGTCGCCGGCGACTCCGAAACCGATGCGAGCGCCCTGGCCGGACCGTTCGGGGAGTACGTGCTGCCGATCGCCCATGTCGTCGCCGAGTGGCAGTCCAAGGCCGCGCCGGGGGATTCGAATCGTGCGCGGGCGGCTCTCCGATCATGGCCCGAGGTGACCGGGGGTCTGGAAGTCATCGACGCCGGACACATCAACGATACGTACCTGGTCGGCGGGCACCACGTCCTGCAGCGCCTCAATCGCGAGGTCTTCCGCGATCCCGAAGCGCTGATGCGCAACCTCGCCAAGGCGCTCCGGCACGAGGGCGGCAAGCTGCTGTCGTCCCCGCTGGCGACTTCCGGCGGCGAACCGTATGCCATCGATCCCGACGGCGACATCTGGCGTGTGT
The DNA here is from genome assembly GCA_021295875.1 of Pseudomonadales bacterium. Lineage (GTDB taxonomy): Bacteria > Pseudomonadota > Gammaproteobacteria > Pseudomonadales > Azotimanducaceae > VXYL01. Next base: position 21,297 of record JAGWBN010000051.1, read on the forward strand.
TCGCCCACATCCCCTCGCGGAGCTTCGAGAATCTGCCCGACCAGCTGCTCGCCCCCGCCGGGGAAGCCTTCGGCGGACTCCTCGCGACCTTCGCCGATTTCGGCGAAGCGTTGGACCCCGTCATCGACGGCTTCCACGACCTCGCGCACTATCTCGCGGCATTGGACGCCGTGTCCGTCGACGGCGGTCCACTCGTCCGGGAGATCGACGACCTGCGCGAACGGTTCCGTCCCGGCGAACCGCAACGCGTCATCCACGGGGACTGCAAGGTCAACAACCTGCTGTTCCATCCCACGCGGGACGTAGTGGTCGCCGTGATCGATCTCGACACGCTCATGTTGGGCGACCCCGCCTGGGATTTCGGCGACCTCGTCCGCTCCGCCTTCGCCGGGACGGAGGAGACGCACGCCGCCACGCCGTTCTCCGCCTCGCGGTTCGAGCCACTGTGCCGGGGGTTCTTCTCCGCGTTCGGCGTAGTCGACGACATCGCGCGCTACGCCGCCGCACCCGCCTACATGAGCTTCATGCTGGCGGTTCGCTTCCTCACGGACCATCTTCAAGGCGACGCCTACTTCAAGGTCGAGCGGCGCGGGGACAACCTGCTGCGCGCCCGATCCCAACTCGAGCTCGCGCACCGGTTCCTAGCGGCGGAGGACGACATGGCGCTTGTCATCGGAAGCGTGTGTGCCGCCGATTGATCAGTTCCCGGCCGGCATAGCATCATCGTTCACTGCTTTCACCACAGAGATCGAACAATGCCCTCGCCCGACTTCTGGCCCCCGGCACCCGACCTGCGCCGCGACGACATCGCCTTCAGCTTTCGCGGCAACGACTATCTCGGACACCTCGTGGCGCCTCCCGCCACTGCTGGCCCCCGACCCCTGGTGCTGGTCATCCACAACTACCAGGGGCTCAAGTTCTTCGATGTCGATGTCGCGGAATACCTGGCGCGGGTGGGCTACGTCGGTCTCGCCATCGATGTCTACGGCAACATCGTGCCGCCCGACGAGCGCGTCTGGCCGGACGACCCGAGTCGAGTTGCCGCCTTCCAGAAGAAGTGCTTCCAGGGTCTCGTCGACATGGACCATGATCACGAACGGTTCCGCGCACTGCTCCGCGAATGGCTGAACCGCGGCCTGGACCATCCCACCGTCGACGCCTCGTTTCCGGCCGGCGCGATCGGCTACTGCTTCGGCGGCATGGCCGTCATCGAGTGCGTCCGCGGTGGCCTCAACGTCGGCGGCGTGGTGTCGTTCCACGGTCTGCTGCAGACCGGCGAAGACCCCAACGCGGCCCGCAATGGCGTCGAGCGACCACCGCTCAAGACCTGCCCCAACAACTACAACACCGACGCCGTCATCCTCATCGAGAACGGCGCCGACGATGCCCTTGTCCCGGACGACAGCAAGCAGCGCTTCTTCGAAGAGATGGATTCGGCGGGCGTGAGCTGGATGTTCCACCACCACGCCAAGACACCCCACGGGTTCGCCCTACCGCCAACCCTCGGCCCCCCGGGCCGCCTGCACGAAGCGACGGACCGCCGCTCCACCATGAGCATG
>JAGWBN010000051.1:22972-41812 GCA_021295875.1 Pseudomonadales bacterium
TCCAACGCGCCCGAAGGGCGCGCAGGCGCGCGTCATACCAAGGTGCGAAGTTCGCGAAGCGAACTTCAATCGCGCCCGAAGGGCGCGCTGGCACTTCGCGCCGACTGCCCGTAAGGTGACGCGTTTTTCGGGAGGGTCTCACCAATGAATCGCGTCAAGGACATGCTCAAGGCAGGCGAAACGGCCGTTGGCACCACCGCCGGTGCCAACAGCGAGGTGCGCTTTCTTGCCGGCTCGGGTTTCGACTTCATCCTGTTCGACACCCAGCACTCGACCGACGACATCAAGGGGCTGGCCCGAGCCGTGTCCGCCACCCGCGGCACCCAGGCGTGCCCCATCGTCCGCGTCGGCGACCTGCGGCCGGACCAGATCTGCTACGCGCTGGACATCGGCGCCAAAGGGATCGTCGTGCCCATGGTGAACACGCCGGAAGAAGCCACCGACACGGTCAAGTGGTGCAAGTACCCGTTCGAAGGCGTCCGAAGCTCCGCCGGCATGCGCGGCGAATGGGGCGAGTTCAAGAGCTACCGCGAGTACATGGACGCGGTGAACGAACAGTTGCTCATCATCCCCATGATCGAGACCCAGGAAGCCCTGGACGGCATCGACGACATCCTCGCCGTTCCCGGCATCGACGTCCTGCTGGTGGGGCCTTCCGACCTGTCCATCAACCTCGACGTCCCCCTGGACTACACCAGCGACACCTACCAGGCCGCGCTCGACAAGATCGGGGCGTCCTGCCAGGCCGCGGGTGTGGCCGCCGGCATGTTCTTCGTGCCGCCCGGCATCTCGCCCGCGCAACTGAAGGAGAAGGGATTCAGTTTCTTCACCCTGCCGTGGGCCGGCTGGGCGACGGAGGGAATCGGCAAGGGCTTGGCGGGCGTCAGGTGAGCGACGCGTACGGAGATCCTTTGCGGTTGTCCGTGCCCGGATGCATCGTCCGTAGCTGGGAACAAACGGGCGGGGCAGGCCCTTCGCGCGACAGCCCCTACGCCTGTAGTTCCTTCAACTTGCTCAATGCCGCAGCCGGATCGGGCAAGGTCCGTTGGTGGGCTTCCGTGTGACGGACGATGCCATCCGGGTCGATGATGAGCAGCGTGCGGTGAACAGGCCATAGGTCTTCGCGACCCCGCCATGAGGCCAGAAGTCCGCGAGCAGCGGGTGGCGGATGCCGCCCATGGCCGTGGACCATGCGCCCAGCGCCGGACCCGAGTCCACGCTCAAGCCGATGAGCGCCGCGCCGGCTTCGTCGAACTGCTTCAACGCACGGTTGAAGTTCGTGGTCTGGTTGCTTCAGCCGCCGGTGAACGCCAAGGGAAAGGTGTGAAGCACGACCCACTTGTCGCCCTTGAAACCGGCCAGGCCGATCTCGTCGCCCTGGTGGCTTCGCAGGGTGAAGTCCGGGGCCGCATCTCCAACCGCAATCATGCCGTCCTCCATGTCCCGCGAGCAGCAACGTGAGCATACACTACCCGCCCCGACCGACATCCGCAGGTTGACGTGGTAGACGCCGGAAAGGCCCCATGGGGTCTCGCCCTTTGCGGGGGCGGTGCATGCGGCTATGCCAACATCGGCGTGCTTGAGGCCCTGTACCAGTCCGGCATGCGACCGGACTGCATCGCGGGTAGCAGCATGGGCGCGGTGATCGCCGGGTTGTCGGCCCTCGGACATTCGCCATCAACGATCAGGCGGGTGGCGCGGTCGCTCGGACCATTGGACGTCGCCAAACTCAGCACTAGGCCGTTGCGCAAGGGACTGCATGGCGGTCTGCTAGAGCAGCGGTTCTCGCATCTCGAACCACTGATCGGGGGCGCGCGCATCGGCGATTGCGAAATACCGTTCGTGTGTGTAGCCGGACGTGTCCGAGAACCAATCCGCTGGGAGCGGCTGCTGCTTCCAGGATTCGTGGACGACCTGCGCGAGAACGTCACCCTGCATGTGTTCGGACCCGATGTTCGAATGCTCGACGCGCTGCGGGCATCGACGGCGGTACCAGTCGTCTTCTCGCCCGTGGTCATCGGCGGCGAGCAGTTCATCGACCTCGTCCACTTCGGCGCGGTGCCGGCGCGCAGTCTCCGTGAAGCGCACGACCCCAGCGTGGTGGTGGCGTCCTACACCCAGCCCCGCTTCGACCAAATCGAGGTCTGGCTTCCCGATCCGATTCGCACGTTCCTCGCGGCCGGCTTGGAGGAAACGCACCGCGATCTAAGGGCCAGTGACGTGACGATTCGCCCCGACCTGCCCGCGTCCATGCTTCGTTTCGACCTCGCAATCGAGTTCGCGGCCGCCGGGCACGCTGCCACTTCGGCTCGATTGCCGGAACTGAAGGCCCTGCTCAGGTGAATGCGCCCGCTCGTCGCGCAGCCCGTTCCGGTATCTTGATGGACATGCCCCGGCAATCGATCATCGCCCTCGTTGCCCTGCTGTCCGTCAGTGCGTGCGTTTCACCGACACGACCACCGCAGTTCATCGGTGGCGTCGACCTGGTCTACCCCGAGGCGGCCAAGGCGAGAGGCGTCGAGGGTCGCGTCGTGGTTCGCTACGACATCACCGCGGATGGAAGCGTCGTCAACGCCGTCGTCGAGGCGTCCGAACCGCCCGGGGTCTTCGACCAGGCGGCACTGGCGGCGGTCAGATCCTGGCGATTCCGTCCCAAGGTGGACCGCGGCGAGGTGGTCGCCGCCCCGGGGCGCGTCAGTGAATTGCGGTTCCGCCTAGGCGAGAGCGAGTACGACGACCTGCCCCAGCCTCTCGGGGCAACCCCGTGAGCGAGTCCCTGAAACAACGCCGCGACCGCCTGCTCGGCAGCGGCGCACCGCTGTTCTACGCCGAGCCGCTGCACATCGTCCGCGGCGAAGGCGTGTCGCTGTTCGACGCCGCCGGCCGTCGCTACGTCGACATGTACAACAACGTACCCTGCGTCGGCCACTGCCATCCCCACGTGGTGCGCGCCGTCAGCGAACAGGCGGCGACGCTCAACGTCCACAACCGCTACCTGCACGAGGGGGTGCTGGACTACGCCGAGCGGCTCGCCGGGCGCCATCACGACGGCATCGACAGCGTCGTGTTCACCTGCACCGGCACCGAGGCCAACGAGGTGGCGCTGATGATGGCGCGGCTCGCCACCGGCGGTCGGGGAATCGTCTGCACCGACGCCGCCTACCACGGCAACAGCGCCGAGGTGCGCAAGCTCACGCGCAACCGGAGCACCGACGGCGAAGTCCGGTCGATCCCGTTTCCGGAGACCTACCGGCACCAGTCCAACGACCCGGCGGGGTTCTACCTGGAGAGGCTCCGCGAGGTCATCGGGGGGTTCGAACGCGACGGCGTCCCCTTCGCCGGGATGCTGCTCTGCCCGTTGCTCGCCAACGAGGGTCTGCCCAAAATCCCGGACGGCTTCATGCCCGCGGCCACCGACCTGGTCCGCGAAGCCGGTGGCGTCGTCGTTGCCGACGAGGTGCAGGCCGGGCTCTGCCGGGCCGGACGCTGGTGGGGCCACGAGGTCATGGGATTTCGACCCGACATCGTCGTCATGGGCAAACCCCTCGGTGCCGGCGTGCCCCTCGCCGCTGCGGCCGCCAGCCGAAACATCGTCGACACGTTTCGACGTGGTACCCGGTACTTCAACACCTTCGCATCGAGCCCCCTACAGGCCGCGGCCGGCAACGCCGTGCTCGACGTGATCGAGAACGAGGATCTCTGCACCAACGCCGGGAAGGTGGGCGCGGAAATCCGCCGGCGACTGCTGGAACTGCAACCCCGGGCCGAGGCCATGGGCGATGTGCGCGGGCACGGCCTGTTCGTCGGCGTCGAGTGGGTCTCCGATCGCGACGCCAAGACGCCGGACCGCGACGGCGCGGTCCGGGTGGTCAACGCCATGAAGGACAAGGGGTTCCTGATCGGCAATGCCGGCGCGTTCGGCAACGTGGTGAAGATCCGGCCGCCACTCGTCTTCTCCCACCAGGATGCGGCCGCCTTCCTCGACGCCTTCGAAGAGACGCTCGGCGAGTTGGATGTCCGATGAACGTCTGCGCGCGGCGCGCGCAGTGCTCCGCGCGTGGAATCTCGAGGTCGAGGACATCCACCTCGTCTCCGTTACCGAGAACATCGCCTTTCGGGTCGATGATCGTGCCGGCGGGCGCTACGTGCTGCGCCTGCACCGGCCTTGGTATCACGACCTCGACGAACTGATCTCCGAGCAGACCTGGACGGCAGCACTGCGCGCGGCGGGCGTCGATGTGCCGGTACCGGTGATGACCCGCGACGGCGAGGGCTATGCGTCGGTCGAGGTCGCGGCCGAGCGCCGCCACGCCGGTCTGCTCGAGTGGGTGGACGGGCCGACCATGCACCAGGTCATGCGGCAGAACGACGATCCAGCCTTCGCGCGCCAGTGCTTCGCGCAGCTCGGCGAGATCATGGCCTCGATCCACAATCAGTCCGCCGCTTGGACGATCCCGCCGGGGTTTCGGCGCCAGCGGCTGGACGCCGATGGGCTGATGGGCGAACAGCCGTTCTGGGGCCGGTTTTGGGAGTCGCCGCATTTGCAGGCCGATGAACGTCCCCGGTTGGCGGCGCTGCGCGAGACCATCCACGGCATCCTCGCCGACTACGGCACGGAACCCGGAACCTTCGGCCTCATCCACGCCGACCTGCACCCGAACAACGTCATCGACAACGGCGAAGCCCTGCACGTCATCGACTTCGATGATGCCGGATTCGGCTGGCACGCCTACGAGTTCGCCGTCGCCCTCTCCCATTTCCATCACGACCACCGCCTCGAGGCGTTCTGCGGCGCCATGATCGACGGCTACCGCAGACACCGTGCGGTCGACGACGAGACGGTCGCGCGGATTCCCCTCTTCCTTCTGGTCCGGAGCCTCGCATCCATCGGCTGGACCGCCGCCCGTCCCGAGCTCGACCACGGCGACTGGACTCGCCGGCTCGTGCAACGGGTCGATGAGTCCGCCGACGAGGTGCTTGCCCGGTACCGCTAGCTCGCGGGCTCCGGCACCCGAGCCCCATGCCCGGTCAGCGCTTCGATGGCCTTCGCCGCGCGTAGCAGGAAGCCGTCGGCACGCAGCGGCGCGACGAGTTGGGCGCCGACCGGCAGGCCGTTGCGGAACCCCGCCGGTAGCGACAGTGCCGGGCAGCAGGTAACCGTGATCCAGCTGCAGCTCTCCATCCACTCGATATAGGTGGACATCCGCTTGCCGTCGACCTCGCGCGGCCAGTCCGTCTGGAGGTCGAACGGCTGAACCTGGGTGGTCGGCCCGATCAGGAGGTCCACGTTGTCGAAGAACGCGGCAACGCGCGCGATGAGCGCCGTGCGTGCCGGATACACCCAGTCGTAGTCGGCGAGAGTCAATTCAAGACCGGCCTCGAGATTCCAACGGATCGAGTCCTTGAGTTCCGCCTTCTGCTCATCCGTCATGGGGCCGAAGCGGCGACGGAAACCGGTGGCCCGGAGGATGTGGAAGATGCGGCGCGCGTCGGCGAGGTCCGGCGCGGCGTCGACCACCGTGGCGCCGGCGTCGGCGAGGGCGGCTCGCAACTCGCCGATCGCATCCCGGATCGCCGGTTCCACCGGCAGACCGCCGAAGTCCTCGGTGACGGCGATGCGGAGCTTCGCCAGGTCGACGGGCTCCACCGGCAGGAACGACGAGCCCGCGTCGGACAGGCAGTTGGGTACTCGAGGGTCGGGGCCGGCAAGGACCGAGAACAACAGCGCCAGATCGTCCACGGTGCGGGCCATGGGACCCGCCGTGGACAGATCGGACCAGGGATCGCCGTGCACGGTCGGCACCCGGCCGGGCGAAGGACGAAAGCCGATGACGTTGCAGAACGCCGCCGGGTTGCGCAGCGACCCGCCGGTGTCGCTGCCGTCCGCGACGGGGATCATCCGCGCCGCCAGGGCGACGGCCGCCCCGCCGCTGCTGCCGCCGCAGGTCTTGCCCGGATCGTAGGGATTCCGGGTGGGCCCGAACACCCGGTTGAACGTCTGCGACCCGGCGCCGAACTCCGGCACGTTGGTTTTGCCGATGGTCACCGCCCCGGCCCGGCGCATGCGCTCGACGATCAGCGCGTCCGCATCCGGCACGTGTTCCGCGTAGAGCGGCGAGCCGAACGTCGTGCGGATGCCCTTGGTCGGCAGCAGGTCCTTGTGGGCGATGGGCAGGCCGGCGAGCGGGCCCTGGGCGGCGGGTTCCCGGTCCAGGGCGTCGGCCCGAACCCTCGCGAGGTCATAGCAGGTCGTGACGATGGCATTGAGCGCCGGATCGACCGCCTCGATGCGTTCGATGTGGGCGTCGAGAATCTCCCGGCAGTTCAGTTCGCGTCGCCGAACCAGGCCGCGCAGTTCGGTGGCCGTGAGCAGGCAGGGGTCGCTCAGGAGCCGTCCCAGCCGTTCCAGTGCGTGATTTCGGACACGGGCGGACGTGACGCCGGTTTGAAATCCGTTCCCAGCGTGTACGCCACCGGCAGCAGGGCCGTTTGCACCACATCCTCGGGGATGCCAAGAATCTCAGCGGCTTCGCGCTCGAACCCGAGGTGCAGCGTTGTCAGGCACGACCCCAGGCCACGGGCCCGCAACGCCAGTTGGAAGTTCCACACCGCCGGGTAGATCGACGCGTAGTAGCCGCCGAGGGCCGTGACCCCGGCCTCGGCGCGGGGACGTCCGGCGAGGCACGGGATGACGTGCACCGGCACCTCGTGAAGATGTTCCATCAGGTAGAGCGCGGAACTGAATACGCGGGCCTGCTGCGCATCACCTGCGGACTGTGCCCGGGTGTTGGCGCCGGTCAGGTACGCCTCCCCGCCGCGCCGGTAGAGTTCGGCCAGGGCTTGGCGCTTGTCGGCGTCGTCCACGACCACCCAGCGCCAGTTCTGGCTGTTCGACCCGGTGGGGGCCTGCACGGCGAGTTCGAGGCATTCGTCGATCACCGCTCTCGGCACCGGACGCGAAAGGTCCAGCCGTTTGCGTACGGCCCGCGTCGTCGACAACAGCCAATCGCAGCTTTCGAGATCCACCCTCAATCCTTCTTGTCGTCGGTGGTCTTCTTCCGCTTGCGCCGTCGACGACTGCCGAACGTGCCACGCACGATCTTGCCGCGGCGGGTGCGGACATCACCCTTTCCCATGTACATCCCCTCGTGGCTGGACGCGGTGATCATACCCGTTGCGTCCGGTTGCTTCAGATGGCGGTCGGGTCACAACCCCCAGCACTCCATCTCGTCGGCGAAGATCAGCGGCCCGCTGTAGTGCTCCTCGATGAAGTCCCTGGATATGCTCTCCACGCCCAACGTGGGCGTCGTGCGGTGTCCGAGGACCAGCATGCGGACGTTCGCCAGCGTCGCGACCCTCGCCAGTTCCGTCGGCGTGGCGAAGTAGTCGAGCGATGCGCCGCGCGCGGAGTTGAGGATCGCGTGGTGGACGATGAGCGCGTCGGCGTCCTTGGCGAAACCGGCGATCACGCCGTTCTGGTTGCTGAAGCTGCCGGCGAACACCAGTGATACGTCGCCGATGTCCACCCGCCAGGCGAGCGCCGGGATGTCGCCGTGGTTCACGGGCACGGCCGACAGGGCGATGTTCCGGGTGCCGAACTCCGACCAGCGGCGCATGCCGATGGCCGTCACGTCCCGCACCGATATCCGGTAGCCGGCGGGCGACGGCACGTCGAGAAACGGTGCCAGGCGAGGGAAGGCACCCTCCGGGCCCATGAGCCTGTGGATCATTGCCGACACGGAGTCGCCACCGGGTACCGCCGGCCCGAATACCGGCAACGGCCGTTCGCGCATCGCCGTCCGGGAACCCTCGATGAGACTCGGAAAGTCGACGAGACTACGCGCCTGGAGTTTGGTGAACACGATCGCGTCGAGATCGGCGAACGCCGCGCCGGCCTGGTCGAAGCGCAACGCCGCCGCCGAGCCGACGTCGACCATCAGACGAACGTTCTCGTCGATCCACACCAGGTAGGACGCGCCGCCCCGTTGATCGTCGAGGTCGGTGCCGCCGGACCCGAGAATCTGCAGCCAGACGCCTTCGTCGCCGCAGTAGGGAACGTCCTGGGCAGTCGCGAACGGTGCCGCCGCGACCAATAGGAGAACGAGAAGCCGTCTTTGCATGGGTATCACTCGTCGATTCGAATGTTGTCGATCACGGTCAGCAACGCCCCGGCGCTCGCTTCGTCCGGCATCCGCCAGTCCCCGCGGGGAGACAGGCTGACCGTGCCGACCTTCGGTCCCGGCGGCAAGGTCGTGCGCTTGAACTGCTGGGCGAAGAACCGCTGGAAGAAAACGCCGAGCCAATGCTTGATTTCGACCGGCGGATAGTCGTCGGCGAAAGCCCGCGTCGCCAGCGTGAAGATCTTCTCCACCCCCGCGCCCCGGCGCAGGAAGTGGAACAGGAAGAAATCGTGCAGCTCGTACGGACCGATGATCTCCTCCGTCCGCTGGCCGATCTCGCCATCCTCGGACGGCACCAGCTCGGGGGTCATGGGCGTGTCCAGAACACGCTCCAGGACGGCGCGCAGGTCGTCACCGGCGCGGTGCCGTGCGTACCAGCGCACCAGGTAGGCGATCAGCGTCTTGGGCACGCCGGCGTTGACGTTGTAGCCAGCCATCTGGTCCGCGTTGAACGTGCACCACCCAAGGGCGAGTTCCGACAGGTCGCCGGTACCGACGACGATTCCCCCGGTGAGGTTGGCCGTGTCGAACAGAATCTGCGTGCGCTCCCGCGCCTGGACGTTCTCGAAGGTGACGTCGGCGTCGCCGGGATGGGCGATATCGGCGAGATGCTGTTCGACGGCCGCCTCGATGGGAATCTCCCGCAGCTCGACGCCCGTGGTGCGTGCCAGTTCACGCGCCGAGGCCAAGGTGTGCTCGGTCGTTCCCGGCCCGGGCATGGTCAGCGCGCAGACCGTCGACGGCGGCAGCCCGAGGGCCTTGAGGGTGTCGAGGCACACTAGGTAGGCGAGGCTGGAGTCGAGGCCGCCGGACAGGCCGATCACCAGGCGCTTGGCGTCGGATGCCCGCGCCCGGCGGGCCAGCCCGGTGGCCTGGATGGCGAGAATCTCCCGCGCCCGGGCGTCGAGTTCGGACTCGTCCGACGGTACGAACGGTTGCCGGGAATGGGATCTTACCAACGTCGCCAACGACGGTGGCGAACCCGCGTCCACCAGGAACGGCGGCACCGGGCGCCGACTCTGGGCGAAGGTCGTGTTGCGCACCCGGTCATGGCGCAGGCGCTCGCAGTCGATCTCCACGGTCAGCACGCTGCCGTCGAGATCGAAACGCCTCGACTCGCCCAGCATCCGGCCGTTCTCGGCGGCCAGAAGATGGCCGCCGAAAACCACGTCCTTGGTCGACTCGCTTGGTCCCGCTCCCGCGTAGACATAGCCGGAAAGCGTCCGCGCGCTCTGGGTCCGGACGAGATCGCGCCGGTAGTCCGCCTTGGCCACCAGCTCGGTACTGGCGGACAGGTTGAGCAGGATTTCGGCACCGGCGAGAGCCAGGTCCGCGCTCGGCGGACTGGGTGCCCAGAGGTCCTCGCAGATCTCGATGCCGAAGGCGGTACCGCCCAGTCTGAACACCAGGTCCGTACGCAGCGGAAAGGTCCCCAAGCCGCCTTCGATCATCACGGCGATGTCGGCACCGGAGGCGAACCAGCGCTTCTCGTAGAACTCCTCGTAGTTCGGCTGGGCCACCTTGGGCACGGCACCGAGAATGCCACCGTCACGACACACGAACGCGCAGTTGAGGATGCGGCCATCGTCAAGCCACCAGGGCGCGCCGACCACGAGGACCCGCCCACCCGTGGCTTCCGTGATCGACCCAAGGGCGGACGAAGTCGCACGCCTCAGGTCCGCCGTGGCGAACAGATCCTCGCAGGTGTAGCCGGTGACGCAAAGTTCCGGGAGCAGCACGATCGCCGCGTCGTCCGGGGCGTTCCGATACGCCGCCAGGATCGCCTCGGCATTGGCGGCGGGATCCGCAATGACCACCGGCGGCGCCGCGGCCGCAACCTTGATGAAGCCGAACTGCCCGTAGTCCGTCACGCGGTATGGACCCATTCCTTGCGGCGGTCCGCTTGCAATTCCTGTGTTGTCGTCAACTCAGTGCATGTGCCTGCGTACTGGATCAGTTCGGCCATCCGCCCTTGGCGGCCGACGGTGAAGACTACCGCCATCGCTTCACGCTTGGTCTTCGCGCCAATCGACCGGAAGGGACCCATCGGCTCGGTGTCGGGACAATCGACCGGTTTGTTCATGATCTAATCCTAGCAGCCTGTCGGCCTTCGCCGCGGCCTGTGCTGCCGCACCCGAATCCATCGTCTGCGGTGCCTGCGATCGGTTTCCGTCGACAACACGTCGGTTAGGCAGGCGGTTACAATCGCGCTCCCTGCACTTCCACCAAGGTTGGAGAACACCACCGTGAATTTCGAATTCTCCGACGAGCAGAACCTGCTGCGCGAGCAGGCACTCGGTTTTCTGCGGGAGGCCTGCCCGATGTCGGCCGTACGCGCCATCCTGGACGATGACGACCGCCCCTACGACGAGGAGCTGTGGCGCAAGATCGCCGAGCTCGGCTGGACGGCCGCCGTGATCCCGGAGGCGCACGGGGGCTTGGGCCTGTCGTACCTCGAACTCAGCGTCATCGCCGAAGAACTCGGCCGCGCCGTCGCGCCGGTGCCCTTCTCGTCCTCGGTGTACCTGGCAACGGAAGCGCTGCTCATGGCGGGCAGCGAAGCGCAGAAGGAGAAGTGGCTGCCGCGGCTGGCCACGGGCGACGCGATCGGTGCCTTTGCTCTAGGGGAAGGTCCCGGCCAACCCCGCGCCGGGAACCTCGAGACCGTCGCATCGTCGGGGGCTCTCACAGGCGTCAAGATCCCCGTGGCCGACGGCGACATCGCGGACTTCGCCGTGGTGGTCGCACGATCCGATGCCGGCGACGGTGCCAGTCTCCACCTTGCCGAACTCGACGGCGTCAGCCGCGAATCCGTCGGTACCCTGGATCCCACCCGCTCCCACGCCAGATTCGCCTTCGCCGACGACGCGGCGGAACCGCTCGGCGCGGACGGCGAAGGCTGGACGGCGACCCAACGTCTGCTCGACCGGGCCGCCGTGCTGTTCGCCTGGGAGCAGGTGGGCGGCGCGAATGCCGCGTTGGAGATGGCCAAGGAGTACGCCTTGGGGCGCTACGCCTTCGGCCGTCCCATCGCCAGCTACCAGGCCATCAAGCACAAGCTCGCCCACGCCTACGTCAACAACACGCTGGCGCGGGCCAACTGCTACTACGGCGCGTGGGCGCTGGACACCGACGCCGACGAACTGCCGGTGGCCGCCGCGACCGCGCGCGTGAGCGCCACCCAGGCCTACTACTACGCGTCGAAGGAGAACATCCAGACCCATGGCGGCATGGGCTTTACCTGGGAATTCGACTGCCAGTTCCACTACCGCCGCGCCAAGCTGCTGTCCGTCAACATCGGCAGCGAGGCGACCTGGCAGGACAGGCTGATCAGCGGAATAGAACGCGACCGGTCGGCCGCCTAGGGAAGCTCTGAACAAGAGCTTCCCTAGCGCGGCACAAGGACGTGCCGCCAAATTCGGTGGCGCAAGCCACTGAATTTGTGAGCAAAACAAAACCGCGCTTTTGTTTTGCTCCTGATCAGAGGATACCTAGGACTTCGAGGAGCACATCATGGACTTCAACGACTCTCCTGACGAGGCGGCCTTTCGCGCCGAGGCGCGCGAGTGGCTCGAGGCCAATGCACCGACCCGCGAGGAACTCGAGGGCCTCGACGAGGTCGAGGCCGCCAAGCTCTGGCAGAAGCGCAAGTACAACGCCGGATGGGCCTGCATCCGTTGGCCGGAGGAGTACGGCGGGCGCGGCGCCAACCCGATCGAACAGGTTATCTGGAACCAGGAGGAAGGCAGGTTTGCGACGCCGGGCAGCGTCTTCGCGATCGGCCAGGGCATGGCGGCACCCACCTTGATGGCGTGGGCGAGCGAAGAGCACAAGCGCAAGCATCTGCCGCCGCTCGCCTCCGGCGAGCACATCTGGTGCCAGCTGTTCAGCGAGCCGGCCGGCGGTTCGGACCTGGCGGCGTTGCGTACCCGCGCCGAGAAGGACGGCGACGAGTGGGTCATCAACGGGCAGAAGATCTGGACGTCCGGGGCGCACTACTCCGACTACGGCATCATCGTCCTGCGCACCGACCCGACGGTGCCCAAGCACAAGGGCCTGTCCTATTTCTTCCTCGACATGAAGTCGCCCGGCGTCGAGATCCGGCCGATCAAGCAGATCTCCGGCGGCGCCAACTTCAACGAGGTGTTCTTCAACGACGTGCGGGTGCCGGACGACCAGCGCCTCGGCGCCGTCGGCCAGGGCTGGCAGGTGGCGCTGACCACGCTCATGAACGAACGCATGGCCATCGGCGGCGGCGGCGTTGGCGGCGCCGGTTTCCGCCAGGTGTTCGACCTCGCCGGCAAGGTGGAGATCGACGGCGAACCGGCGATCCGCGACCGCAACGTGCGCGCCAAGCTCGCCACCTGGTACGCCCAGGAGACGGGCCTCAAGTACAACGGCTACCGGGCGCTGTCCGCCCTCTCGCGCGGCGACACGCCCGGCCCCGAGAATTCCATCGGCAAGCTCGTCGCGGCGTCCAAGGCCCAGGACATGGCGTCCTTCGCCATGGATCTGCTGGAACTGTCCGGCGCCATCTCCGATCCGGCCTACGCCGAGGCCCACGGCATGTACCAGGCCACCTTCATGGGCGCCCCCGGCGGCCGCATCGCCGGCGGCAGCGACGAGATCATGCTGAACATCCTCTCCGAGCGGGTCCTCGGCCTGCCCCAAGACGTCCGGGTCGACAAGGGAATCCCGTTCAACGAGGTGCCTACGGGACGTTAGCGCCGTCCGCTAAGAATCAGACCTTCCCTAAGCAACCTGTAACCGTGGGGCGGGGCTTGTCTCCGCCCTACCGTCAGTGAACGAGCGGCGCTTCCGTGGGCAAGACGAGGGTTCTGGCCTTCTCCAGAATGCGCGCCAGCAGCACGCTCGCGTCCCCCGACTCGTCGGGTCTCACCTGCGCCATGGTCGACAGGTCGGTGAACGGCCGGGTCAACTCGCAGGCGTTGCTGGCATCGCACAACGACTTGCGGATGCGCCGGTAGATCGCCTGTTCCGTCGCCCTGCCCTCAACGGACAATTGACGGATCAGCTCGCTTAGGAGCGGTTCGATCTCATTGCGCGCGACCACCGGGTTCACGGCGTTTCTTCCTTCCGCAGTTCACGGCGATTGTGCGCTCCGGACGGGAGTCAGTAAAGCCAGCTTGGTGCGTTTCCCATCCCCGGGGTGACCGGTCAATCGAGCACGTTCTCGCCGCCGTCCTCGAGGTGCTCGGGGCGGGTCCAGTAGTCGAACTGCGGGGTGAAAGTCTGCTCGTCCAGGCCCGCCAGGGCCAATAGTGGCCACACCGCGCAGTAGAGGTCGCCGGGGCCGAACGAGCAGGCGTTCTTCCTGACGATCAGTCCGTCCCGACGTTCGTAGACCACGGCGCCGGGGTAGTTCTCGGCCTGGCCGTAGACGCCCTGCTCGCTGATGTAGTCGCCGCCGCCGTGGGAGGCGAGTCGGAACCGCCAACCGCGCGAGTTGGCGAAGGTGCGCTGCGCGTCCGGCGAGTCCTTGGAGACCAGCACGACGGCCAGCGCGGCTTCCAGGTGGGGCAGCAGACCGTTGAAGCCGTCCGCCCACAGCGTGCAGTAGCGGCACGCCTGGCCCATGTTGTGGATGACCAGCAGGCGGTCCTTGCCGCCGAAGAGATCGAGCAGCGTCGTCTCGCCGTGCGTCGTCGTGAAGGGGTAGTTCGGCACGGTTTCGCCGACGTTGGCCTTGCGCAACGCGGCGAGCTCCATCGTGAGTTCGCCGATCCGGCGTTCGACGTCGGCGATGCGGTCTTCAGGCACCGGCTTCCTCCGCCTCGGGCGTCATGCGCACGATCTGGCCACCCGATGCGTGTTCGAGCAGCAGGTAGATGACGCCACCGGGACCCGTCTCGATGTCCCGGATCCGGGCGAGGTCCTCGATCAGGGTCTCGCGTTCCACCTCCTGGCCGTCCTCGAACACGAACCGGACCAGATCGGAACCCTTCAGCGAGCCGACGAGGGCATGGTGGTGCCATCCGGGAAACGCGTCGCCGTCGTAGAACACGAAGCTCGACACCGCCACCGACGGCGTGAGGTCGACGACGGGCGGCTCCAAGTCGTCGGGGTCGAAGTCGACGCCGAGCCCCCGACCGTCCACCGGGCGGCCGTTGTAGTGCACGCCTTTCGACGTGAGCGGCCAGCCGTAGTTGCCGCCGGGGATCAGCCGGTTGATCTCGTCGCCGCCCCGCGGGCCCATTTCGGTGCTCCATAGCTCGCCCGTCTGCGGGTTGAACTCGAGACCGTGGGGGCTGCGATGGCCCAGGGTCCAGATGGTCGGAAACGCGTCCGGTTGGTCGACGAAGGGGTTGTCCTCGGGCACGCGCCCGTCATCGCGCATGCGGTGGATCTTGCCGTCCGGTTGATCGAGCCTCTGCACCGGTCGTTGCCCGGCCTTCATGCCGAGGCTCAGGAAGACATGGCCGGCCCCGTCGAAGCAGATGCGTCCACCCGTGGCCATGTCGGTGGCCGAGTTGTAGAACGCCTTGTCGACCTCGAAGACGGTCTCCTGGTCCGTCCACGTTCCGTCGCGCAGCCGGCCGCGGACAAGCTTGGTCATCGACGCCGGTCCGCGTCGACTTTGGGCGGCGCAGTCTTCGCAGCGGTCGCCGTAGCTGAGATAGATCCAGCGGTTGTCCGCGTAGTCGGGATGCAGGGTCACGTCGAGAACCCAGCCGTTGCCGTACTGAAGCGGGCCGAACTGCACGGCGCCGCCGTGCCCGACGGGCGCACCGGGCACCAGCTCCGATTGCTCGCCGGCGGCGGAGACGACCGTGAGCCCGCGCATCTTCTCGGTGAGCAGGATGCGGCCATCCGGCAGGGGGGCGATGGCGTAGGGGAGCGGGTCAAGCCCATCGGCGACGAGTTCGAGGCGGAAGTCGTGCAGCGACGTCCGCACTGCATCCGTGGGCACGACCAGCGGTGTCTCGATGCGGAAGTCGCCGAAGGTCGTGTTGGCGCGTTCCTCGGAGATGAAGATGGCGACACTCCGGATCTCGGTCTCCGACAGCGTCTCAGACCAACTGGGCATGCCCCGGTCCGGCATCCCGGCGGCGATGCTCCGGGCGATGTTGTCGATGCCGTCGCCGTAGCCCAGATCGATGCCCACCAGCGGCGTGCCCTGGGCAGCGCCCTGAAGGTCCCCCCCGTGGCATACGGCGCAATGACGGTGGTAGAGGCGCTCGAAGCCCTCGACCTCCTCGATCCCGCATGCCGTGATGCCGAGCAGCAGAACACAGCCCGCCAGCCGGTTGATTGCGAATGGAGACATTGCCCAGCTACCCCCCGCCGTTCCTTATTGCCCACAGACATCCGCGGCGCATGATTTCCCTGGCCTCGGGCACGTCGAAGTCCGACGCCACGTGGCCGAGTGAACTGTAGAACACCTTGCCCGTCCCGTAGCGCTTCTTCCACGCCACCGGCATGGTCGCCCCACGGACCCAGTCGATACCCCAGTGTTCGCCCTTGAAGGTGGTGGTCGCGAGCACCTCGTTGGACGGGTCGACGTGCATGAAGTACTGCTCGGATCGCATCCCGAAGTCGTCGAGGCCGGCGACGATGGGGTCGTCGCTGGCGATGTTGACCTCGTAGTCGATGATGCCGCCGGGATGGCAGATGAACTGGCCGCCCACCATGAACTGGTACTCGACGTTGTTGCGGAACGAGTCCCCCATGCCGCCGTGCCAGCCCGCGCAGCCGGTGCCCGCGCGGATCGCCTTGAGCAGACCCGCCTCCTGGTCGCGGCCGATCTGCGACATGGTCCACACCGGCACCACGAGGTCCACCGCCGCCATGAAGTCCTCGTCGGCCAACGGCTCGAGCCGGTCGGTGACCGTAACGTCGTGTCCGTCGGCTTCGAGCACGTCCGCGAAGATGGCCGCCGTCTGTTCCGGTTCGTGGCCGTTCCAGCCGCCCCAGGTGATGAATACGCGTCCCATGGTCCCCTCGGTTGCTGCCTTTTCGTTCCAGAGCCTCTGCCGCTCAATCCAACTCGCCGTGACCGAGACCGGTCGGCAGCGGCGCCGGCCTGTCGGGTCGGCTCTCCAGCACGACATGCCGGCCTTCCGCCGAAGAGCGACCGAAGGCGGCCATGATCTCGAGCACGTGCTGGGCCAGGCGGCCGTCGCAGCGGTGTTCGCGACCGGTGCGAATGCCGACGCACATGTCGGCGAGGCCGATGCTGCGCATGTTGTCCGTGTAGCCGTGGGTGAGCGGGCGCTCTTCCCACTCTTTCCCCGAGCTCCCGGAGCTCCCGGACGCTATTCGCACGACACCGCCGAAGCCGTTGGGATCCGGCGCGGACAGGCTGGCGTCGACGCCGTGGATCTCGATGAAGCGGTTGGAGTGGCGGCGAACGTCGAAGCTCATGACCACGGTGACCACGGCGCCGCAGACGAACTCCAGCGTACCCGCCGCGTGGGTGTCGACCTCCACGCGGATCGACTCGCCGCGCCGAGGCGCCGAGCCGATCGTCCGGGTGTCGCGTCCGCGGGTCGTGATGGCGGCCACGCGCCGCACCGGGCCGAGGGCATGCACCAGGGCCGTCAGATAGTACGGTCCCATGTCGAACAGCGGTCCACCGCCCGGCTGGTAGTAGAACGCCGGGTTGGGATGCCACGACTCGTGGCCGGGCCCCATCATGAACGCCGTGCCCGCGACGGGAGTTCCGACGGCGCCGTCGTCGATCAGGCCGCGAACCGTCTGGTGGCCGCCGCCGAGGAAGGTGTCCGGCGCGCAACCCACGCGCAGGCCCGCCGAGTCGGCCGCATCCAGAACGCGCCGGCCTTCGTCGACATCGAGGCCGAAGGGCTTCTCGCAATACGCGTGCTTGCCCGCTTCGAGGGCCGCGAGGTTGACCGCGGCGTGGGCGACCGGAATGGTCAGGTTGAGGATGACCTCCACCTCGTCGCGGGCCAGCAGATCGTCCACCGGCATGGCCGGCACGCCGAAGTTCTCCTGCGTACGCTCGGCCGCCGCCGGATCGATATCCGCACATCCCGCGAACTCGAGGACGTCGAAGGTGGCGGCAGCCCGCAGATACGCCGGGCTGATGGTCCCGCAGCCGATCAAGCCGATGCGAACGGGTTCAATGGCATGATGGCAGGCTGCAGGGCGACGCACGGCGTCGCTCAGTCCCGCTGGCGTTCGTGCAGCTCCACGCGGTCGTAGATCGCGGTCACGTGCTTGAAGTCGAGGAGCAGCGAATGCGAGACATGGGTCGAGGGGTCGTGCAGATGGTATTTGAAGCGATTCTGCTCGCCGCCCTGCAGGAATGCGTCGTAGTCCTTCGTGAGCTCTCGCACATCGCTGATGATCTCCGTGCTCCAGGTCGCCCGAAACGGCCCCAGCAGGGCTCCGCCGACCAGCGCGATGATGATCTCGTGGTTGGTCAAGCCCTTGTCGTCGGCCACGGCGCTGCTCCGCGATGCGCTTCGTGTGTACCATAGCACTCAACCAATCGAACATGACAAGCCACCATCTACTCTAGGGGGATTTCCATGGCGCTATCGGCATTCGATCATCTCGTCGTCCGGGTGGGCGACATCGAAGAGGGCATCGCCACCTACCGCGACAAGCTCGGGCTGACGCTCGACCGCACCGACGAGAGCAAAGCGCTCGGCATCAAGCAGGC
The DNA here is from genome assembly GCA_021295875.1 of Pseudomonadales bacterium. Classification (GTDB taxonomy): domain Bacteria; phylum Pseudomonadota; class Gammaproteobacteria; order Pseudomonadales; family Azotimanducaceae; genus VXYL01. The sequence goes on from JAGWBN010000051.1 coordinate 40,802, forward strand.
GTTCTTCAACCTGCCCGGCGGCGGTTTCATCGAGGTCGTGGCACCGACCGACCCTTCATCGGCCGTGGGCCAGGCGCTCGACAAGCGGGGTGAGGGAATCCACACGGTGGCTTTCGCGGTCGACGACCTCGACGCGGCGTGCGCCACGATGAAGGCCGGCGGCGCCCAAATCATCGGCGAGGGCGGACCCCAGGTCTTCGTCCACCCGAGATCGACCCACGGGGTGCTGATCCAACTATCCACGAAGTAGCCGCTCGCGCGCCGTAGGCACCCAGAAATCCGCGCAAGCGGATTTCCAGCGCGCCCGTCAGGGCGCGCGGGCGCGGGCTTCGCCGACCGCGGCGAACCAGCGTCGCGCCGGTGGCGACCACAGCACCGGCAGGGAGGCCAAGGCGAGGATCTTGGAAATCACGTCGCCTGTGGGCAGCGCGCCAACGGCTTCGTCGAATGCCGGCGCGTTGACGAAGCCGAACACGGCGACCGCGAAGATGGCGACCACGGCACCACGCACCCAGCCGGAACCGTTGTAGGCGGACCAGGCAAGGAAGCCCCAGAGCACCACGAAGAACACGCGGCCGCCGTTGTTGTCGACGGCATCGACGCCCACCGCCCAGGTGACGATCAGGACCAGCGCGCTGCCCAGCAACATCATCGCCCCGGCGGTCACCGGAATGGGTCGCGGCGGCAACGGACTCACCGCGGCGGAGTCGCCGTGCTCAATGTTCATCCGATCAACTCAACTCAGACCGCGTCGCGTTGGTTCTCGAAGAAGAATCGGCTCTCCCCGAACGCCGGTTTCAACTGGTCGAACCAAGTCGCCTTGGCATCGAACTTGGCGAAGAACGGCACGCCGACCCAGTCCGGGTTGCGTCCCTGCAGGAAGCGGAGGACGAACACGCGTTCGCCCCGGATACGCTGGACCCCGACGATCTCGACCTTGCCCGGCTCGGCGCTCATGCTCGGGCCCCGGACCGTGCGGGCGAGGCCGGACACGCGGCGGACCGCTTCCGT
>JAGWBN010000254.1:0-1083 GCA_021295875.1 Pseudomonadales bacterium
TCCCGGGGCCGGCACGCCCCAGTGGTACGGGTAGTCCGAATGCCAGCCCTGTACCCGGCGTTTGCCGTCGTCCTTGCCGAGCACCGCGAGGCCGGGGGCATGCGCCATGCAGATGTCGGGGGTGCGCATGTATTCGCGGATCAGCCAAAGCGATACCGGCTCGGCGGCCGCCCGTGCGACCGCGATGTCCTGGCACATCGCCCCGCGCGCCGTGTCGCGCGGCCGATCGGCGTGTTCGTCCGTGCAGGCCACCCGCCGAAGACCGTCGACCACCTCGGGCGCCAGGATGCAGGTCAGGCACACCCAACCGTTGTCCTCCATGGTCTCTAGATAGTCGGAGGGTAGTTTCTCCGGGCCGTGCGACAGGGCGAAGCGCTCGCCCATGGCGGTGACGAAACCCTCGGCAACGGGCAATCTGCGCCCCGTCGCCACATGCCTCACGTCACCGTCCACACGGTCCCAGATGACCCGGTTGTCGGCGATGTCGAACGCGTCCAACTCGCCGTCCGTGCCGACACCCAGGAAAGCCCCGTGCGCGTCGATCAGCAGCGCGTGGCAACGCACCGGGCGGCCGAACTTGACCACCCGCTCCGCGAACTGTTCCTGCCTATTGCTCACCATCCGGTTGCTCACCATCCCGTCACTTGGCGAATCGCGCCGGCGACCGGGAGTCCTCGGCTCGCGTCTTGACGTCGATGAGCACCGTCTTGCCGTCGGCGTTCAGGCGTTTCGCCTGTTCCAGTGCGGGACCCATCTCGGCAGCCACGGCGACATGGATGCCCTCGGCGCCCATGGCCTTGGCGAGATCCGCATAGTCGCCCTGCATGTGGGATACCCCGTACTTCTCCCGCGCCGTCGGAAACCCACCCGGATAGGTCGCCATCACGCCGTTGTTGAGCACGATGGTGGTGATCGGGATCCCGGCCCGGGCCGACGTCTCGATGTCGAGACCTGACATGCCGAAGGCACCGTCCCCCATGAGGTTGACGCACATGCGCTCCGGCGCGGCCATCTTGGCGCCGATCATCAGCGGGATGGAGAAGCCGAGATGCGTGGTCTTGCCCCAGCCCACGTAGCTGTGCG
>JAGWBN010000254.1:1355-3236 GCA_021295875.1 Pseudomonadales bacterium
GTGTCCTTGTTGATCTCGTCGTCCGCGATCACCGAGTGAATGAGGAACTTGTCGCGCGAAAAACGCTGGCCGTAGGGTGTCGCGGTCAGCGAGGTGCCGACGGCGAACAGCACGTCGCAGTCATCGAGCCACTGGCGCGCGGGTCGGGCGACCGTGCTGCCGCCGGCACCGACCGACAGGGGATGACGTTCGTCGAAGGCGGACTTGCCCGGCATCGAGGTGTAGACGGGAACATCGAGCAGCTCGGCCAGGACACGCAGTTCGTCGGTCGCCCCGGCGGTCATCACCCCGGCACCGGCCCAGATCAGGGGTTCGCGCGCCTCGACGAGCTTCTTCGCGGCATCCGCGACGGCACCGGCTGACGGCCCATACAGCGCGGGTGTGGGCGACGAATATCCCGGCGCGTTCTCCGGAATCGGCTGCGCACACACATCGCCCGGCATTTCCACCAGCACCGGTCCCGGGCGCCCGGACCGCAGCGCGTGGAACGCCCGGCGCATGACGTTGCCGGTCTGGTCGGGCCGGGTGATGACCTCGGCACGCTTCAGCACCGGCGCCCAGGTCCTGGCGGCGAAGAAGTTGGGCCGGACGAACAGCATGTCGAGGGGATTGCCACCGGGCAATGCGAGAATCGGGACGTTGTCCGCATTCGCCTGGGCGAGACCGCCGAGGGAGTTCTCGGCACCGGCCTGCGACTGCACCGCGACAACCCCGAAGCGCCGGCGGTCCGACAGCCTCGAGTAGCCGTCGGCCGCCATCACCGCGCCACGCTCGTGGCGGAAGGCGACCGGACGGATGCCCTCCCGCGCGACCGCTTCGATGAGTGGGTTGGACGGATAGCAGGACATCCAGGTGACGCCCTCGTCGGTGAGGATCCGGGCGACGTACTCAACGCTGTTCATGCAGATTTCGCTCGCGATTGCCAACCCTCGATGTTACTCGATCAAGACCCGCTGGCCGTGCCAACATGACTCCCATGTCCGACGACGAAGACTGGCTGGTCCTGCGCACCGGTCGCGAACGACGGGATCTGCGCACGTTCGAGCTCGTCCTGACCGCCCGGGGCATCGACAGCCGCATCGGTCACGAAGCCGGCGCCTGGCGACTGCTCGTGGCGCAGGAGGATGTCGATGCCGCCGCCGCCGAGCTCGCCGCGTACGAAGGCGAGAATGTCCCCCAACCACCACCCGTGCTGCCGGTGCGGATCGACAGCGGCTGGCCGGGCGTGCTCGCCTACCTCGGCGTCATCTGGGGGGTGATGTTCGCCCAAGGAGCCGACCTCTTCGGCTGGGACTGGAACACCATCGGCCGGATACACGTGGCATCGGTGATGTCCGGCGAGTTCTGGCGGCTGGTGACGGCGCTCACGCTGCACGCCGATCTGCCCCACATCGTCGCCAACTCGTTGTTCGGCGCGTTGTTCGGGGTGCTGGCCGGCCGCTACCTGGGATCCGGCCTGGCGTGGCTGTGCATCGTCGGCGGCGGCGTGCTGGGCAACGCCCTCAACGTCCTGGTGCGACCGGAGTTCTTCATGTCCATCGGCGCATCCACCGCGACCTTCGCCGCCGTGGGCCTCGTCGGAGCGTTCATGTGGCGCAGCGGCTACTTCCGCCGGGGTCGCTGGCAACACCGCTTCGCACCGGTGTTCGCCGCGTTCGCGTTCTTCGCCTACACCGGAACCGCTGGCCAGGACACCGACGTCGTCGCCCACCTCACCGGGCTGATCGCCGGTTTCCTGCTCGGGCTGCAGGTGGCCAAGACGAGGCTGCACCTCGCCGGTCCAAGGGCACAGCGCTTCTTCGCCTGGACGGCCATCACCGTCGTCGGCATGGCCTGGGCGCTCGCGGGCTGATCGCCGTAGCCCGAGCGCGAACGCCGCGC
>JAGWBN010000052.1:0-13076 GCA_021295875.1 Pseudomonadales bacterium
CCAAGGCTTCGCCCGCATTGACGATCAACCGGCCCAGCGTCGACTTGCCGGCGCCCTGCCCGCCGCCGATGCCCACGGTGCGGACGGCTCGCGAACGCCAATCGTCCACGAGCAGCGCCGCCAACTGCCGGTAGTCGTCCGGCGCTTCGACGTCGAGGCTCCGATAACAGCGTCTTGCCTCGTCGCTAGGCGCCAGGCCCGCGAGTGCGGCAATCGGCATGTGTGTGGTCATGCGTTCGCGCTACCATCCGCGAAAGACATCCGTTCTACCCTGTTACGGTTCGTCCGTCGAACCGGCAACCAGCCCGAACGGTCAAACAAGCACCGCTTCAACGGGAGACACAATGAATCCCATCCGGCTCTACGACGCCACCCTGGACAAACTGCAACCGTTCGACGGCGTGCCCGCGCTGTTGCTGCGCCTCATCCTGGCCCCGGTCATGATCCATTCTCGAGCCAGGTGGCCTGGTTCGAGTCGAGCCTCGGCCTGCCGTTCCCCGAGGTGATGGTCTTCCTCGCCATGGCGGCCGAACTCGTCGGCGGTGCGATGCTGCTCGCCGGGCTCCTCACGCGCCTGGTGTCGATCCCGTTGATGGTCACCATGCTCGTCGCGGTGTTCGCCGTCCACTGGGACAACGGCTGGCTGGCGCTGTCCGACTCGACGAGCTGGCTCGCCAACGACCGGGTCATGGAGGCCGCGCCCCGCAAGGCGCGAATCATCTCGATCCTGAAAGAGCACGGCGACTACTCGTGGCTGACCGGTCGGGGTTCGGTGACGATCCTCAACAACGGCATCGAGTTCGCCGCCATGTATTTCGTCATGCTGCTGTCGCTGTTCTTCACCGGCGGCGGCCGCTACACGAGCGTCGACTACTGGTTGACTCGATGGACAGGCAGGGCGTCGTAGGCGTGACCCTACGTGTCCAATCGGTAGGGCGGTAGAGCAGCCAACAGCGACTCGCCGTACCGGCGGGTCAAGATGCGGCGGTCGAGCAGGGTGATCCAGCCGCCGTCGGTCTCGTGGCGGATGAGCCGGCCGCAGGCCTGTACGAGGCGCAGGGAAGCGTCCGGCAACGACAGTTCCATGAAGGGATTGCGGCCGTGTTTCTCGAGCCACTCCGACACGGCCTGGTCCACGGGGTCGTCGGGGACGGCGAACGGAATCTTCGTGATGATCACGTGGCGGCAATAGTCCCCGGGCAGGTCCAGACCTTCGGCGAAGCTCGCGAGACCGAATAGATAGCTGGATTCGCCGCGGTCGACCGCCGCACGGTGATCCCGGACCAGGCGCTGCTTGGACCGCTCTCCCTGGACATGGCAGCGTTCCCGGACCTCCTCCGGCAGGGACTCGATGACCAGATCGAACTGCCGCCAGGAGGTGAACAGGACCAGGGCGCTCGGTTCCCTGTCGAGGAGGCCCGGCAGACGCGACGCCACCTCCTCCGTATGGGCACGCGCATCCGAGGGATCGGCCCCCATGCGCGGCACCGAGAACGTGGCGATGCGGGGAAAGTCGAACGGACTGGCGATGCGCGACTGGCCGACCTCGTCGCCGAGACCCGCGGATTCGAGGAAGCGGTCGAAACGCCCCAGGGCGCAGAGCGTTGCGGATGTGGCGAGCGCACCATGGCAGGTTTCCCAGAGGTTCTCCTTCAGGATTTCGCCGGGGGCGAGCGGCGCGCTCGTCAACTCGACGTCGCTCCGCGCATCCGATGGACGGCGCGAGGCCCATCGCGCCGCCATCGCCTCGCCGTGGGCACCATAGTCGCTGAACAGGGCTTCGGCGCCCGCGGCACGGCTCGCCAGTTGACCGATGGTCGGCAGCCACGCCTCCACCTGATCCGCGTGGCTCCAATCCAGGTTGCCCTCCATCACCTCCTCGATGTCCTCGCCGAGATCCCCCAGGATGCCGGCCACGTTGCCGAAGGACCTCCCCAGGGGCGCCGCCATCTCGGCGAGCTCGTCCGGAATCTCACCCAAGGGGAAGCGGTAGGTCTCGGTTTGCTCGTCGCCCTGGAACGGCAGGTCGCGGATGATCGTGTCCACGTTGGCGATCAGGTCCGGCGCGTCCCCCGCTTCATCCGCCAGGCGCTCGCGGGCGCGCTGCACCTCCCGGGGCTGGTCGAAGCGCCGCGCCATGGTGTCCACGCTCGAGGCGATCTCCCGGATCCACTCGGAGCAGCCGCGCACCGCCACATGGCTGGTGAAGCGGTCGCGGGTCTTGTCCGGCAGGTGGTGCGCCTCGTCGAGGACGAAGAGGGTCTCCGCCGGGTCCGGCAGCACGACGCCGCCGCCGATGCGCAGGTCCGTCAGCACCAGATCGTGGTTGGCCACGACGACGTCGGCTTCGGCCGTGTCCGACCGCGCCCGCAACGCCGGACACTGGTGGTAGTAGGCACACCGACGACCGAGGCAACCGGCGCGGTCGTTGGTGACCGGCGACCACGCCCCCGGCGGGACGCTGTCGTCCCAACTGTCGAGATCGCCGTCCCAGGAGCCTCTAGCGAAAAGCGTGTCCATGCGCCGGTAGACGGCGAGATGCTCGGCCTCGGGGGGCGCGAACAGGGCACCGTCGCGGTCCGGGTCGTAGGCGAGGCGGTCGTCGAGCCGCTTCGGACAGAGGTAGCGGTTCCGGCCCTTGGCGAGGGCGCGTTGCAGGTCCGGAAGATCGCGCAGCGCCACCTGTTCCTGCAGCGCCACCGTCGCCGTGGAGATCACCACGCGCTTGTCCTGGGCCTTGGCGATGGGAATCGCCGCCAGGCAGTAGGCCGCGGTCTTGCCGGTACCCGTGCCCGCCTCGACCACGCACAGGCGATCACCGTCGGTGAGGCCCCGGGCGATGTCGGCGATCATCTGCCGCTGGCCGCGTCGGGGCTTGAATCCGCGATTGCCGAGCCAGCGCCGATAGGCTTCCTGGATCTCGACCTTCATCTCGTCGGTCAGGCCGGCGTGCGTCTCGGACAAACGGACGTCCCATGGTCAAACGACGCCACAGTACCGCAACGGCCGAGGACGGTGGAACGAAAATCACCGAGTCTGGTCGTTATCCCACACGCGCCGTGGCCGGCGGCCTACACCCGGGTGTCTCCAAGCTCGCGCTTGCGCTCGAACCGTCGGCCGTTGCAGACTGAGCCGATGCTCCGCCATGCCCTCCTTGCCGCCCTCGTCGTGTCGCCGGTTGCCGCCGATGGCGTTGCGCCCGGGTTCGAACTCTCCGTGTACACCGACGCGGTTCCCAACGCCCGGCAGATGGCCGAGACGGAATCCGGCACGCTGTTCGTCGGTACGCGCCGTGCCGGTCGGCTGTATGCCGTCGTCCCGGTGGCGGACGGCGATCCCGACGTGGTGACAATCGCGTCCGGTCTGTCCATGCCGAGTGGCGTGGCTCTGATCGACGGCGACCTCTACGTCGCCGCCCTGGACCGCGTCCTGCGCTACCCCGACATCGAGCGGACTTTCCGCGACCGCCCGGCGCCGCAAGTCGTCACCGACGCGCTGCCGGACAGGACCCACCATGGCTGGAAGTACCTGTCCGTGGGGCCCGACGGCTACCTCTACGTGCCGGTCGGCGCGCCGTGCAACATCTGCAAGTCCACGGATTCACGGTTCGCGAGCATCCTGCGCATGGACCCGGAGACCGGCGAAACGACGGTGTACGCCCACGGGGTGCGCAACAGCGTCGGCATGGCGTGGCATCCGCGATCGGGCCAACTGTGGTTCACCGACAACGGCCGCGACATGATGGGAGACGACGTGCCGCCCGAGGAGGTGAACGTCGTCACCGCGGCCGGCGCGCACTACGGCTATCCGCACATCCACGGTTCGGACATCAGGGATCCCCAATTCGGCGAAGGGCACGACCCTGCGGACTACGTCGAGCCCTACTTCGAGATCCAGGCCCACGCGGCGGCGCTCGGCATCGACTTCTACACCGCCAAGCAGTTCCCCGCCGAGTACGCGGGCGCGTTGTTCATCGCCGAGCACGGTTCGTGGAACCGCTCGTCCAAGGTCGGGTTCCGGGTCGGCGTGCTGCGCTTTCCCGACACCGGGCCGGTGTACTCGCCGTTCGTCGATGTCTGGTTGGAGGGGCAGAAGGACTCGGGACGACCCAACGACGTGCTCGTCGCGCGGGACGGGACCCTCTTGATCTCCGACGACAAGGGGGGTCGGATCTACCGCGTGACCCACACCGGCGAATAAGGCCCCGTTCGCGCAGCGCGGCTCGACCCGTCGGGGCCGTTCAAAGCAAGGACTTCAGAAGAATCCCCAGGCGCGTCGCTTGGGCCCCGGGCAGTTCGCCAGTTGCCGGGAGTAGCGGCTGTTCTTGGCGCCCACCCGGGAGGCGGCGTCCTTGAGCCAGGTGTTGTTCCTCCACGTCCCCCGGCTGTAGCCGCCCATGCCCGCGTAGTAGGTCAGGTACAGGGTGCGCGCATCATTGACGGGAATGTCCAGGTGCCGGTGCGAGCGGTCGAGGTACCAGCCGACGAAGTCGACCGCATCGCCGAAGTTGTCCCGGCTGCGGAACCGGTCGCCCGTCTCGCGCAGGTAGTCGCGCCAGGCTTCGTCGGTGGCCTGGGCGAAGCCGTAGGCGGTGGACTCGCGTTTCCACGGAATGACCCCGAGCAGCATCCGCCGCGGCGGGCGGGCATTGGCGATGTAGCTCGACTCCTTGTTCATGACCGCCATCATCACCGAGACCGGGATCTTCCAGCGGAGTTCGGCGTCCTTCGCCTCCCGGTACCAGCCCCGTTTTTCCTTGAAGATGGCGCACAGATCCTCCGGGTTCGCCGGCGGCTTGGATACGCACCCGGCCAGCAACGCAGCCAGGCCGATGCCGACGATCCGCAAGTGCATGGTATTGATTGATCCCATAGCTCCCTCCTTGGAACCTTCTCAAAGAGCTCAGAGAGCTCAGAGAGCTCAACCCGCCAGCCTGGCGAGGAACTCCTCCTCGTCGAGGATCTCGATGCCGAGCTCCTCCGCCCGCGTGCGTTTGCTGCCGGCCCCCGGCCCCGCCACCACAACCGTGGTGTTCTTGGACACCGAGGAGGCGACCTTCGCGCCCAGACCCGTTAGCCGTGCCTTGGCGTCGTTGCGCGACATCGCCTCGAGGGTGCCGGTCAACACCCAGGTCTGTCCCCGCAGCGGCAGGGACTCGCCGGGGACCTCCGCCGGGACCTCCCAGGCGATGCCGATCGTCTCGTGCAGTTCCCTCGCCAACCCGCGGTTGGCTTCGTCGGCGAAGAACTCGACGATCCGCGCGGCGACCACGGGACCGACATCCTCCACCTCTTGCAGGGTCTCCAGTTCAGCCTCGAGCAGCCTGTCCAGCGTCCTGAAACGCGCCGCGACCGTGGCGGCGGTGGTCTCGCCGACCTCGCGGATGCCGAGGGCGTGGATGAACCGGGCGAAGGTCGTCCGCTTGCTCGTGTCCAGCGCGGCCAGCAGGTTGTCCGCCGATTTCGCACCCATGCGCTCGAGGCCACCGAGTTGCTCGGCGGTCAACCGGTAGAGATCGGCGGGGTTGTCCACCAGCCCTTCGCCGAGCAGCTGATCGATCAGCTTGTCGCCCAGGCCCTCGATGTCCAGCGCATGGCGCGAGGCGAAGTGCCGCAGGCGCTCCTTGCGCTGTGCCTGGCACTTGAGTCCCCCGTTGCAGCGCGCGACGACCTCATCCTCGAAGCGTTCGATGGCCGAGCCGCAAACCGGGCAGTGCGACGGCAGGTGCACCGCGCGGGCATCACTCGGCCGCTTCGACAACACGACCTTGGTCACCTGGGGGATGACGTCTCCCGCCCGGTGGACGAACACGGTATCGCCGACGTGCAGGTCCAGCCGCTGCACTTCGTCCATGTTGTGCAGCGTGGCGTTGGACACCGTGACACCGCCGACGAATACCGGCGCGAGCTTCGCCACCGGGGTGATGGCGCCGGTGCGGCCTACCTGGAAGTCGACGTCCTCGACCACCGTGCTCGCCTCCTCCGCCGGGTACTTGTAGGCGATGGCCCAACGCGGCTTGCGGGTCACCTGACCGAGCTTGTCGCGCAAGCTGAAGTCGTCCACCTTGATGACCGCCCCGTCGATGGCGTAGTCGAGACCGTCGCGCACGGCGAGAAGCTCGTTCACGTACTTGGCGCAATCTTCCAGGCTCGCCTGCCGGCGGCCCCAGGGGTTGACCCGCAGACCCCACCCGCGCAGCGCCTCCATGACCGCGGAGTGCCGGGACTCATGGCTCGCTCGCTCGCCGATCTCGCCGATGCTGTAGCAGAACATCGACAGCGGCCGCGTCGCGGTGACGGCCGGGTCCAGTTGACGCAGGCTGCCGGCGGCCCCGTTGCGGGGATTGACGATGGTTCTCTCACCCTGAGCGGTCGCCCACTCGTTGAACCTCCGGAAGCCCGAGAGGGGCATGTAGACCTCGCCGCGGACCTCCACCGCGGGCGGGACGTCGCGGCCGGCAAGTTTCAAGGGAACGGCACGGATGGTGCGCACGTTGGCGGTGATGTCCTCACCGGTCGTGCCGTCGCCGCGGGTCGCGGCGCGCACCAGCCGTGCGTCGCGGTAGACCAGGCTGACCGCGACGCCGTCGATCTTGGGTTCGCAGAAATAGTCCGGCTCGTCACCCTCGTCGAGCAGTCGGCGGCAGCGGGTTTCCCAGGCGGCCAGCTCCTCGATGCTGGTGCATTTGTCGAGGGACAACATCGGCGTGTCGTGGCGGACTTCAACGAACGTCGATGCCGGTGCCGCTCCCACGCGCTGGGTCGGTGAGTCCGGGGTGACCAGCTCTGGGTGCGCTGCCTCCAACGCCACCAGGCGGTCGTACAGCGCGTCGTACTCGCTGTCCGGAAGCTCGGGATCGTCGAGGACGAAGTAGCGGTGGAGGTGGTGGTTGACCTCCTCGCGGAGCGTCTCGACTTCCCGCCGCGCCGCTAGCGGATCGCCGGGCTCGCCGGTTGCGCCGGCCTCGGCCACCATGTCATGCCCTTAGCGACTTGCGCTTGAACTCGCGTACCCGTTGGCGATAGTGCTCGATGGTCTGCGCGCTCATCGCGCTGCGGCCTTCATCCTTCAATTCGCCGCCAAGCGTGATGGCCACATCCTGGGCCACCTCCAGCATGTCGTCCAACGCTCCCGACGGGTCGCGCACGCCCAGCAGGGGCATCAGCATGACCACGCAGGGTGTCGCCAGGGTCGACGAGTCCGACACGTCGAACGATCCCGGCTCGATGCCGTTGGCGACCGTGAACCACGGCCCTTCCGTGTGCGGATCGAACTTGCGGAACACACGATCCGCGCCGCATTCCAGGCCGTTCGCGAGGAAAGTCCGCAGGAGTTGGTCACCGTCGAAGACTCCGTCGGCCTTGGCGACGATCCAGATGACGATGACTTCCTCGGCCCGGATGGCACCGTTGGTCAACGGCGACGACGCCGTCCAGCCCGGGTTGGTCAACCGCTCGGCGCGGGGAACCGTGGGTTCGGTACGCTTGCCCGGAATGGTGATGCGGCCACGCGTCGACGGCGGTTCGGGGACATCCGTCGACCTGTCCTCAATGGCAACGCCACCCGGCGGCGGCTCTTCCTCACGGGGCGGCGGCTCTTCCTCGGTGGGCAACGGCGGCGCGGCGTCTTGGACGCGCTCCATCAGCACAGGGGGCGCGTTGATCTTCTCGTCGTCCCCGGGTTCGTCAGTCGCCTCCTCCGCCTCGGACGCCGGCGCGCCTTCCTCGATCAGCGGCTCGACCGGTGATTCCTTGGCCGCCGAGGTGGCCAACGCGTCGGTCTTCCGGGAAGCGTCGGAACGACTTCGGATAGCCGACCACAAGCCGTGAAGCAGGACGAGGACAAGCAGTGCCCCGCCGCCCATCAGGATGTAGCTCTTGATGTCCATTCGAGAGGTCCTAGTGGTGCGCCGCTTCCGCCATGGCTAACCCGCTGCCGTCTGCACCGTGGATTCCACGTCCACGGAAACCAGGCGGGACACGCCCGGCTCCTGCATGGTCACACCCAGGAGGTGATCCGCCATGGCAATCGTGCGCTTGTTGTGGGTGATGACGACGAACTGCACGTCGTCGGACATTTCGCGGATCAGATCGGCAAACCGATCCACGTTGAGGTCGTCCAGTGAGGCGTCCACTTCGTCGAGCAGACACACCGGGCTCGGGTTGAGCTGGAAGATGGAAAAGATCAGCGCCACGGCCGCCATGGCTTTCTCGCCACCCGACAACGAGTTGATGCTCGCATTGCGCTTGCCGGGCGGCCGCGCCATCACCGTGACGCCGGTATCGAGCCAGTCGGGACCGGTATGGGTCAGGTAGGCGTGTCCGCCGCCGAAGAATTTCGGGAACAGGACGTCCAATTGCTGGTTCACCCGGTCGAACGTGTCTTTGAAGCGAACACGCGTTTCGCGGTCGATACGGCGGATGGCATCGCGCAAGGTGGCGAGCGCCGTTTCGAGGTCCTCGCGTTGTCGATCGAGATGGTTGCGGCGCTCCGATTCCACCTCGTAGTCGCCGATCGCGGCCTGGTTGATCTCGCCCAGACGGTGGATTCGCTTGTCGAGACGCTCCACCGCCCGGAGCAGCTGTTCCTCGGTGGCGTCCGCCGCCAGACCCTCGCGGGCTTCTTCGAAACCGATTCCGGTCTCCGCGAGCTGGGCCAGCAGATTGTCCCGATCCGCCGCCAGGCGCTCTCGCTGGACCCGGGCATCCTCCAGGCGCGAACGGGCTTCGTCCACGGTCTGCTGCACTTCATTGCGCTTGGCACTGCGCGTACGGATGTCCGCCTCGACGGCTTCCATCCGCCGGCGAAGGTCGGCGAGGCGTTGTTCGAGTTCGAGACGCTCGGCGAGTTTCGCTTCGAGGATCTTCCGCTGCGCGGGCATTTCAGCCTCGGTCTCGGTCACTGCGCCGCGTAGCTCATGGGCGCGTTCCTCGAAGTCCCGTCGCTGACTCTCGAGTCGGTCGCGGGCCGTTTCAGCCGCCTCGAGTGACGCCTCCAGGCCTTGCCGCTCGATCCGCAGGCGATGCAGTGCCTCGCGGGTTTCACGCGCCGCCGTGAGCGCGCTCTCCCGTTCCGCCGTATCGGCGTCGCGTGCGGTGCGCAGGGACTCGCCCTCGCCTGCCAGCGACTGCGCATCGGTTTCCAGTTCGGCGAGCCGCTCCCGGCGGGACTCGAGATCCCTGGCATCGGTCTCGATCTGGACGTCGTTCTCGTCCCTCTCGGAGGCGTTTCGCCTTGCCCGCGCGGCCGCTTCCTCGACGCGCACCTGGCGGACATCGTGCTCCGTCCTGACCCGCGAAAACTCCGCGGTGAGTTCGACACGCTGTTCGTGGAGGCCTTCGCGTTGGTCTTCCAAGGCCGCCGTCTGCCGCCGGGCCTCGGCCAGGCGCGCAGCCTGCTCGGCCAGGTCCGCCTCCGCCTGATCCGACGCCTTGTCGAGAGCTTCGATTTGCCGGGCGCGCTGGACGACACCGCCCGATTCGTCCGTGCCTTCGTCCAACCTGGCGAACCGAACCCAATCCACACCCAGCCAGACGCCGTCGGCGGTGACGATGCTCTGTCCACGCTGCAGGCGGGAGCGATGGCGGAGCGCCTCGGTCATGGACTTGGCGGCGAACACCCCGACCAGCAGGGCGCCGAACTCGGGGCGTACGAACTCGGCGAGCAGCGGCAGACCTCGGGGCGTCGGTTCGATTTCCGTCCGCGTCGACTCGAATAGCACGAGCCGCCCACCCGCCAATTCGCCCAGCCTCGCGGCGAGGGCGCCGGTGTCCGCGACCTCGATGGCCTCCAGGCCGCTGCCGAGGACCGTCTCCACGGCCGTCTCCCAGCCGGGTTCCACGGTCAGGCGCTCGCCGAGCCGGGGCGCGTCTTCCAGCCCGTGGTCGGCGAGCCAGCGCTCGACCGCGTCTTCCAGGTTTGCCTTGCCCAGTGCCGACGCCTGGACGGCGGAGAGCGCTGCCAGCTCGGCGCGCGCCGTCTGCGCCGCCGTTCGCGCCTGCTCGAGAGCACGCTCGCAGATCTCGACGGCTTCTCGCGCGCCGGCGAGGCCCTGGTCGTTGGCGCGAATCTCGGCATCGACGGTGGCGAGGCGGTGTTCGAGGCCATCGAGCTGGCGTGCCAGACGCTCCACGCCCGGATCGGTAACGACGCCGGGTTCCGAGTCGAGCAAGGCGGATCGTGCGCGCAGCCGCTGCAGAACCTGCTCGCCGTGCTCGATTCGGCTTCGTTGCAACTGGATGTCGCCCGCGTTCCGCGCGGCCCGTTCGGCAAAGTCCTCCCACGCGTTCTGCGACGCGTGGACGCGTTCCTCGGCCCGCTCGAGCCGTGCGGTCGCCTTGGCGTCGAGGTCTTCCGCCCGCGCGATGTCCGGCACCCGCTCTTCGACCCCCGCCCTCATCCGCGCGATGTGCGCCATGTCGGTCTCGAGTTCGCTCACCGCCCGGTGCTGTCGCGCCCTGATCTGGTCGAGATCGGCCTTCTGCTGGGCGAGCCGCTTGCGGCCGAACTCGATGGCTTCCTCCACACGTGCCGCTTCCGCGCCCGCGCGGTAGTAGCCGCCCTGCACGGTGGCCTGTTCGTCGGCAAGCTCCGCATGGGCCGCCCGATCCTGCTCCAGGCCCGTATCGATGGTCTGCCGCGCGGCGAGCGCTGCTTCGTGTTCCGCATCGAGTGCCTTGGTCCGCGCTTCCTGGCCATCGAGTTCCGAGCCCAGTGCCAGCAGTCGGATGGCATGCCACTGGGCGGTTCGTTGGCGCTTTTGCTCCTTCAGCGTGTTGTAGCGCTCCGCCGCCTTCGCCTGCCGCTTCAGGTGCGCCAGCTGCTTGTCGAGTTCGTCGATGACGTCGCCGAGACGCTCGAGGTTTTCGACCGTGTGCTTCATGCGGTTCTGGGTTTCGCGGCGGCGTTCCCGGTACTTCGAGATTCCGGCCGCTTCCTCCAAGTACGTGCGCAACACGTCGGGTTTGGCTTCCACCAGCTGCGCGATCATGTTCTGTTCGATGATCGAGTAGCTCCGCGGGCCGAAGCCCGTGCCGAGGAAGACATCGGCGATGTCACGCCGCCGACAACGCGTGCCGTTCAGGTAGTAGGTCGACTGGGCCTCGCGGTTGACTTCGCGGCGGATCGCGAGTTCCGTGTAGGAGGCGAACCGGCTCTTGGCGAACTCGCCCGTCGGGCGGGCGTCGCGATTGTCGAACACCAGTTCGATGGCCGCGAGGGAAGCCGGCTGGCGGGAATTCGAACCGTTGAAGATGACGTCGGTCAGGGCCTCGCCGCGGAGCTGGCGTGCCGAACTCTCGCCCAATACCCAGCGAACCGCATCGATGATGTTGGATTTGCCGCAGCCGTTTGGACCGACAACCACACCGCGATTGCCTGGCAGGGACACCGTCGTCGGGTCGACGAAAGACTTGAACCCGGCGAGCTTGATTTCCTTAAGGCGCATCTAGATCAACGACAGTCCATTGTCGCGCACGCCGCCAAGTGTAACGAAATCGCCGCATAATTCCAGCGCAAATGAGCGGACCGGTCCAGCCCAATGAGCGAACCGGCTGCGGCAGCAAATTGGCTCACCGGCTGCCCTGGGCCGCGATCCGTCTCGCCCGCCAGAGCGCACGCTAGCCGGGTTGGGCGTCGATGCCGTCACCGCCCTCGGCAATACCGTGCAGTTCGGGCGGCACGTAGTTCTCGTCGTGCTTGGCAAGCACCTCGTTCGCCTGGAATACACGCTGCTCGTCCAGCTGCCCGGCGACGAGGATGCCCTGGCCTTCCCGGAACAGCCCCGGGAGGACACCGATGAAGCGCACATCGAAGTCGTTGCCCCGGTAGTCGGTGAGGCTGAAGGCGACGCCGAGGCCGGTGTCGTCATGGACCACGCTGCCGTCCACCACCATGCCGCCGGCCCGGATCGCGACGCCCACCGGCGCTTCGCCGTTGACCACCTTGGCGGGCTCGTAGAACAGGTTGACGCTCTCGCGCAGCGCCAGAAGCGCAAAGGTCAGGGTGACCGCGGCCCCCGCGACCACGAACAGCACCACCGCGAGCCGCTGTCGGCGAATCGATCTCACTCGGACCTCCGCGAGCGTTGTTGGGCTTGCTCCCCGGTCGATTGCGCGGAGCGTTTGCGGATCCGCTCGACCATAGCACGCAGGCTGGCAAGCGGCCAGATTCCGAGGCCGACGAGGGCCGCGAGACTCAGGCCGTAGGCGCTCCAGACATAGACACCGTGCTCACCCATGGCGAAGAACTCGCTCACGGTCCGGCCGTCCACTCGCGCACCCATTCGGTGCCGGCGTCGCGTTCCACGATGCGTCCCCGCAGCGCGGCGATCACCACGCCCGCCACGAAACAATAGTAGCCGAGCACATTGAGCCCCAGGGGCCACAGGAAGACCGTGGCGATGGCCGGTTTCTCGCCGATCTCGATGCTGGCCGGCTGGTGCAGGGTTGTGAACCACTCCACGGAATACTTGATCACCGGGATGTTGACCACGCCCACGACGGCCAGCAGCGCGACGGCCCGCGCCGCCCGTTCCGGACGCGGCACGGCCTGGCGCAGCGCCACCAGGCCGAAGAACAGAAACGCCAGCAGCAGCGTGGAGACCGTGCGCGCATCCCACACCCATCCCGTGCCCCAGGTCGGGATGCCCCAGATGATCCCCGTGGCCAGCGCCAACACGGTGACGACCAGACCCACGGGGGCCGCGGCGACGATCAGCAGATCCGCCATCTTCATCCGCCAGACCAGGAAGACGAAGCCGGCGATGGCGACGGCGACGTAGATGGCCTCCGCCAGGTGGGCGGCCGGCGCGTGGATGAAGAGGATGCGGAAGCTGTCTCCCTGGTAGCGCTCCGGCGGCACGAAGCCGAGGCCCCAGACCGAGCCGGCGATGATCAGCACGCCGCCGACGGCGTACAGACCCACCATCCACGGTCGGGAACCGGCGAAGAACCAGCGCGGCGAACCGGCCTTGTGGAAGGTGTCCTTGATCCATGCCATCGTCTTGTGCCCGGATTGCCTCTTGCCGGCCAGGGTCGGTTCGCGATTGTACGCGACGGTTCGCGGGGGTCCGATTG
>JAGWBN010000052.1:13189-15297 GCA_021295875.1 Pseudomonadales bacterium
TGCCAGGCGGTCGCCCAGTTGACGGTCACGGGGCCGTCGGCGTGCTGTTCGAGGACGCCGAACTCGCGCAGCTTGGTGATCCAGCGCGGCGCGTACGGTCAGTGTTCTTGGCTGATGGCGAGGGCCTTGCCGACGGCGAAGGGCGCGGCGGTGATCGACGCGGTCAACAGCGCACCCAATGCCAGCAGCGCGAAGTCGAACGGTTCACCCGTCATGGCCGCCGCACTGGCACTTGCGCCGAAGATCAGCACCGGCACGTAGAAAGGCAGGACGAGTATGGCCACGAGGAGGCCGCCCCGACCGGTGGCGATGGTCAAGGCGGCACCGATGGCACCGAGCAGCGTCAGTGTCGGCGTACCAACGAGCAGGGAGGCCACCAATACCGGGATCCCCGTGGTCGAGCCGTAGAGCACAAAGGCGACCAGGGGACTCAAGATCGCCACCGGCAACCCGGACACGGCCCAGTGCGCGGCGAGCTTGCCGAGAACCGCAGGGAACAACGGCCGGGCGTGGACCATGAGCTGTTCCAACGTGCCTTCCTCGTGGTCGCGCTCGAAGACGCCCTCCACCGCCAGCACGTTGGCGAACAGGGCCAGCACCCAGATCACCCCCGGACCCAGGTCGGAGTCCGTGCCGAGACCCAGTACCGACGTCGTCAGGATGAAGAAGACGACCGGGTTTGCGGCATCCGAACGGCTGCGCACCGCGAGCAGCAGGTCACGCCGGAACTGCGCCAGGAAGAGCTTCACGGCGTTCCTTGGGAGAGCGCCACGACCCTGGCCGACGCGGACCCGGCCGTCAGCGTCCGGTGGGTGGCGCACACGGCACCGCCACCCCGGGCCCGGTGTTCAGCGATCAGTTCAACAACGAGTTCAACACCGGCGTCGTCCAGGGATGTCAGCGGTTCGTCCAGGATCCACAGCGCCGCCGGCGCAACCAGGAGCCGCGCCAAGGTCGCCCGGCGCTGTTGGCCGGCGGACAGCGAGTCGCACATCTCGTGCCGGGCGTCCCCCAATCCCACCCGCACCAGGGCGTGGTCGACGGACCCGCGGTCCGGCTCGCCGCCGCGCAGACCGGCGAGCCATTGCAGATTCTCGACCGGCGTCATGCGTCCGCTGTTGCCCGACCGATGGCCGAGATACTGCACCTCCACCCGGCGGCGGACATCCCCCGATTCGGGCTCGGCGAGACCCACCAGGCAGCGCAGCAGCGTGCTCTTGCCGCTGCCATTGGCACCGCGCACCTCGACCAGCTCGCGGGCGTCGACGGTGAAGGACAAGCCGGCGAACAGCGCGCGCGGGCCGACCGTGCAGCGCAGGTTCTCGGCGACAAGCAGACTGTCGTTCAACGGCTGGCCTTGAGGAGGTCGGCCACCCGCGTTACGCCGCAGTCACGTCCCGCGTCGGCATCAGTTCAACCGTCCGCCGCAGGTTCTCGAAGTCGACCAGCGCGCCATCGCCCAGGTGGCTCGGCACGACGTGGCGCATGGCCCGGGCGATGTTGTCGACGCGGCCAGGCTGCGCCGCGTCCCATTCGGCCAGCATGCGCTTGATCATCGGACGTTCCAGGTTCTCCTGGCTGCCGCAGAGGTCGCACGGAATGATGGGGTGGTCGCGGTAGCGGGACCAGCGGGCGATGTCGCGCTCGCGGACGTAGTAGAGCGGTCGGATGACGACGTGGTCGCCGTCGTCGGAAACCAGCTTGGGCGGCATCGACTTCATCCGGCCGCCGTGGAACAGGTTGAGAAACAGGGTCTCCACGGCGTCGTCGGCGTGGTGGCCCAGAGCAATCTTGGTGGCGCCGATGCGGCGCGCGAAGCTGTAGAGCACACCGCGTCGCAGCCGCGAGCACACCGGGCAGTACGTCTTGCCCACCGGGGTGATCGCCTTGACGATCGAGTAGGTGTCCTCCTCGACGACGTGGTACTCGATGCCGAGCCGCTCCAGGTAGCCGGGCAGCACGTCGGCAGGGAAGCCGGGCTGCTTCTGGTCGAGGTTGACGGCGACCACCTCGAAGGCGACCGGGGCGTTGCGCTTCAGGGACAGCAGCATGTCGAGCAGCGTGTACGAGTCCTTGCCGCCGGACAGGCAGGCCATGATCCGGTCGCC
>JAGWBN010000052.1:15695-17467 GCA_021295875.1 Pseudomonadales bacterium
GCGCCCAGCACCAGGTAGAGGACCAACTCCACGGTCTGGGTGACGCGGTCGATGATGCTGCGCACCTGGCGGATGATCTCGTCGACTTCGATCAGCGTGACCGTGGGGTGGGCCGCCAGGAGGTCGTTGAGGAACGGCTTCTGTTCGCGCGGCAGGTAGAAGCTCGTCATGAAGGTCGCCGGATAGCCGTCCAGCGCTCCCGGCGAGAAGATGATGTAGAAGTTGGGTTGCAGGCTGTCCCACTCGACGCTGCGGATGTTCGTCACCGTGACCGTGAGCGGCAGACCGCCGACTTCGAAGGTCAACTCGTCGCCAATGCCGACGCCGATGCCGCGCGCGTAGTCCGCTTCCAGCGAGGCGGCCGGCGGCACCGTGGCGTCCTCCGATGTATCCCACCACTCGCCGTCGATCACCACGTTGTTGGCGGGCAGTTCCCGCGAGAACGTGAGATTGCGCTCGCCGCGGACCCCCGGGCCGGGACCGTACCGGCGCCGCCAGTCCTTTGCCGGGGTGTCGTTGATCGCACTGATGCGGCCGCGGATCATGGCGAACAGACTGCCGTCGTAGTCGGTGCGATCGGTCAACAGGCTCTGCACCGCCTCCGCCTCGTCCGGCGCGACGTTGATCAGGAAGTGGTTCGGCGTCCGTTCCGGAATCTCCGCCTGCCAGTCGTCCACCAGGGCGGTTCGCACCAGCAGCATGACCAGCAGCAGCATGATGGCGAAACCGAAGATGACGATCTGCGCGACGTTCTCCCGGTAGCGGCGCTGCAGCCCCGCCAGCGCCAGGCGCCACGTACTGCCGGCCTGCATGCCGATGACGCGGCCGCCGCGCAGCAGCACGAGGGCGAGAATCGCGAAGGTGCCACCGGTTATCACCGCGCCGATCAGTGCGGCCACGGTCAGCAACACGCTGCCGCTGTGCCAGATCAAAAGCGCCAGGCTACCGCCGGTGGCGAAGCCGTAGGTCACGATCGGCGCCACCGAGGGTCCGAGATCGCGTCGGATCACCCGCATGGGCGAGATCTTCTTCAAACCCAGGAGCGGCGGCAGGGCGAACGCGAGCAAGCAGATCAGTCCAGTGATGGCACCCACGACCAGGGGCCGCGTACCCGGCAGCGGCAACGTCGCCGGCAGCAGATCGCCCAGCGCGGCGATGATGCCCAAGTGGACCACGCCTCCCAGGACGAGTCCCAACAGCGTGCCGGCCACGCCGATGACGAGAAGGACACCGAAGTAGCCCCACTGGATGTCCATCGGTGTCGCACCCAAGGTCTTCAGCACGCCCACGTGGTCGAAGTGTCGGCGCGCGTAGCGGTTGGCCGCGAGCGCTACGGCGATGCCGGCCAGCAGCACGGCCAGCATGCCGCCCAGCAGGAGGAAGCTCTCGGCGCGGTCGAGGGCGCGGCCGATGGATTCGTTGGCGTCGCGGATACTGCGCCAGCGGAAATCCGGGGCCAACTCGGCACGGACTTCCCGGAACAGCGCCGAGAGGTCCCCGTCGTCGCCGGCGAGCATCAGCCGATAGCCGATGCGGCTGCCCGGTTGCACGACCCGCGTCGCCGGGATGTCCTCGGCGCGCATCAACACGCGGGGACCGAAGTCGAAGAAGCTGCCGCCCCGATCCGGCTCGCCGGTGAGCACCGCGGAGACGGTGAATTCCGCGTAGCCCACCGCGACCTTCTCGCCGATGTCCACGCCGAGGGCGGGGAACAACCGGGAGTCCATCCAAACCTCCCCTAGGGCCGGCACCTCCGTGGTGGGAGTGCCGCG
>JAGWBN010000052.1:17601-18809 GCA_021295875.1 Pseudomonadales bacterium
TCCCGCGCCAGGTCGCGGAAGTGCTCGGGAATCACCTTGCTGCCGCCGATCACCCGGTCGGCACCGAGAAACGTGGTGGACTCCACCTCGATGGCGCGCTGCAGCCGGTCCACGAACAGGCTGATCGCCGACACCGAGCCCACGGCCACCAGCAACGCCGCCACCAGGAGGCGCAGCTCGCCCGCACGCCAGTCGCGGGCGGCGAACTTGAATGCCAGGGCCGGCGTCACGCGTCGACGGCCGCCGCCACGCGGCCGGCTTCCAGGGTCACGGTGCTGCCGCAACGCTGCGCCAGGGCGGCATCGTGGGTGACGAGAACCAAGGTCGTGCCGACCTCGCGGTTCAGATCGAAGATGAGATCCGCGATCCGGGCACCGGTGTGGGTGTCGAGGTTGCCCGTGGGCTCGTCGGCGAAGAGCACCTTGGGTCCCGACGCGAACGCCCGGGCGATCGCCACCCGCTGCTGCTCGCCACCGGACAGCTGGCGCGGATAGTGCGTGGTCCGAGCCCCGAGGCCCACGCGGTCGAGAAACTCCCGGGCATCCTCCTTGGCGCGCTTGTCGCCGCGCAGTTCCAGGGGCAGCATGACGTTCTCGAGGGCCGTCAGGCTGTCGATGAGTTGGAAGGTCTGGAACACGAACCCCACGGACCGCGCCCGAACCCGCGCCCGCTGCTCCTCGCCCAAGGCCGTGATCTCGTCGCCGTCGAGCCAGACGTCACCCGAGGTCGGCAGGTCCAGTCCGGCGAGGATTCCGAGCAGGGTGGTCTTGCCCGAACCCGACTCGCCGACGACGGCAACCTGGTCGCCCGCGTCCGCGGCGAAGTCGATGCCCCCGAGGATGGTGAGTTCCCCCTCCGCGGTGGGTACCCGTTTGACCAGCCCCTTGGCACGGAGAATGGTTGTCGCCATAAGGTCCTGCTCGAGTCCGCTTTCGGGTTCACGGCGAAGCCACGTCACGCCGCCAAGCCGGCCATTCTATGTTGAATGCCGCGCCCGCGCTTGACCTGACCACCGACGGGCAGTATGGATGCTGCCTATGGGACGAAACGCGATCCGTTTGCTCATTGCCGTTGCCCTGTTGGGATCGACCGTCGCCGCCGACACCGAGGCGGCGCGTCATCCGTCGAAGATCCTCCTCGTGTTCGGCGACAGCCTGAGCGCCGCCTACGGGATACCCGAAGAGCAGTCCTGGGTGAACCTGCTGCGG
>JAGWBN010000255.1:0-425 GCA_021295875.1 Pseudomonadales bacterium
GGGTCGCGGCCTACGAAAAAGGGCTCAACATCGAGTTCGTTGACCCGCGCGAGAACCCAGGTCAAAAAGAGTACAAAAAAATCAATCCGACCGGCAAGGTCCCGGCCCTGGAAACCGACGACGGACAGCTCATTGCCGAGTCGGAAGTCATTAACGAGTATCTGGAGGATAAATTCCCGGAGACGCCGCTGCTGCCGAGTGATGCAGGAGGACGCGCCGCGGTCCGTTCCATTACGCGCTATCACGACCTGTATATCGATCCGCCAATGCGGGCGTGTTTTCCCAAGCTGTTCGGCCAGGACCTGGACGACCAGTTCATTGCCGACAAGATCGCCGAAGTGAATAATAATCTCGATCAGCTCGAAGCGTCGATTTCCGACGGGCCATGGCTGACCGGCGAGGCTTTTACCCTGGCCGATGCCGCT
>JAGWBN010000255.1:634-2480 GCA_021295875.1 Pseudomonadales bacterium
CACGCAAGAAGGTGGACCGCTAGAGCAGTCCGGATCTTGACGCGGCAAAGTCCTCAACACGCTCGTACAAACGGACCATTTCCTCGCCCGTAAGGGGGCCCTGTCGTCCAGTCAAGGGACGCGCTTGAGCCTCCAACAGATCGCCTATCAAACCGATGCCGTCCGCAAGCCAGAACCGTAAGGCAAACCTCAACTCAGGCTTCTCATTAAGCAGGATTCTGAATGGATTGTTCCTGGGCAAGGCGTACATGGGGAAGGAACCTCGCTGGTGTTTAAACTGAGCTTCTCTCATCCTCTTCGCCAAGTCGGCAACGACCCGTGTCTGTTTCGCCCACGCTTCTCCATACTCGAGTTCCGGTCGCACACTCGTGGCGAGGGCCTCCAGCGCAGTCACTGCGCTATGCATCCGACCATATGGCTCGGTCAACTTCTCTAGCACCGTTTCTGAGGGGATTCTGAAGTCTGATAAATACTTCCCCAACCGCCAAGCGCGGTCAAGCTCCGTGCGCACCCCGGCCACTGCCAGGCCGAAGGCCGGCTGGGCTTCGGGACCCGTGGTGTTGACGAACTGTCGATAGAAGGGAGAGTCTCTCAATGCGGCATAGACTTCCTCGCCTACGGGCGCTTCACCAGCCTCGCCCCCACGTTCACCGTGGCGCTCACTGCGGTATGACACAAAACGGCACCCCTCAAGCGCCACGTCCGACTCCGGCCTGCGGCCCGGTCCAATTTGACCCGCGTCCAGTTCCTGCTCCAAGACGTGCACAAAGGCTTTGCATCGTCCCATCACGTCACTAAAGTCCGGCTTGGTGGTACGAGGGTATAGGGTAATTTGCATGCCGTCGGTTATGCGGTCGTGTCTGTAAAGATCGGCTGGTGTACCCGGGCCTTCTTCCCTCAATCTATTAGCTATGTTTCGAGGATTGGTGATTTTGAACACAGGAAAGGGGTTGTCTTCCGACAGGAGGAGCGGGAGCAGCCGCTCTTGCGCAGCGTACAACTGATCCTTGTTGATACTGATGTGGAGCTTTGCGCCGTAATGACTCCCCGTGAGCTTAGGATGACCAAAATTAATGAAGGAGGTGTCCTTCTCTGGAGTATGGGCAAGTAGGTGATGAAGCTCCACAAAGGTTTCTCGTCTGTCCGGGAACAGCTTTTCCAAGTGCTGGAGACTGAGGGCCTCACCGCTCTCCAACTTCAACGCGGTGCAGTCTGATGGGGTAGGACAATATGGGCGGAACACTCGTATGTCCCGGGACATTGGTGGTCTTTCCAGCGCCTTGGGCGTCACTTGCACGTCGCCGCCAACGGGGCCGCCGCTGGCTTCGCCAACCCTGACGGTCCGCTCCCCGAGGGATGGCGGAGGTGGCCCAGCAGGGGGCTGCCTAGCTGTGTTAAGCATCACTTGCACGTCGCCGCCAACGGGGCCGCCGCTGGCTTCGCCAACCCTGACGGTCCGCCCGAGAAAGGTGCCTCGGGAGTCTGTTTCCGTCCCGGGTGGCGGAGATTGTGAAACACTGGTCCGACTGACCGTGTCTGGGTTGGATAGCCTTCTTAGAGCGTTTAGACCTATCATCATTCTCACTCCATAGAGACTGGT
Source organism: Pseudomonadales bacterium (assembly GCA_021295875.1). GTDB lineage: Bacteria > Pseudomonadota > Gammaproteobacteria > Pseudomonadales > Azotimanducaceae > VXYL01. Next base: position 2,235 of record JAGWBN010000255.1, read on the forward strand.
CCTTATTAAGCCGAGTCATCGTCCTTAATGAACACCCCTCTATACACGTGTGATGGCCATTATCAGGTGGGGAAGAGGGTCGTAAAGGCCAACGGGGGACGCCCGAAGATGCGAGTCTCCCCCCCAGCCTAACACCCCCACCTCCCCGTACGCTACACTACAGTGAAAACTGCTCTAGCCGTCCGTACATTTGGGGTCGCACTGGACGGCTTGCCGGGCCGCGTCTTTTTCGCACGACTCGCTGGT
>JAGWBN010000053.1 GCA_021295875.1 Pseudomonadales bacterium
GTTCGAACGCCGCGGCCATCAGCGCCTTCGTGTAGTCCGTCTTCGGCGCGTCGAAGACCTCGGCCGCCGGGCCCTGTTCGACGATCACGCCGTCCTTCATGACGATGAGATCGTGGGCCAGCGCGCGGACCACCTTCAGGTCGTGGCTGATGAAGAGATAGGCGAGGTTGTTGCGGCGCTGCAGGTCGCGCAGCAGGTCGACGATCTGGGCCTGCACCGAGACGTCCAGCGCGGAGGTGGGTTCGTCCAGCACGATGAGTCCGGGATGCAGGATGATCGCCCGGGCGATGGCGATGCGTTGGCGCTGGCCGCCGGAGAACTCGTGGGGGTAGCGATCCTGGGTCTCGGGGTCGAGGCCCACGTCGACCAACACGCGTCCGACCTCTTCCCGCCGCTGTGCCGCCGACAGTTCGGGGCGGTGGATCTTGAGGCCCGCTTCGATGATCTGGTTGGCCGACAGCCTGGGCGGCAGGCTGCCGTAGGGGTCTTGGAAGACGATCTGCATCTGCCGACGGAACGGTCGAAGCTCCTTGGCCTTCATGCCCTGGATCGAGTCACCGTCCAGGCGGATTTCACCCTTGCTGGCGAGCAGCCTGAGGAGCGCCATCGCCAGCGTCGTCTTGCCCGACCCGGACTCGCCCACGATGCCCAGCGTCTGACCCCTGCGGAGTTGAACCGCGACGTCGTCCACGGCCCGGAAGGCCTTCGAGCGCGCGAACCAGCCGCGGCCGACCTTGTACTCGACCGAGAGATTGCCGGCGGTCATCACCTCTTCGGCGCCGGGTTCGGCGCGGACCGGTTGCCCCCCCGGCTCGGCGGCGAGCAGATGCTGGGTGTAGGTGTGCCGCGGTGCGTCGAAGACTTGGGCGGTGGCGCCTTGCTCGACGATCTCACCTTGGGTCATGACGCACACCCGGTCGGCCATCTTGCGCACCACGCCGAGGTCGTGGGTGATGAGCAGCAGCGCCATGTCGAGGCGGTCCTTCAGCGAGTTCAGGAGCTTCAGGATCTGTGCCTGCACCGTGACGTCGAGTGCCGTGGTGGGTTCGTCGGCGATGAGCAGGTCGGGTTCGTTGGCCAGCGCCATGGCGATCATCACCCGCTGGCGCTGGCCGCCGGAGAGTTCGTGGGGATAGGCGCCGAGCCGCTCTTTGGCGTCGGGCAGGGCCACCATGTCCAGCAGTTCGAGGGCTCGCTCGCGGGACTCGCGCTTGCCCATGGCGCGATGCACGAACAGGATCTCGCCGATCTGCTTGTCGATGGTGTGCAGCGGGTTGAGCGACGTCATCGGCTCCTGGAAGACCATGCCCACGCGTTCGCCGCGGATCTTCAACATGTCGTCCTCGGACGCGCCTAGGACCTCCTGGCCATCCACCCGGATCGATCCCCGGGGGTGGCTGGCGTACAGGTAGGGCAACAGCTGCATCACCGACAGGGCCGTCACCGACTTGCCCGATCCGGACTCGCCCACCACCGCCACGGTCTCGCCCCGGTCGATGTGGAAACCGACGCCGGTGACCACCTCTTCGCCGCGAAACGCGACCGCGAGATCCTCGATTTCGAGTATTCGGTTCATACGGCGGAGCGCCTCGGATCGAAAGCGTCGCGTACGCCTTCGCCGACGAACACGAGCAACGTCAGCATGATCGCCAGGGTGAAGAACCCGGAGAGGCCGAGCCAGGGTGCCTGGATGTTGGCCTTGCCCTGGGCGAGGAGTTCGCCGAGGGACGGGTAGCCGGCGGGCAGTCCGAAGCCGAGGAAGTCGAGGGACGTCAGCGTCGTGATGGACCCGTTGAGGATGAACGGCAGGTAGGTGAGCGTCGCCACCATGGCATTGGGCAGCACGTAGCGGGTCATGATGGTGAGGTTGCCCTCGCCGAGAGCGCGGGCGGCGTTGACGTAGTCGAAGTTGCGCGTGCGCAGGAACTCGGCGCGCACCACCGCCACCAGCGCCATCCAGTTGAACAGCAGGAGAAGCAGCATGAGGACGATGGGATTGGGCTCGATCAGGCTCGTCAGGATGATGATGACGAACAGCGTCGGCAACCCGGCCCAGATCTCCACCAGGCGCTGGCCGATCAGGTCGATCATGCCGCCGAAGTAGCCCTGGGTCGCACCCACCGCGATGCCGATGATGGCGGACAGGAAGGTCAGGCCGAGGCCGAACAGGACGGACAGGCGGAAGCCGTAGATGATCCGCGCCACCACGTCCCGGGCGACGTCGTCGGTCCCCAGCCAATGCCGGCGGCTCGGCGCTTCAGGCACCGTGCCCTCGGTGTACAGGTCGATGGTGTCGTGGCTGAAGGGGATCGGCGGCCAGATCATCCAGCCGTCGCCGTCGAGGATCAGTTCCTGGACGTGGTGGGAGCTGTAGACCGCCTCGGTCTCGAACACGCCGCCGAACTCGGTCTCGGGGTAGAACTGCAGGATCGGCGCATACAGTTCGCCCTTGTAGCCCATGATGATCGGCTTGTCGTTGGCGATGAACTCGGCGCCGAGGCTCAACACCACCAGCGTCGTCACGATCCAGAGGCTGACGTAGCCGCGCCGGTTGGCCTTGAAGTTCGCCCACCGGCGCCGGGTCAGTGGGGACGCCCACCGGCGCTTGTGATCGGTACCGACGACGAATCCGTCGGTGGGCACGACGGGGGAGGGCGGTGCGGTCACTTCCGCCATCACGTCTCCCGCGTCTCGAAGTCGATGCGGCGCGCCCTGGGGGGCGCGTTGGAAGTTTCGCTGGCGCGAAACTTCGGCGTGACACGCATTGTGAAGGTTCGCATCACGTCTCTCGCGTCTCGAAGTCGATGCGGGGGTCGACTAGGGTGTAGACGATGTCGCCGACAAGGGTCATCGCGAGGCCGACGAAGGTGAACACGAACAGTGTGCCGAACATGATCGGATAGTCGCGGCGCAGCACCGCCTCGAAGCCCAGGAGCCCGAGCCCGTCGAGGGAGAAGATCACCTCGATCAAGAGCGCGCCGGTGAAGAGGATGCCGACCAGCGCCGCCGGGAAGCCGGCGATGACGATCAGCATGGCGTTGCGGAACACGTGGCCGTAGAGCACCCGGCGCTGGTTGAGGCCCATGGCCCGGGCGGTGAGCACGTACTGCTTGGCGATCTCGTCGAGGAACGAGTTCTTGGTGAGCATGGTCAGCGTCGCGAAGCCGCCGATGGTGAGCGCCGTCACCGGCAGGGCGAGATGCCAGAAGTAGTCGGCGACCTTGCCGAGCATCGACAGGTCGTCGAAGTTGCTGGACGTCAGGCCCTTGAGCGGGAACAGGTCGAGATACGAGCCCCCCGCCAACAGCACGATCAGGAAGATCGCGAACAGGAAACTCGGCACCGCGTAGCCGACGAAGATCAGGCCGCTGGTCACGGCGTCGAACCGCGTGCCGTCGCGGACCGCCTTGGCGACGCCGAGGGGGATGGAGATCAGGTAGATGATCAGCATCGACCACAACCCGAGAGAGATCGACACCGGCAGTCGTTCCTTGATCAGCTCGATGACCGGACGGTTCTGGTAGTAGCTGTCGCCCAGGTTGAAGGTGAAGTAGTCGCGGAGCATCTTGAAGTAGCGGACGTGGAGCGGCTTGTCGAAGCCGAACTGTTTCTCGATGGCTTCGATGAGCTCGGGGTCGAGTCCCTGGGCGCCCGCGTATTGGGATCGGAAGCTCTCGGCGTCCACGGGCCGGGCGGCTTGCGCACCGGCGATGCGACTCTCGGCGCCGGCGTCCTGGCCCGTCAACTGGGCGATCATCTGGTCCACCGGGCCCCCCGGCGCGAGTTGCACGATGAAGAAGTTGACGGTGACGATCCCGACCAGCGTCGGGAACAGCAGCAGCAGACGACGAAGGACGTAGCGGCCCATGTGGTCAGCCCTCCCGGGATCCGGCGACCCAACGCCGCACGCGTTTCAGGGCGCGAGCGGGCCCGCCGGAACGAATGAAGGTCTCGGTCAGTGTCGGCCGATCCGTCGCGAAGTTGTGCCACAGGGCCTCGACGTAGGGTCGGCTCGACGCGGCCAGCGTCGGATAGAAGCCGTCCCGGTCGATGTCCGCGAGCACCGACCGGTAGTGGTCCAGCACATGCCGGTCGAACATTCGCCCGGCGACGCGTACCGTGGACAGCGCGCCGGTTCCCAGCGTGCCGAGCCGGTCGAGGGAACCCAACGCCATGAGCCCGGCCACGTCGAGCCGACTAACCCCCTGGCGTTTGGCGGAGGACCGGATGCCCTCCCACAGCCGGTCCAGGTCGGCCCGCGGCAGCACCTTGGACGGATCGATTTCGGCGAGGGACTCCCGAGTCTCGCGGATGGTCTCGCGCAGGCCCTCCACCGACGTCGGCGGCGTGTCGAACGCCTGGGCGGTCTTGTGGCTGGTCGCGGCCACCGCGTCCAGGAGATCGTCCGCCTGCCCGATGGCCGAGGCGTCCTCGATGACCCCCTCGGCTTCGAGGTCATCGGCGAGTTCCCTGAGGTACGCCTTCGAACCGTAGGCGACGTCGCCGACGACGGCGAGCAGCAGCATCGGCGACATGTGCAGCGTCGCCAACGTCGTCAGTTCGATGAAGTTGCCGGTTGCCTTTCTTGCGATGAAGTTGTCGATGCGGGGCGGGCGCGTCCCCTGGTCGGGCCGATGCTCGGCGTCGACGCCGCCCATGTCCTCGGCCATGAAGTCCAGCATCTGGCCGATGAAGACCTGGTAGGTCTTGGCGTCGCGGAACGATTGGGGTACGAGCAGGGCGGCGGACTCCCGCAGGGTGCCGCCGAGGACGCCGGCGGTGCCGCGGATGGCGCGTTCCGGCAGCGACAGGCCGTAGACCAGGTAGTCGCGCACATTCGCGCCGCTCGGCTCTCGCCCTTCGAGCGCCGCGGAGCGCTCGGATTCGGTTGGCGCGCTACTCATTGGTGTTCACGATAACCGGAAACCAGCGACGCCTCGAAATCCGTGAACGCCGTTTCGAGCATCGCCATCCGCTCGCCCTTCACCCCGCCGGGCAGGAAGGAGTACTCGAGGCAGTCCCGCGAGATCGTCTTGATGTCGTCGTAGCCGAGGTCGTAGCGCATGACAGCCTTGACGTACTCCATGGTGAGGTTCGAGCGGCTGACGCCCTCGTCGTCGGTGGTCAGGCACACCGGAACCCCCGCGCGGCGGTACATCTCGAAGGGATGCCGGTCGTCGCGCACGCCGAGGATACTCTCGTTGCTGGTGATGTTGATCTCGACCAGCACGCCGTCGCGCGCCATTTGTTCGAGCAGGCCGACCACGTCGCGTTCCCAGGCGACGGAGATGCCGTGGCCGATGCGCCGTGCGTGGCCCTCGTCGATGCTGCGCCGGATGCGGTCCCACATCGAGGCCACGGGCGCGTAGCGCAGCGTCAGCTCGCCGGCGTGGAGGGTGATGGCGGGCCGATCGAAACGCTCCCAGAGGAAGTCCAGAACGCGCATCTGGTCGTCGAACTGGCGCCGCGACGCCGGGTGGTCCTCGGGCGCGACGATGTTCAACCCGACGACCCGGTCGTCGGCGCGCATGGCGGTGAAGGTGTAGACGGCACCGACGAAGAACCGCTCCATGGTGCCGGTCCGCAACAGCGAGCCGATGTAGCCGAGGGCGATATCGCTCCCCGGTTCGCCGAGGGGCGGGGAGAGACCGAGTTCGGTGGAGATCTCGGCCGCGCGCTCGTCGAGCCACGCGGTGATCGAAGCGTGCACCACCGGGTCGTCGATCAGCGGCTCGAAGGGGGCGAGGCTGGCGGCCAGGTCGTCGAGATCGAGCGTCCACGACACCCGGTAGAACCGCGACAGGGCCTCGGTCGGCGTCGGCAACGCCATCAACTCCAGATAGTTGACGTTCTGGTAGCGGTTGCGGCGGACGATCTCGGTGAGTCTCTGCGTCTCGGTGCGTTGCGCCGAGCCGAGGTACGAGAACGTCTGGAAGAAATGGTAGTGGCCGTCGTCGGTGTTCGGATACCAGCCGCGCATGCTCACCGTCTCGAAGAAGGCCTTGAGCATGGCCGCATCGGCTTCGAGCTCATCGAGGCTCACCGTGTGCGCTTCCTCGCCGGCGGTGAATCGCCTCGCCACGGGGTCGTAGCGCAAGCCGTTGACCCGCGCCGCGTCGATGACGTAGTCGCTGTAGATGGCGCCGCCCGCATGGTTGTGCAGGTCCGCGCCCTTGGGAAACCGCCGCAGGAAGGCGACGAGTTCCGGTTCCGTGCGTTTGGCGAGTTCGAACCGCTCGGCCGGCGTGCCGGCGTCGGGATGCCAGAACGGCCGGTCGTCGTCCGCCGCGGCGGCCGGCACGGCCAGCAGGAATGCGCAGGCGACCAACGTCGTCCGAACAACCGGCATGTTCAAGTCTCCCGCCAGACTCGACCGCGTTTGCGCACCGGGTCGAGCAGCGTCAAGTCGCCCGACGGCACCTCGTAGCCCTTGGGGAACGGCGGCCTCGCTTCCACGCCAATCGCTTCGAGCACCCGGTCGTCCTGGTAGTAGCAGGTGACGGTCTGGATCGCGAGCGAGCGCATGAAGCCTGGCTCGGCGGCACGGATGTCGTCCACGAGGGCCTGCCGGACGTCGGCGTTCAGTGCGACAAAACCCTCGCCGTGACGCTCCCGCGCGTCGGCATCGAGTTGATCGAGTTCGCCCCGAAGCTCGGTCAGCGTTCCGGGTTCGGACGCGCTGATGTACCCCAGCACGTCCACGTCGGCGGCGCTCGGGCGGCGACCGTCGACACTGGCCGGGACGATGAGATCGAGCACGATGGCGAGCACGTCGCGCTGCTCGGCCGTGAGCGGACTATCGGAACCGATGATCTCGTCGCTTGCCATGTTCAGCTCAGTCGAACAGATTGGCGAGGCGTTGCTTCATCGAATCGGCGATGTAGAGCGCGACGGCCTGGATGGTGGTGGTCGGGTTGACGCCCCCGGAGGTGACGAAGACGCTGCCGTCGACGAGGAACAGGTTGCGCACGTCGTGGCTGCGGCCCCACTCGTTGACCACGGAACGTTCCGGGTCGGTGCCCATGCGCGCCGTTCCCAGGAGGTGCCAGCCGGCCATGCGCAGCGGCGACGGGATCTGCTGGACCTTGACGGCGCCGGCTGCGGCCATGGCCTCGGCGCCCTTCCCCGAGCCGTGGTCGAGCATCCGCCGGCTGTTCTCGCTCAGGGTGTAGCTGATCTTCGGCGCCGGGATGCCGTTCGAATCGGTTAGCTCGGGGTCGAGGGTGACGCGGTTGTGCTCCTCCGGCAGGTCCTCGCAGCAGATGCCGAGGTGGATCGAGCGTCCGAACAACCGGTCGAAGGCGTCGTGGTGTCCTTCGCCCCACGGGATCGCGCCCTGGGCGATGCCGCCGCGGGCGGTCCCCACGGGCGGTCCGCCGCGGGTGATCTGCATGTTGTAGCCGCGCACGAACCCCCGGTCCGTGTCGGTCTCGTAGAACTCCTGCGACAGAATGCAGCATCCCTGCGGGCCGAAGTTGGACTTCAGCGGTTCGTCGAAATGGCCGACCACCAGGCCCCACGGGTGCAGCATCAGGTTGCGGCCGACGAGCCCCGAGCGGTTGGCGAGCCCGTCGGGGAATCGTGCCGACGTGGAATTCAGCAGCAGCCGGGGCGTTCCGACGCCGTTGCAGGCGACGATGACGACCTCGGCCCGCTGGTGGTGTTCGATCCCGTCGGCATCGAAGTAGGTGACGCCCGTCGCCCTGTCGCGGTCGTCCACCGTGATCTCGCGGACCCGGCAATGGGTGCGGAGTTCGACCCCGGCACGCTCGGCCATGGGCCAGTAGGAGATGTCGGCGCTGCTCTTCGCGCCCTGGGCGCAGCCGGTGTTGCAGGGGCCGAGGTTCAGGCACTTGTCGCGGCCGTTGTGGGGGCGGGTGATGATGGCGCTGTCGGACGGCCACCAGTGCCAGCCGAGCTCGTTGAAGCCGCGCCCCATGGTCTCGCCCATGCGGCCCATCGGGATGTGGGGCAGGGGCGGCTGGTGCGTGGGTATGGCGGGGTCGCCCGCGAGTCCCGAGACGCCGATGTTGCTGTCGTTCTCGGCGAAAAACGGCTCCAGCGTGAAGTAGTCGATGGGCCAGTCGTCGGCGACGCCGTCGAGGGTCCGGACGCGGAAGTCGGACGGGTGGAAACGCGGAAAGTGGGCCGAGTAGAGGATCGTGCTGCCGCCGACGCCGTTGAAGTTGACGATGGCGATGGGCGACTCGCCGTCATTGATGGGGTAGTCGGTTGGGCGCTTGCGGACGTTGGGGCTCGGATGCATCTCCTTGCCGGCCCGCGTCTCCCAGTCACGGCCGGTGCTCGGATATTCGGCCGGGTTCATCCAGCCGCCTTGTTCGAGGCAGACGATGCGCATGCGGGTCTCGGCGAGGCTCCAGGCGACGGCCGCACCCGACGCCCCCGCCCCGACGATCAGCACGTCGACGATATCGTCCGCCACTTGGAACCCTCCCCAAATCGCCCCTATTGTTGGGTGTTTCGGCTCGTAACGCTAGGGAAGCTCTGAATAAGAGCTTCCTAGCGCGTGTCGATCAAACCGAGGCCATCCGTAAACGAAGACGGGCGAGGACAAGGGGTACGTCCGGTGGTGTGGGAGGGGTGACGGGCGCAACCCCGTCACCCCGACCCGATCGGACTTTGTTCAACTGTCCAGATGGGCACCCGTCCAGAACGCCAGCGTGTCTCGCGAGTACGCGAGCCGTCTGAGGGCGACCCACGTCGGCAACGTCAGCTTGCCAACGGATACTCGCGGACGAGCGTGTCAACCGGGAGATTCCATTCGGTCGACAATGCCCGGATCATTGATAGCGTCAAGGGTCGTCGACGTCTGAGAACTTCGGATGCATGCGGTTGAGATCCAATCAGAACGGCGAGATCCTTCTGCCTCCATCCGTTTGCCTCCATGATGTGGGTGATCAGCGAGATTGGGTCGGGGGCTTCAATTGGCCAATGGACACCTTCGTACGCCTCGACCAATGTCACAAGAACTTCAAGCCGATCGCCTTCGGGGGTGTCAGGCGGGGCACCCATCAGACGATCTATCTGCACCAGGGCGGCATCGTAGTCGTCCTCGGTCTTTATCGGTCGAATGTCCATTCGGGCCTCCTTAGACGTCTGTTGCGTCGACTTGGTCATACTCGCCATGAGTACCAATGAACCGTACGAAGCCGATTCTCTCCGGATAGTCGAAGCGCACGATTAGCCGATACTTGTTTCCACCTATGTTGAAGACAACACGGTCGCCACCGACAACGCTTGCGTTCCCATAGGTCGCTTTGACGTCCCGAGGCGAAGACCAATCGGCCTTGGAGGCGATTGCGTACCATGACTTGAGTGGCTGCTCTGCCTCATGTTGCCGTTCCCAGAACAAACGCAACGTTCGTTTCGAGACGATCCGCATGGTTCGGAGCGTAGCTTATCCCAATTGGGGATGCAACGCGGATCGGTCTAACTGCGCGCAGTCGGTGGTCGACGGGGAGGCGCGTCGTAAGGACTTAGGGGGATGGGTCCAAGCTTCACGAGTTTTGAGCAGCCCGCCACCATCGACGCTCGGCGTGTTCCACAGAACTTGGCGATATGATTGGCACCCGCGCTCGAGCCGGGCGGATGTCCAAAGGTAAATGAAGCCGATCATCGACTTTCTCCCCGTCGTCGCGTTCTTCGGCGTTTGGCTCGCGACGGGGCGGGACATCTACTACGCCACGGCTGCGCTGATGGCTGCCGCGGCGATCCAGGTCACCGTCTTCAAGCTGATGTCTTGGCCGATCCCGGGGCAGGTCTGGTTCGTGTTCTGGGCGGCGATGGTGTTCGGCACCCTGACGCTCGTGTTCCGCAATCCGCTGTTCATCCAGTGGCGGCCCACGGTGGTGAACTGGATCCTGGCGCTGGTGATCATCGGCAGCCGGTTCGTCGGCCGGGGCAACTACGTACAGCGGGCCCTCGGCAAGGTCCTGGTGCTGCCCGACCGGGCATGGCGTGCTTTGACCTGGGGCTGGGCGGGGCTCTTCGCGTTGTCGGGAACCGTCAACATCTGGGTGGCCTACACGTTCACCGAGGACACCTGGGTGTACTACAAGTTCGTCTCCGGCTTCGCCGTCTCGTTCATCCTCGTCGGCGGCAGCTTCGCCTACCTCGCGGCCACCCGCCAACTGCCGTCGCTGCCCCGCGACGGTGACGACTCCTCGGGACGCAAGGCGCCGACGCCGACGGAGGACCGATGACGGCGCTTTCCGTCAACGTCAACAAGATCGCCCTGATGCGCAACGCCCGGGGCGGCGCGCGACCGGACGTGGTGGCCTGCGCTCGCGTCGTGCTGGACGCGGGCGCCGCCGGGATCACCGTTCATCCGCGGCCGGACGCGCGCCACATCCGTGCCGACGACGTCCACGCCCTGAAGGA
>JAGWBN010000256.1 GCA_021295875.1 Pseudomonadales bacterium
TCAAAGCTAGAGTTCGCGACCGTCCTGACTCGGTAGAGACGTACTTCATCTTCTTCCGGATCATCAGCGTGGGTATGGTGGGTACGGAGAGTGTTTGCAGCCGTAATCGTGAGGCTTGAGTAGTCCTCACCCTCCATGTCCTCCTTCCACTGGATTTGGTATCCGGTGATCGCCGCGCCGTCCGGGGGCTCCGGAGCGTTCCAGAGCAGGAGTACGCCGCGCTGGTTACGACCCGCCAGGTTGGAGTTCCTGGCTTCCTCAACCAGCAGACCTATCGGCGGGGCAGGAGCCCCAAACTCCGTAGTGGTGAGAGTGATAGGGCCAGCCGAAGCGGCGGAGTTACCTTCACTGTTGAGGGCGTAAACCGCTATTTGCCAGGTCGTCAGTGAATAGCTGGTCCCGTCATCATCGGTATCAATTGTGACGGTAGCATCTACGGCGGTGAAGTCAGGAGTAGCCGTCGCAGTACTGCCGGCGCCAGGCAGGACGCCTGCTCCGGTTGCCATGACGATGCGGTAGCCGGTGATTTCCGAACCGCCGTCGCTTTCGGGAGCGGTCCATTCCAGGTCGATTTGGCCCGCGTTCACCACGGTCCCTTGCAAATCTGTCGGCGCGCCGGGCGCTGCTGCAGCGGAGGAGGCTGCCGCAGTGCCACGGAAGACGCTGGACGCCACGGCACGGCGGAGCGGCTGCGCAAACACGCGATACCGATGTTCCCCCGCTTCCAGATTACCGTGTTTGTACGGCAGGTCCGTGAAGATCATGTTGGGCTCCGCCAGTCGCCACTGGAGATTGCCCGTATCGCCAACGGCGTAGTCAATTCGATAGCCGGCGCCGGCGTTGGCTACTGGATCCCAATTGAGATTGAGCACGCCCGCAACGGCTGGCGTAGGTGGCGTTGCCGTGGGAGTAATGGCAGTACCACCAGCGTCCGCAAACGGGATTGCCCCGGATGCATCAAGCGTCACCGTGTATTCGTTGGATGGGCCGCTGCGATTGCCTGCGGCGGTTTCCGTGAACACCCGGTAGGTCAGTGTCCGTTGGGTCGGGTTGGTATCATCCGTCCCATCGCCATCAAGGTCGGCGGGGATACTGGCGTGGGCGTGTTCAGCAGAGCCGTCTGTATTGAGGGCCGCCGCAATGGCAGCGTTTCCGTCGCCGTCGGCAGCAGAAAGCGCGGTGTTGAGAGCATCCTCGTCATCCGCCTCAGCCTCACTGCCTGCTGGCCAGCTCTTTCCAGCGCGCTTCACTTCGACCCTGAAATCGGCGATATCGGAGCCGCCGTCAGCCATCGGCCAGTACCAGTACAGTGCGACTGCGTTATCGGCGGTTGCCACCGCTCTCAGATCCGTTGGCGGGTCGGGGTTGATGGCCAGACCTGTAGTCCCTACCCGTTGCAGAGCGTCCGCTGTGCTGACCGCATCTGCGCCGGCGGCTCCCGATTTGTTGACGGCGCGCACCGATATGTACCAGGTCTGCTGGGCGCGGAGGTCCATCAGTGAGTAGCTGGTCATCGCGCTATCGGTGTCAATGACGATCGGGTTGGGAGAGGCAGCGGTGAAATCGGGGGAGGCTGTTACAGCCACAGTCTCAGCCGGCACACCATCAGACGTTCTCGCCATGTAGATGCGGTAGCTGGTGATGGGCGAACCGCCGTCATCTGCGGGGGCGGACCAGGACAGCTTGAGCTGGGTGGGTGCATTTGCACCGTCGCCCTGACGGACGGAAAGGCTCGTCACTGCACCCGGCGCCTCGGTAGCGGGCGCAGAATTGGTATTACCGTATGCCACCGCGGAAGTTGGGCCGGTTCCCAGCGCGTTGATGGCGAACACACGATAGGCTCGATCCTCATTAGCGCTGAGTTGGTAGTCGTCGGTGTACTCGGCGTCGGCGGTGCCGGTATCGGCCACCAGTTCCTGCCAGATAATGCCACCGCCGCCATCAAGATAGTCAATGCGGTAGCCGATAATGGCGGAGCCGCCATCAGCCGGCGCGTCCCACATCAGTCTGATGGATTCGGCGTTGACCGCCTCGGCTTCGACGTTCATCGGCGCGCCTGGCAGGGTCGCGTCGTGCGCCTGCGCCCCGTTGGGCGCCAGCATCACAAACATGGCCAAGGCGCCGGCGACGGCTAAGACCGCCACCAGGGGCGCTGACCATATCAGCTTTCTCGTTTTTCTACTCATTTGACAAAATCTCCTTATGAGATCGTCAT
>JAGWBN010000054.1:0-1581 GCA_021295875.1 Pseudomonadales bacterium
GCACCGCTTTCTCGGTCGGTGACGACCACGGTCGCCGCGTGGTGAGGAGCCGGGGCGACGACGACCCCGCCCTGGAGGCGGTCTTGGCCGACCCGGAAGCGGCGATGGCGGCGGGCTCGCTGGTGAAGGCGGGCAACACCGCCACGGTGGTTCGTGTCGGCGACTTCATGATCAAGCGCTACAACGTCAAGGACGTTCGCCATCTCCTCCGGCAGAGGTTGCGCAGCAGTCGTGCCCGCCGTGCCTGGCGTGCAGGCCATGGACTGCGGTTCGCAGGCGTGGCGACTCCCCGGCCGCGGGCGCTCATCGAGGAGCCTCGGTTGCGGGTCGGGAGAGCCATCGCGTATCTGGTCCTCGACTACGCCCATGGCACGCCGTTGGCCGAAGCCGTGCGCTGCGGTGGGTTCGACGCGGACCTCGCGAATCGCGTGCACATGCTGTTCAGGGGATTGCGGACGGCGCGCCTCAGTCACGGCGACACCAAGGCCAGCAACTTCCTCGTCGTCGGCGACGAGGTGACCGTGCTCGACCTCGATGCGGCGGTGTTCCACCGCGGCAGGCGGCGGTTCGAGCAACGCCATCGCCGGGACGTGGAGCGGTTTCTGCGCAACTGGGACGACGTTGCGCCGGCTGCCAGTGAACAACGGCAACGCTTGTTCGATGGGAGGCCGGCTTGATCGTCCTCGGGTTGTCCGGCGCCCTGGGCCACGATCCGTCCGCCGCCCTGTTGGTCGACGGCGAGGTCGTCGCCGCGGCGGAGGAAGAGCGGTTCACCCGCGTCAAGCATGCCGAGAAATGCATGCCGCTGTTGGCTGCGCGTTACTGCCTGGACGCTGTGGACATGGATCCCCGTCGTTTGGACGCCGTGGCGTTTCCGTATGCACCGGTGTCTCTACTCGGACCCGCGCGCTGGCACTACGCGCGCCGCCATTGGCATGCGCCGGACCGCGCGCTGGATGCGATCCTGAACGGCAATCGCCGCTACCGCCGCAACCGCGCCCGCGTCCTCGCCTTGGGGAACGACCTCGGCATCGACTGGGCCCGGACGACGTTCGTGCCGGTTGAGCACCACCTCGCCCACGCGTCGAGTGCCTACCACCTGTCGGGATTCGAAGGTCGGACGGCGATCCTGGGGGTCGATGGCAAGGGCGAGTACGCGACGACGTTCTTCGGCGTGGGCGAAGCGGGGGCCATTGGCCGGATCCGCGAGTTCTACGACCCGGACTCGCTCGCGGGGGTCTACGGCGCCCTGACCGAGTATCTCGGCTTCCGCATGCTCGACGGCGAGTACAAGGTGATGGGCATGGCGCCGTACGGCGACCCGGGGCGATTCGACTTCGCGCCGTTGCTGGGCTGTCGGGAAGGCGAACTGCGCGTCGACACGCGGCTCGTCAACACCGTTGGGCTGCGGCGTTACCGGGACGGCGACCGGGGACGCTACTTCGGCCGTGGCCTGGTGCGCCGGCTCGGCCCACCTCGACGTGGCGACGACGCGGACGAGCCGTACATCCACCATGCGGCCGCCATGCAGGCAGCCTACGAGGAAGCGTGTCTGGATCTCATCGACCACCACCTGCGGGA
>JAGWBN010000054.1:1643-2553 GCA_021295875.1 Pseudomonadales bacterium
CGGATGTGCACAGGCTGTTCGTGCAGCCGGCGGCCGGCGACTCGGGAACCGCATTGGGCGCGGCCACCCACGTGGCCAACGCCGGCGGCGATCGCGTGGCGACCATGGACCATGTCTATCTCGGGCCCGCCTTCTCGACCGCCGAGTGCCGGGCGGCCGTCGAAGAGTGTGACGGTGTCGGCGTCGAAAAGCTTGACGACGTGCCGCGTCGTGCGGCGAAGATCCTCGCCGCCGGACACCCGCTGGCGTGGTTCCAGGGGCGCATGGAGTTCGGTCCCCGGGCGCTCGGCGCGCGCAGCATCCTCGGCTGTCCGGGTGTGCCGGGCATGGCGGCGCGCATCAACGCCGAGATCAAGTACCGGGAGCGTTGGCGCCCGTTCTGCCCTTCGATGACCGATGATGTCGCCGAGAGCATTCTCGGTTGCCGGCATCCGGCGCCGTTCATGACCATCACCTTCGATGTCGACGCCGGCTGGCGCAAACGGATTCCCGAAGTCGTCCACGTCGACGGTACCGCTCGCCCCCAGGTGGTGACGCCGCAGGCGAACCCGCGCTACCACGCGCTGCTGCAGCGCCTGGGCGACCTCACCGGTGCCCCGGTGGTTCTCAACACCTCGCTGAACCGTCGGGGCGAACCCATCGCCTGCACGCCCGAGGACGCGCTCGCGATATTCACCGGTTCCGACCTCGGCTATCTCGTCATGGAAGACCTGCTGGTCACCAAGCACGCTGACCGGAGCGGTGCGGCCTCGACTGCGGAATGAAGAGCGATGCCGAACGCGCTGCAACTCTGCCCCAACGACCACCCGCCGTTCGGCGAGGTGTGCGCTGGCCACGCCGAGGCGTTGGCACGGCTCGGCTTCCGGGTCCGCACGGTGTTTTTCGAGTCACGCGGATTCCAGCCGCCGGC
>JAGWBN010000054.1:2606-18667 GCA_021295875.1 Pseudomonadales bacterium
CGCTACGGCGCGTATCGCGTCGGGGTCCCCTTGGCACGGCGACAGTCGATTTCGCAGCACGTCGTCGTCGCCCACGAGTTCGGCATGTTCGCCCGCCTCTCGCGCCGCATCAGGCGCCGCCTCTGGGCTCCACGGACGACCCGGTTCGCCGGCGTGTCCGCTCCGGTTGCGGAGGATCTCCGCGATGCCGGCGTACGCTCGCCCGTGGTGTTGCCGAATCCCATCGATGCGGCCCGGATCCGGGCGGGCCTGAAGGCCCGGGGCGGGGCCCGGGCCGCGCTGGGTGTCCCGGACGATGCCTTTGTCGTCGGTGTGATCGGGCGGCTGCATCCCAAGAAGGACCCTATGCGTGCCCTAGATGTCTTCGCCCGCTATCGCGCCGAGGATCACACCGCGCACTTGGTGTTCATCGGCACCGGTCCGCTGCAGGATCGGGTCGCCCGGGAAGCGGGCGACGGGGTCGTCCTTGCCGGGTTCAGGTCCGATGCCCGTGAGCTTCTCGGGGCTTACGACGCAATCCTGTCGTGTTCGACCCGCAGCGAGGCATTCGGTCTCGCCCTGCTGGAGGCCTTGGCGGCGGGAACGCCGGTAATCGCCGCGGACCAACCGGGTCCAAGGTTCGTCCTCGGTCAGTGCGGGAGCTACTTCCAGACCGATGCCGAGCTTCTCGCCCGGCTGCGTGACGCGCGCGCCCGACGCTGGCCGCCGCACCACGCCGACTATGTCGAAACGGCAACGCAGCGCGTCACAAGGGAGTTTTCGGAAGATGCGTTGGCTTTCCGGTACCGCGCTTTGGGGGTTGGTGGTTGGGATCGGTAGCCACGCACACTGGCTGGCTGCTATTTGTGGCTGCTATTTGTGGCAGAGTGCGGACTATCAACCGTGTGCTAGCATTACGGCGATGACCCGGCAACTACCCTCAGCGCCCGGCGTTCACGTTCTGGTTGTCGGGGACGTCATGCTCGACCGATATCTGCACGGTCGGGCGGAACATATTTCCCAGGAAGCGCCCGTGCCCGTCGTGCAGGTGGACGGCAGCGAAGATCGCTTGGGTGGCGCCGCCAACGTCGCCCTGAACGTGGTCTCGCTGGGTGCCCGTTGCACCCTGGTGGGTGCCATCGGGGACGACCCTAACGGACGCACGATCGCGGGCCTGTTGGAAACAGCGGGAATCCAAACCGATCTGGTCGTCGCCGAAGACTGGCGCACCACCCTGAAGGAACGGGTGGTGAGCAGGCAGAATCAGATCGCACGCATGGACTTCGAAGCTCCCATGCCCTCCTGGATCGCCGTCGAGGTCGCCAAGCGCGCCGAACGTCGTCGCCGGGGCGCGGACGCGGTCGTGATCGAGGACTACGACAAGGGGGCGGTCAACGATCCTCAGCTTGTGATCCGGGCCGTGACCGGCGTCCCCGTGATCGTTGACCCGAAATTCAAGCCCTTCGCCGAGTATCGGGGCGCGACCATCCTGAAACCCAACCGTCGGGAGTTCCAGCGCGCCATCGGCCGCTGGCCGGAGGAGGCGGAACTCCGCCAAGCTGGCAGCGCCTTGGCGAAGAGCAGCGGCGTGGAGGCCATCGCCCTGACCCGCGGCGGTGAGGGGCTCACCTTGCTGGAGGCATCGGGAGACTGCCGGCACCTGGCCGCGTTGGGCATCGATGTCTACGACTCCACCGGCGCGGGCGACACCGTCGCAGCCACGCTGGGCGTGTGCACGGCACGACGCTGGTCGCGGTCCGAGAGCGCGCATGTCGCCAACGTCGCCGGCGGTCTGGTGTGCGCCAAGAGCGGAACGGCGGCGGTGAGCCTTCCCGAACTCAACCTGGCCCTGCGTAGCGACTCGCGTGTCGTTCCCGTGCCGTCGAGCCGTCGCCGCCTTGCCGCGTCGGTGAGCCGTGCCCAGAGCAACGGCGAGAAGGTGGTGTTCACCAACGGCTGCTTCGACATCCTCCACGCGGGACATGTGGGCTATCTCAAGGCGGCACGCCAACTGGGCGACCGGTTGATCGTCGCCGTCAATGACGACGACTCGGTGCGCCGCCTGAAGGGCCGCGGACGCCCGGTCAACAACCTCGAACAACGCATGCGCGTTGTCGAGGAACTCTCCTCGGTGGACTGGGTCGTATCGTTCTCCGAAGAGACGCCCGAGACGCTCTTGACCGAGATCCGTCCCGATGTACTCGTCAAGGGCGGCGACTACGCCCTGCACGAGGTCGTCGGAGCGGACCTGGTTCGTGAATACGGCGGCGAGGTGCACGTCCTGGGGCTCGTCGAGGACTGCTCGACGTCAGAACTCGTCGAACGCATCCGCTCAGCTTAGGGTGCGACCGCGCGCCCTGACGGGCGCGTTTGGAGTCTTGCTTCGCAAGACTCCTGCGCTTGCGGACAAAAAAGGCGTCTTTGTTCTGCTCCTGATCAAGCCCATGGACGGGCTTGATCAGAGGATACCTGGCCGAGTGCCGTGGCGGCGGCTTCCAGGTGTTCGCACGACGTGGTGCCGGCGACGACGGCGGTGACCCCGGGTAGCGTCGCAATCTCGGCCAATTGGCGCACGTCCGTCTGACGACCCTGGGCGAACGGTTTCTTCACCAACACGCCGACTCCCGCTCCGGCTGCTTCGGCGGCCAGGGGTACCTCCTCCCTGTGGACGGCGTTGATCGTGCACATCAGCACGTTTGAGTGGCCCATCGCCGAGCGACCGTCGGTCACGGATCTGCCCGAGAACCCGATGGCCGTCACGACACCTTCGCGCCGCAACCGCGCGAGGGCGCGAAACGCCCCCGCGGCTTCGATCTGGGCGCCGCCGCGGCCGTCGGAGTGGACCAGCACGATTTCGATCCGGTCGGTGCGTAGGCGTGCCAGGGACCGTTCGACGCTCATCAGGACATGGTCTTCGCTGAAATCGTAGCGCGACCGGGAACCGTCGAACTCCTCGCCGGCCTTGGTGCACACGACCCAGTCATCCCGGCAATCCTGGATCGCCTCGCCGAGCCGTGACTCGCTGTTGCCGTAGGCGGGCGCGGTGTCGAGCAGGTTGACGCCCCGGGACTTCGCCGTGGCGAGCAGTTCCGCGATCTGGGCGTCGTTCGGCAGTTCGAACGGGCGCGCGTAGTGGACGGCGGTATTGCGGCCGAACTTGACCGTGCCAAGGCCGAGCGCGGAGACGCGGACGCCCGTGCTGCCAAGTGGACGTCTCAGCACGGCGGCGTCGCGTAGGGCGGCCGACCGAAGGCCGGACGTGTTCCCGGGTGGCCCGTCCATCCGGGCGCGAGGGGCTCGCGGCTACCCCACTGCGCCAGCACGAGATCGCCCAGCCGGGGCGCCAGACTCATCTTGATCGGCCAGCAGAGGAAGCAGTTGCCCCGTCGTGTCACGAACGGATCCCTGGCTTCGCGGATGTCTGCATCGGGAGAGACTACCCCCGGTTCGGCTCTCACGGCGCTGACGTCGACGAAGGTGGCGCCGTCGAGATCGAGGGCGGGAAAGTACCTCGCGAGCAGACCTCGGACGACACGGATGTGCTCGTCGGGCCCGGCGTCGTCTTCCGCCACGCCCCCGCCCACGTAGAGGGCGTTCCCGTGGCTCGTCACCGTCATCAAGGGACCGTCGCCCGCGTTGTCGGACGTGCAATGGGCGAACAAGGCGACCGGCCGCGGCAGGCGCACGACGAGCTGCCTGAGCGGCCGCCGCCGCATGGAGACGTCGAAACCGGCGCGCGACGCCAGGGACTCGTTGCCGATGCCCGCGGCGAACACGTAGGTATCGGCGCGAATCGCGTACTCGCCGCATTCGACTCGCTCCACACCCGCCGCCGTCCGGGTAATCGAGTCGGCGGGCACCGACCACGGCAGCAGCCGGTCCGCGACGGGTTCCGCAAGGCGGCGTACCAGCGCAGGCACGTCGACCACCACTTCGTCGAGTTCGTCCCGAGTGCCGTCCGGCCCATACACGGTAACCCGCTGGGAGAGCACCTGGACCCCGCGGAGATCGATCTCGCCGTCTCCCCGAAGACAGGCGCGCCACCGCCCGGGCATGTCGGCGAGCGCCCGCGACAGGGGAGAGTCCCGACCGTCCAGGGCGTACTTGCCGCCGCCGTGGACGATGCCTTGGGATGCCAGGGTCTGCTGCCCTCCGACAGCGTTGCCGTCGCACACCGCAACCGAGAGACCCCGTGCACTCAGCAGATTGGCGAGCCACAGGCCGGCGACCCCCGCGCCGACGATGGCCGCGTCGACGGTCAGGGTCGGGTGCTTCGAAGTCAGAGCGCGCTCACCTCGATCTTGGCCACGTCGATGCAGATGAGCTGCAGCACGCCGCCCTCCAGGGCCGCCGCGGGTACCGGATTGTTCGACATGCACGCCTTGCCGTCGGCGGTGAAGTCCACATCCCGGGTGTAGGTCCCCGTCAAGGGCACGGGGTAGACCACGAAGCGCTCTTCGGCGGGGATGAAGCGGTAGATGCGGTCGGTCATGTTCTCGTTGATCCAGATGTCGCCGGTATCCGGATGCACGCCGAGGGCGTAGGGCGCGGGCCGGAAGCCCGGCGCGAACCCGGGCATGGAATAGACCGTGCTCGCGAAGCCGTCCGGATCGATGCGCGCCAGGGTGCCGTCCGAGTAGCCCGTCACCCAGAGGATGCCGTCGGCGTCGAAGCGCATGCGTCGCGGCCCGCGCACCGGCGAGTCGTATTCCGTCACCTCCAGGGTCTCGGGATCGATGCGGCCGATCTTGTCGCCGAACAGGCGGCTGTACCAGACCATGCCCGTGTCCGGCTCGATGTCGATGCCGTAGGGCGTCGTGCCCCTGGAGATACCGCCGGGCCTCACCCGCGGCAGGTTGACGAGCTGGGTCTCGCCGGTCGCGGGATCGAGGTTGCCGACCTGCTCGGAACCGGCAAGCGTGTACCAGGCGATGCCGTCGGCGTCGAAACGGATCGTGTGCGGATAGATGGCACGGCCTCCGATCCTGTGCGACGGCTCCCACTTGCGCGTGGCCGGATTGAAGACGCCGATGCTGTTGGTGCTGGTGTTGGTGACGTAGTACTTGCGGTCCGGTCCCAGGGCCAGGGAGTGCGGCCCGTTGCGGCCGTTGAAGACGGCGATTTCACCGGCGACGGAGCCGAACGCCCGGTAGGCCATGCCGCCGCCCGATTGGGAAACATACTCGGTCTGGCCGGTCGCGGGATCGGTGACGGCCATGTGGTCGGCACCCTGGTCCACCGTGTAGATCAGCCCGTCGTGGGGGTTGACGATGGCGTCGTGGGGAACGATGCCGCGCTCCATGCGGTATTCGATGATTCGGGTGCGGTAGAGCGACTCGTCGATGGGAAACTCCGGACGAACCGGTAGGGGTTTGCCGTCGAATCCCTCGGACAGCAGCACGGAACGCCGATCCCTCAACTCGGCGTCGAAGTTGCCGAGCATCGCGTGCATCCGCCGGATGGTTTCCACCCAGCCCTCGGGCGTGCGCGGAAACCGCGTCAGCGGATTGCCCATCTGGTGGCAGGTCAGACAGTCGCGCTGGAACTGGTGGCGGTTGAACAGGGCGTCCTCGCCGGTCTCGAAGGGCAGGCTGCCGAAGTGGTATGCCGCGGGCAGGCTGTCGGAGACCTCCTCGGCGTCGGCCATCGGCGTCATCGCGAGATCCAGATCCGTGCTGGGTGCGTCCAGAGTGACCGCCACATCCCGGTAGTACGGCGTGCGCAGACGCAGGTGCAGTTCGCCTTCGAGTCGCGTGGTGATTTCGAAGGCGCCGGTGGGGTCGGTGAACACCGACTCGGATATGCCTGAGACGTCGTCGGTGAGGCGCACCATCACGCCGGGAAGCGCGTCGCCCTCGGTGTCTCGCACCACACCTTCGAAGGTGCCAGCGTTCGCCGTCAGTGCCGTGGTCGTCGCCAAGGCGGCCGCTACCGCGACCCGACGCGACCGGGCGCCGCATCCGTTTTCGACGCGTTTCATATCCCCCTCCATCGTCCTTTCAATCGCATGCGATCCTGTCAGGATACAACCTTTTCGGATCGCCCCCGGCCAGTTGCCGATGACGAGACTGCTGTACAACATCGTGCTGCACCTCGCCCTGCCGTGGGTGTGGGCGCGCCTGTTCATTCGTGCCCGCCGGGAGCCGGCGTACCGCGAGCGCATCGCCGAGCGCTTCGGGCGCGTACCGGCGGAAGTGTCCAGCGGTGTGATCTGGTTCCACACGGTCTCCGCCGGCGAAACGAACGCCGCGGCGCCGCTCATCCGCGCGGTGGCGGAACGTTTCCGAGGCGACGCGATCCTGGTCACCACGATGACGCCGACGGGAAGCGCACGGGTCGGCACCCTGTTGGGGGAGTCGGTGGAGCACTGCTACGCGCCCTACGACTACCCGTGGGCGGTGCGGCGGTTCCTCGCCCGGGTTCGACCCAAGGCCCTGGTGATCATGGAGACCGAACTCTGGCCGAATCTCGTTGCCGAGACATCGTCGCGCGGCGCTTCGGTCCACCTGGTGAATGCCCGCCTCTCGGCCCGTTCCTACCGGGGCTACCGGCGCATCGGCGCGTTCACCCGCCGCATGCTGGAACGCATCGACGGCATTCTCTGCCAGTACGAGGACACGGCCGAACGGTTCCGTGCCCTCGGTGCGGCGTCGGTGGAGGTCATGGGCAGCGTCAAGTTCGACGCCGAGATGCCGCCCGATCCGTTCGGTGTCGGCGACCTCGGCTTCGGCGACTCGCCGGTGTGGATCGCGGGCAGCACCCACGCGGGCGAGGAAACCGTCGTGCTCGACGCCCACCTCGGGCTGCGACGGCGGTTTCCGGAACTGCGGCTCATACTCGCGCCGCGACACCCGGCGCGCACCCCGGAGGTGCTTCGTCTCGTCGCCGACCGGGGACTATCCGTGGGGCTGCTGTCGGAACGGGCCCATGACGTCGACGTCTTGCTGGGTGACGTGATGGGCACGCTGCCGCATCTCTACCCGTTCGCGAGGATCGCCTTCGTCGGCGGCAGCCTCGACCGCACCGGTGGCCACAATCCCATCGAGGCGGCCGTCCACGGTCTGCCCGTGCTGATGGGTCCGGCGCGGTTCGACGTCGAAGCGATCTGTGCCCGATTCGCCGCCGCGGGATGCCTTCACCCGGTGTCCGGCGTGGACGACATGGTCGAGGTCGTCGAAGGATTGCTGGACGATCCGGCCAGGTGCGCCCGGGAGGGCGAGCGGGCCAAGGAGGTCGTTGAGTCCAACCGCGGCGCGCGCCAGGCCGTGGTCGACAAACTCTGCAGCCGGCTCGAGCGCGTCGCCGCCAAACCGGTCTAATGCGTCGATAGAGACCGGCCGTTACTGACCTCGTTGCACCGGGTTGGCGGCATCCATTTGCTCGCTGAGCCGGTCGATGTCCATGGCGCTGAGCGTGCCCGCGCTCTGCTTCAGGCGCAGCATGTTGAGCAGGTAGTTGTAGCGCGACTGGTGGTAGTTGAACTGGCTCTGGAACAGGTTCCGCTGCGCGTTGAGCACATCGACGATGTTGCGCGTGCCCACTTCGTAGCCCGTCTGGGTCGCTTCGAGAGCGGCTTGGGTGGACTTGATGGCCTCATCCCGGGCGGCGACCCGGACGACGTCGGTCACCACGGTCAGAAACCGGGTTCGAACCTCCTCCGATACGGTCAGCTCCTGTTGGATCAGGTTCTGTCGCGCGCGCTCCAGCCCAAGGCGTGCCTGGCGGACCCCGGCATGCACGCGGAGCCCTTGGAACAGCGGCACGTTCAGACTGATGGCATAGGACTTGGAGGTCGTGGTGCCCTGATCGGGAAGGACGATCCCCTGGAAGCTCCTCTCACCGCTGTTGTTGCCGTAGCTTGCGGATGCCGAGATGGTGGGCAGGCCGGCGGACATCGCGTTCTTCAGGTCGTGCTCCGCGCCTTTGAGACCCTCCTGGGCCGCGCGGACCGCGTGGCTGGTCGCCATGGCGGTTCGAACCCACTCCTCCTCGTCGTTGGGCATGGGATCGACGATGGGCAGGTCGGCGACGATACCGTCGATCGCGTCGTAGGCCACGCCGGTCAGGGTGCGCAACGCCTCGAACGAGATCCGATGATCGCTCTCGGCCTGGATGCGCGTCTCCACCTGAAGATCGTAGGCGGCCTTTGACTCGAGCACGCCGGTGATCGCCTCGAGGCCCACATCGAAACGCTGCTGCACCTGTTCGAGCTGGCGGCGGACGGCTTCCTCCCCCGCCACGGCGGACTCCAGGTTCGCCTGCTGGGTCAAGACGTTGAGATAGGCGCTGGCGACGCGGATGATGAGGTTCTGGGCGGCGGTCTCGAGTTCCGAGTCCCCCTGCTTGGCACGGGCCTGGGCGCTGCGGAAATTGAACCAGGTGCCCATGTTGACCACGGTTTGGTTGATGTTGGCCCCCCAGTTCTGGCTTGTGAAGTGTGTCGGAGGGTTCGTGTTGCCGAAGTTGGGGCTGGACGGGTTCAGGTCGACGGCGTCCGTCGCGCTGCTGCTTTTCGAGCGGCTCGCACCGGCGGAAACATTGGGCAGCAACTGCGAGCGGGCGATGGTGACCTGCTCCCTGCTGATGGCGTGGTTCGCCCGGGCACTGGCGAGAATCGGATCCTTGTTCACCGCTTCGGCGTAGATTTCGCCGATGTCGGCCCCGGCGGCTGAAGCGGCGAAAGAGAGGGCTGCTGCGGCGGCGAGCGGCTGCAGGATGTCTCTCGCCCCGGACTTTGAAGTGTGTCTCATCGGAATTCCTTCGATCACGAGGTCGGCCGCCCCGTCGGCGGCGGCGATGAGTCTAACAAAATGCACGCGGGGCATTGCCCCGCGACGTTCGTTGGGTTCTACGCAGGCGACGGCGACTCCCGTCGTCGACCATGATTTTGTTACGAGCGCGATGCAAATGGCACGAACCTGCGGTTAGAATCATCAACACTTCCCGATGCGGGAAGGGGAACCGCGGGAATGAGGCGTAGGCCGTACAACATCGATCTTCGCGCGCACTTGGCAGAGTGCGACGGCAACTACATGCGGCTGACGCGCCTGATGCCGGACTTGACTCGCCAGGACCGGCATCACTTCAGGATCTTCCGCAACACCGGCGCTCCATGGGTCACCTTCGAGGTTGTTCACCGCAGCCGCTACACCACGGTGCTGACGTTGCGTCAGGAGGCTGCCGGCGGTGGCGTGGGCGAGACCCGAATGAAGGTGCGCCTCTACCACGACACGCGCTGCGCGGAGGTTATCGAGTATCAGGGCCAACGCCGTTTCGAGCCGGTCTACGAGTACCCGAACGCGAAGATGCGGCAACCGGATGAGAAGGCCCAGATCAACCGGTTCCTTCGAGAATTCCTCAACGCGTGCCTACGGTACGGTGTCGCCAACGAAGAGCTGGTGATGATCGGCTCGTAGCAAGGAAACACAACGCGAATGACGGAAGACAAGGATCGGCTTCACGTCTTACAGGTAACGGATTGCCACCTCCTACCGGACCCCGAAGCCACGCTCTTAGGGGTTTGCACCCACGCGAGTCTCGGCGCGGTCCTCGACAGGGCATTGGCCGAGCGCACTCCCGATGCGTTGCTCGCCACGGGCGACCTGGCGGATCTGCCGGGGCCCGATACCTACGCCCTCTTTCTGGCGACGGTTCGGGAGGTCTACTCGGGGCCGATGCTGTGCGTTCCCGGGAACCACGATGACGGCGCAGACTTCGAAGCCGCCCTGCCGACGGCGGACCTGACAGTGGACGGCTGGCGCCTGGCGGGAGTCGACACCCATGTCGACGGCGAGGTCGGCGGCAGTGTCTCCGGCGACGAACTCGAACGTCTGCACACCGTGCTGACCGAGTGGTCGTCCAACGTGCTGGTCGCCGGCCATCACTGCCCGGTCGACATCGGTTGCCCGTGGCTGGACCGGCACCGCATCGACAACGGCGACGATCTGATCGGCACCCTCGTCGCGACCCACGCCAACGCCTACGTGTTCGGCCACATCCACCAGCAACGGGACCTGGCCATCGACGGCGGGGTGCCGGTGCTCGGTACGCCGTCGACCTGTTTCCAGTTCGCCCGCGACACGCCCGGTTTCGCCCTGGACGAGCTGAAACCGGGCTATCGCTGGCTGACCCTCGCCGCCGACGGCTCGGTCGAGTCGCAGGTGGGCCGCGTCGAGGACTTCGAACTCAACCTCGACCTGACGGACCGCCCCCACCTTGCCGGAAGAGGCGGGAAGTCGTGACCACCAAGCGCTATACCGCCGATTATGCGACCGCTTCGCGGTCGCCCGAGATTCCGCTACGCGAAATCTCTGGTGACACCGCCCGCGTCGAGGCGCGAACGCGATGACTCTATGCAGATGCTGACCGGGCTGGAGCCGGTCCGCCGGCGGCCGGGCATGTACACCGATACGACGCGGCCCAACCACCTGGTGCAGGAGGTCCTGGACAACAGCGTCGACGAGGTGCTCGCGGGCTACGGGCAGCACATCGAGGTGACCGTGTTCGCCGACGGCTCCATCGAGGTGATCGACGACGGCCGCGGTCTGCCGGTGGACGTGCATTCCGAGCACAAGCTGACCGGGGTCGAACTGGCGCTGACGCGGCTGCACGCCGGCGGCAAGTTCGACAACGAGAACTACAACTACGCCGGCGGTCTGCACGGCGTCGGCGTTTCGGTGGTCAACGCATTGTCCAAGTGGCTGGTCGTCGAAGTGAAGCAGAACGGCGCGCTGCACCGCCAGCGCTTCGAGGCAGGCGAACCGGTCAGCAAGCTGGAAGTCGTCGACACGGTCGGCAAACGCAACACCGGCACGCTGGTGCGCTTCCTCCCCGACGAGTCCTATTTCGACACCATCCGATTGTCCATGCCCCGGCTCGAGCACCTGCTGCGGGCCAAGGCGGTGCTGTGTCCGGGCCTGGCCGTGTCGCTGGCCGTGGAACAGCCATCGGGGGAACCCGAGACCCGCGCCTGGCAGTACGAGGCCGGTGTGGCGGGGTACCTGACCGAAGCGCTGGGTCCCGGCGAGCGGCTGCCGGCGGAGCCGTTCGTCCACGAGGCCAAGGGCAACCAGGAAGAGGTCGAGTGGGCGATCCAGTGGGTGACCGACGACGACGTCGTCGTCACCGAGAGCTACGTCAACCTGATTCCGACGCCCCTGGGCGGCACCCATGTGACCGGTCTGCGCAGCGGCCTGGTGCAGGCGCTGCGCGAGTTCTGCGAGTTCCGCGACCTGCTGCCCAAGGGCGTGCGGATCGGCGGCGAGGACATCTGGGAGCAATGCGCCTACGTCCTGTCGGCCAAGCTCGCGGAACCGCAATTCAGCGGCCAGACCAAGGAGCGGCTGTCGTCCCGGCAGTCCAGCGTGTTCATTTCCGGGGTGGCCAAGGACGCCTTCAGCCTGTGGCTCAACGAACATCCGGCCGAAGGCGGCAGCATCGCCGAGATCGCCATCGCCAACGCCCAGCGTCGCGCCCAGGCGAGCAAGAAGGTCGCGCGCAAGAAGATCGCATCCGGACCCGCGCTGCCGGGCAAGCTGGCCGACTGCGCGAGCCAGGATCTTGAACGGACCGAGTTGTTTCTGGTCGAGGGCGACTCGGCGGGCGGCTCGGCACGGGGTGCGAGGGATCGCGAGTTCCAGGCGGTGATGCCGCTCCGGGGCAAGATCATGAACACCTGGGAGGTCGACACGGGCCAAGTGCTGGGGCACCAGGAGGTCCACGACATCGCCGTGGCGATCGGCGTCGACCCCGGCTCCGACGACCTCTCCGGACTGCGCTACGGGAAGGTCTGCATCCTCGCCGACGCGGACTCGGACGGACTGCACATCGCGACGCTCTTGTGCGCCTTGTTCCTCAAGCATTTCGCTCCGCTGGTACGTGCGGGACGAGTCCACGTGGCGATGCCGCCGTTGTATCGGGTGGACGTCGGCAAGGAGGTCTACTACGCCCTCGACGAGGCCGAGAAGGAAGGCTTTCTCGACAAGGTCGCGGCGGAACGACGGCACCGCGGCCAACCGACGGTCCAACGTTTCAAGGGCCTCGGCGAGATGGACCCGCTGCAGCTGCGCGAGACCACCATGGCCCCGGACACCCGGCGCCTGCTGCGGCTCGACATCGACTCGGAATCCCGCACGGCGGAGATCATGGACATGATGCTGGCCAAGAAGCGCGCGGCCGACCGGCGCGACTGGCTGGAGAGGAAAGGAAACCAGGCCAACGCCGCCTAGGGCGGCAAGGCATCGAAGAACGTAGCGCGCCGGCAAGTCTCCGGCGGCGCAAGACGACCCTTGAGAGGACTCGGGGCTATGGATAGCGAAACCAACGGACACCATCCGACCGGCGATGACGGTGGCGAGCGTCTGCCGCTGCGCACGTACACGGAGCGGGCGTATCTCGACTACTCGATGTACGTCATCAACGACCGCGCCCTGCCCCATGTGGGCGATGGCCTGAAGCCGGTGCAGCGGCGCATCGTCTACGCCATGTCCGAGCTCGGCCTGTCGGCCACCGCCAAGTTCGCCAAGTCGGCGCGCACGGTGGGCGATGTCCTCGGCAAGTTCCATCCCCACGGCGAGTCCGCCTGCTACGAGGCGATGGTGCTGATGGCGCAGCCGTTCTCGTTCCGCTATCCGCTGGTCGACGGCCAGGGCAACTGGGGCGCTCCGGACGATCCCAAGTCGTTCGCCGCCATGCGCTACACCGAAGCCCGCCTCGGCGCGGTTGCGGACGTCCTTCTCGGTGAACTGAGCCAGGGCACGGTGGACTTCGTGCCGAACTTCGACGGCGTGCTGAACGAGCCCGAACAGCTGCCGGCCCGTCTGCCGATGGTCCTGCTGAACGGCGCCACCGGCATCGCCGTGGGCATGGCCACCGACATCCTGCCGCACAACCTGCGCGAGGTGGCGACCGCCTGCATCCACCTGATCGACCGGCCCTCCGCCACCACCGAAGACCTGATGCTGCACATCGCGGGTCCGGACTTCCCCACCGACTCGGTGGTCACCACCCCGCCCGAGGAGATCCTCGCGGCCTACGAAACCGGTCGCGGCTCGATCCGCGCCCGCGCCCGCTACGTGCGAGAGAACGGCGGTGGCGGTGTGCCGGCCGACATCGTCATCACGGGCCTGCCCTACCAGGTCTCGCCGGCCAAGGTGTCCGAGCAGATCGCCGCGCAGATGCAGGCCAAGAAGCTGCCCAGAGTCGGACCACGAGAACCCGACGCGCCTGGTGCTGACGCCGCGCTCCAACCGGGTCGACGTGGACCGCCTGATGAGCCACCTGTTCGCCACCACCGACCTGGAGAGGAACTACCGGATCAACTTCAACGTCATCGGTCTCGACCGGCGACCGAAGGTCCTGGGACTCAAGGCGCTGCTCGTGGAATGGCTCAAGTTCCGTACCGAGACGGTGCGCCGGCGATTGGAGTTCGCCCTGGAGCGCATTCGCCGGCGGCTGCACGTCGTCGAGGGCCTGCTGATCGCCTACCTCAACCTCGACGAGGTGATCCGCATCATCCGCGAGGAAGACGACCCGAAAGCCGGGCTAATGGCGAAGTTCGAGCTGTCCGACGAACAGGCGAGCGCGATTCTCGACCTCCGCCTGCGGCAGTTGGCGAAGCTCGAGGAGGCAAAGCTCACCGGGGAGCACAAGGAACTGACGGAGGAGGCCGAAGGCATCGCGCAGACGCTGGGCTCGCCCGCGCGCATGAAGACCTTGATCAAGAAGGAAATCACCGCGGACGCCGACAAGTTCGGCGACGACCGGCGGACCGAGATCGCCGTCGTCGCGGAAGCCCAGGCGTTCTCGGAGACCGATCTCCTGTCCACCGAGCCCGTCACCGTGGTGCTCTCCGAGAAGGGCTGGGTGCGCGCGGCCAAGGGCCACGAGGTCGACCCCGAAGAGCTGTCCTACCGCTCGGGCGACGCGTTCGCCGCCGCCGCGCGGGGCAAGACCAACGATGCCTGCGCGTTCTTCGACTCCACGGGCCGCGCCTACTTCGTGCCGCCGCACACCCTGCCGTCCGCGCGCGGTCAGGGCGAGCCGCTGTCGGGACGGTTGAAGACACCCGACGGCGCGCAGTTCGTCGGTCTCGCCCTCGGCGCACCCGCGCAGAGACTGTTGATGGCGTCCGACGCCGGCTACGGTTTCGTCACCACCCTGGGCGACGCAGTCTCGAAGAACCGGGCCGGCAAGGCGGTGGTGAACGTCCCCGCCGGAGGCACCGCGCTGGCACCGGTGATGTTTCTGAACGCATCGCACGTGGCCGCGGTCACCAACCAGGGACGGTTGCTGGTCTTCCCCCTGGAGGAGGTGCCGGTGCTGGCCCGGGGCAAGGGACAGAAGCTCATCAACATTCCCCCGAAAGCGTTCCGGGAAGCTGGCGAACGCGTCGTGGCGGTGACGGTCCTGGGGCCGGAGAACCGGCTCGTGGTACACGCCGGCGCACGCCACACGAAGCTCAGGTTCCGGGACATCGACAACTATCTTGGCCAGCGGGCGCAGCGCGGCCGGCTGCTGCCGCGCGGATTCCAGCGGGTGGACGGGCTAGGGAAGCTCTGAACAAGAGCTTCCCTAGCGCGGCACAGGGATGTGCCTGATCAAGCCGATGGACGGGCTTGATCAGAGAACCTAGCGGTCGACTGAGGCGTCGGCGCCGTTGCCGATCACGGCCGCCTGGCGGTCGAGCAGGGCTTCGTACTCCGCCGATATCCCGCGGATGATCCCGCGGGGAACGGCCAAACCCACCGACAGGGCTTGGGCGGCGGGATTGTCGAGGGCGTCGATTTTGAGCCGCGCGGGCCGGTCGATGGCGTCGTAGGCGGTCTCGCCGATGGCAAGTTCCCCGGGCGGGGCCAGGGACGACAGCAACAGGACGTTGGCGAAAGGGGAGACGCGCGCGGTGGGACCGGCGGCAGCCGCGTCGGTGGCCGTGCCGGTACCCGAGAGGTCCAGGCCATAGCGGAACGGAGCGCTGGACGGGTCGCCGTCACCCGAGGGGGTGCTCGGACCCCCGCCGTTCGATCCGTCCAGGCCGTTCAACAGACGCTGCAGCAACAGGGCCGCGCACACCACCTCGAAGCCGCGCTCCGGGGCCGCGGTTGCCTGGAACCTGAGGAGCACGCCGGAATCCGAGGCCTGTTCGGTTTGTCCGGCATACAGATTGGCGATGCGTTCGGCGACCGCCATGCCGCGTCGCAGCGTGCGACCGCGTTGGCTGGCCGACCTGCGCTGGGCCTCGACCAGATTGGCGACCAGCATGTAGGTGGGTACCGGCGCGACCGGGCCATGCTTCGCCTCGGTTCGGGCCCTCTGCCGTTGACGGCCGGCCTGGCTGACGTAGGTCGCCACCACCACGACCAGCAAAAGCCCTCCGACGATCACCAGCCAACCCCACTCGAGCAGCCGGATGACGGGAAGTCCGAAACGATCGGCGTTCAGCGCCACCTGGACGTCGCCGGCTACGGTGTCCTGCACGGCGATGGGGCGGATGAAGGTCGGCACGTCCGACGAGTGGGCATCGCCGGCGACGACGAACAGGCGATTGTCGACGGTGTAGACGGCGATGCGGCGCACCTCGGGCCGCCTCGCCAGGCGTTCGGCAAGCACACCCAGGCGAATACGGTCCTGGTTCAGCAGGGGTTCGAGCGCCAGGTGGGCCAGGTCTTCGGCCAGCGCCCTGCCGTAGCGGTCCATGGCCTCATCGCTCCACTGGTCGTTGACGACGTGCCAGGTCGCCAGGACGACGGCGGACGCGACCGCGTAGCCGATGGCGGCCGCTGCGGCTAGTGCATGGGTCCGTAGGAACCGTGGGGCGCTGTTTTGGTCGTCCGTCACGTTCAAGCGGAGGCACGCCCTTGGGGCGCGGAGACGAGTTCCTTGGCCGGTTCGCCCGGGGTCTCGCGCACCAGCCGGGGCACGAGGTAGCCGGGCAAGCGCTCGGCGAGGTGCCGATGCAGCGCGAGGGCGCGCTCGACGGGCACATCGAAATGCGCCGTACCGGCCACCGCGTCGGGCATGTGCAGGTAGTACGGCAGCACACCGGCGGCGAACAGGCGTTCGGAAAGTTCCACCAGGGCCTCGCC
>JAGWBN010000257.1 GCA_021295875.1 Pseudomonadales bacterium
GGCGACGATGACGCAGGCGTGGGGGCCGCGGTAGGGCAGGCAGCTTCGCCCGGAGACCGCCTTGCCGTTGGCGATGATTGGCCCGGCGCCTTGGATGGCGGGGTTCTCGCGGTAGTCGAGAACGAGGTTTTGCCAGACCATCTCCCCGGTTTCGGCGTCGAGGGCGAACAAGCTGGCGTCGATGCCGGTGTCGATGATGAGATTCCCGTAGATCGCGATGTTGCGGTTGTTGCCGCCGAGCAGCCCGGCCATCCTGCGGGCCGATTCGGGAGTCTCGCGCGCGTGCTCCCAGATCAACTCGCCGGTGACCGCGTCCAACGCCTGGATCACGTCGTTCGGGTTCGGCATGTAAATCACGCCGTCGTAGACCAGGGGCGTCGCCGTCTGGCTCCCCCGGCGCAGGGGTCGCGTCCACACCTGCTCGAGCTCGGCGACGTTCGCCGCGGTGATCTGATCCAGCGGGCTGTAGCCCCAGGCGTCGTTGGTCCGCCGCCACGTCAACCAATCCTCCGCCGGCGGGTCGGCGAGCATGGCGTCGGTCACCGGAGCGAAGGCGGAGGGCTCTTCCTCGGTCTGACCGATGAGGGGTATTGTCGCAACTGCGATCAGGACGACGCCGGGTAGTCGGCGAGATGATCCAATCATTGCTGGACCCCGGATTGAGACGTATTCAGTATAGCCAGTGGCGCGCAAGTGCCTGTGAACCTGCCGCAGGGGCCTCACACTTGGGCCGGCGAGCGACGGAGGGATGCGATGAGCACCGAAATGAACGACTACCGGAACGGCATCCTCCTGGCATGGCGCGGAGAGCAGTGGGGCAGGGCGTTCTTCGGACAGCTCGCCGAAGTCACCGATGATCCCGAACACCGGGCCAAGTGGAAGGTCCTCGCCGAACTCGAGCACGTGACGGGAAACCGACTCGCGCCACTGCTCGGCGATGATGCGGACCCGGACTCGGCAGCGGATTTCCCTGCCGTGGATGCCGCCGTGGCCGCCTACTCGCGATTTGCCTGGTCGGACGCCCTCGAGCAGATGATGACCATCCTCGACCCCGCCATCGAGCGGTTTCGGGAGCTGCTCGCCATGGCACCCGGCGAGGAGCGCGAAACCGTGCAACTCCTGTTCGACCACGAAGTCGCCCTCAAACGGTTCGCGGAACTCGAACTCGCGGGAGAGTCGAAGACCTCACTACAACCCGTGCACGCCGTCATCGAGCGTGCGGGCCCGTAGCGTTTACACCGTCAGCTCGCCGATCTTGGCGTGC
Source organism: Pseudomonadales bacterium (assembly GCA_021295875.1). GTDB lineage: Bacteria > Pseudomonadota > Gammaproteobacteria > Pseudomonadales > Azotimanducaceae > VXYL01. The sequence continues at coordinate 1,265 of JAGWBN010000257.1, forward strand.
AGGTCGCGGATCGTCGCCTCGTGCTCTCCGCCGCGTTTCGATCCGACCTGGTGAACACCTCGTCCAGGCCGCAGAAGGCGGTCCATCGTCGATGGACCTGACCGGTGACAGCCCGCCTCGATGTGGTGGCAGTCAGTCCATTGTAGGATCTGTTCGCATTGCATGTTGGCCATGAAATCCTCTCGGGCGACCGGTGCTATCCGTCGAGCAGGGCGCGCCGCACCGCATCCGGTTCCTTGCGGATGACTTGGAGGAGCGTCGCCGCCGGTCCGCTGACGCGTCTGGCGCCCTGCTCCCACTTCCGATAGCCGGAGAGGCTCATGCCCACCAGGGGCGCCATCTGCGCCTGGGTGAGATTGATCGCCTGCCGGACCTCGCGAGGCGAGACGGCGGGATGAATGATGGCCGGCCCGTTGCCCTTCGCGTGCGCGAGCGCCTCGCGGAGGGATTGGACGAGATCGTCGCCGAACGTGCTCATGGTCGGTTGCTCCTTGCTTCGGTCTTGATGCTGGCGGCGAGGGTCGCCACCGCCCGAGGTCCGTCCGAGCGGATTTCGCGTAGGTGAGCAGCGCGTACAGCGGGCTGTCTTCGCCGACGTGGTAGTAGACGACGCGGGCGCCGCCGCGCTTGCCGGCGCCCGCGGCCCGGAAGCGCAGCTTGCGAACGCCCCCGGTGCCGGGAATGACATCGCCGGCGAGGGGGTTTGCGGCGAGGAAGTCGATGAGTTCCCGCTTCTCGTCGTCGGTGAATAGCTTGCTGGCCTGGCGTGTGAATGTCGGCGTCTCCGCTACCGTTTGCATGGGACGTCTATATAACCCATTGGGTGAGTTCGGGCAAGGCTAGGGATGGTCGTCGGCAGCTACTTCGAGTCCATCGTGCTGGCGCTCGGCTGGATCGTCTACGACGGCGTCTGGGCGGTGCTGAACGACACCGGCAAGGGCGACGGTGCGCCCTATCTAGCGGGCGCGTTGTCGTCGCCCGTGTCCAATCCCGACCGGATTGGTTCGTCGGCCTGTGCGATGGGTCGACGGTCAGGCCGGGGCTTCGCTCGACCGCCGCCGCAGCCACTCCACCGTGAGCAGCACCAGCACCGCGAAGACGATCAGCAGGGTCGCGACGGCCAG
>JAGWBN010000055.1 GCA_021295875.1 Pseudomonadales bacterium
CCGCCGCCGCCATGGCCGCCGCCGGCATCGCGGTATACGCATGGAAGGGCGAGACGGAGGATGAGTACGACTGGTGCATCGAACAGACGATCCTCAAGGACGGCAAGCCCTGGGACGCCAACCTGCTGCTCGACGACGGCGGCGATCTGACGCAGATGATCCACGAGAGATACCCGGCCATGCTGGAGCGCATACACGGCATCAGCGAGGAGACCACCACCGGGGTGCACCGCCTCTACGAGATGCTCGACGAAGGCGAACTCAAGGTGCCCGTGGTCAACGTCAACGACTCCGTCACCAAGTCCAAGAACGACAACCGCTACGGCTGTCGGCACAGCCTGAACGACGCCGTCAAGCGGGGTACCGACATGCTGATGGCGGGCAAGCGGGCGATGGTGATCGGCTACGGCGATGTCGGCAAGGGATCGTCCGCCAGCCTGCGCCAGGAAGGCATGATCGTGCGCATCGTCGAGATCGACCCCATCTGCGCCATGCAGGCGTGCATGGACGGCTACGAGGTCGTCTCGCCCTATGTCGGCGGCAACAACACGGGTCGGCTCGAGGACATCGACCAGCGCCTGCTGGGCGAGACGGATCTGCTCGTGACCTGCACCGGCAACAGCAACGTCTGCGACTCCGCCATGCTGCGGTCCATCAAGCGCGGCGCCATCGTCTGCAACATCGGTCACTTCGACAACGAGATCGACACCGCCTACATGCGCGAGAACTGGCGCTGGGAGGCGGTCAAGGACCAGGTGCACCAGGTCTTCCGCAGCGACGATCGGGCAGACTACCTGATCCTGCTGTCCGAAGGCCGGCTGGTGAACCTCGGCAACGCCATGGGACATCCCTCCCGGGTGATGGACGGCTCGTTCGCGAACCAGGTGCTCGCCCAGATTCACCTCTACGAGCAGCGCTGGGCCGACCAGGATCCGGACCAGCGAGCGCCGGTGACCGTGGAAGTGCTGCCGAAGAAGCTTGACGAGGAGGTCGCCGAGCTGATGGTGGCGGGTTTCGGCGGCGTGGTGACGCGGCTGACGCCGGCGCAGGCGGAATACATCAACGTCTCCGCCGAAGGACCGTTCAAACCGGAGACGTACAAGTACTGATCGGGGTCTTCGTCGCCCGACAAGACCGACGTTGCGGGCATGATCGGGACAGATCCGTAGTGGTATGGTCGGGAGTCGGGGCGTGCGGGCTGTTTGGCAAGGATGTCCTGTCGGAATCCCAGCAGTAGAGGCGGTGCGTTCGTCCGCGCCGGATCGGTCGTTCGTCGGTGGACGTCGGTCTTGGTCCTTTTGCTGCAGATCTCGCTCGTCGAGTCGGCCAACGCCCAGGTCTTGCCCTTGCCGTCGGTGGCGGACGCTTCGGCCGACGAAACCGTCGATGACATCCGCGACGACGATGGAGTGCCCCGGTTGTCCGTCAGCGACGCGTCCGCGTCCGAGGCCGACGGCGCACTGTCGTTCACGGTCACCCTCGGCGGGCAGACCCGCGGCCCGGCGACCGTGGACTACGCGACCGCCGACGGGACCGCCGTCTCGGGGCGCGACTACGCCGCGACCACGGGCAAGCTGACGTTCGATGCGGGCGCCGCGCGAAGGACGATCACCGTGGCGTTGTCGGACGATGCGGTGCACGAGGCGGTGGAGACGTTCTCGGTGGTGCTTTCCCGCCCGGTCGGGGCGATCCTGGATGACGCGATCGGGACGGGGTCGATACGGGACGACGACGAGAGTCCGTTGATGACGATTCGTGGTTCCGAGAGCGCGGAGCCCGGACTCCTCGATTTCGTCGTGAAGCTGTCGACGACGAGCGAGGCGACCATTTCGGTGACCTACGCCACGGACCAATTCGAACCGGAGGATCCGCCGGCGTACGTCCAGGCACAAGCCGGGGTCGACTTCGTACACCAGCAGGGAGTCCTCACATTCGCGCCGGGCGAGACGGCGAAGACCCTTCGGGTCGAGGTCCTCGACGACCGGATCGACGAATCCGTGGAGGCCGTCGTCATGACCCTGCAACAACCGGTCAATGTGCGATTCCAGAGGCGTGCGGGGTCGGACATGTGCCCCTGGAGCGGTTGTAGCGCCATTGCCTGTTGCGACTGCGGGACGATCATGGACGACGATCGAACCGGGCTCTCGATCGCCGACGCGACGGGATCGGAGGACGCGGTCCGACTATCCTTCGAAGTGACACTCGGCGGGCAGGTCGAGGGGCCGGTGACGGTGGCCTATGCCACGTCGGACGTGACGGCGGTGGCCGGCGAGGATTACCAGGCGACCGACGGGTCGTTGACGTTCCAGGCGGGTACCGTGCGGCAGACGATCGACGTGGAGATGGTCGACGGGGACGGCATCGAGATGACCGAGACGTTCGTGGTGGACCTTTCGGGCGCGACGGGAGCCCCGCTCCTCGACGCGCAAGGCATCGGCACCATCACCGACGACGACGGGCCGTCGCTCTCGGTCTCGGATGCCGAAGGCGGCGAAGCGGACATCCTCGAGTTCGTGGTGACGCTGGAAGAGCCGGTCGAGTTGGCGGCGACCGTGGACTACGCCACCTCGGACGGCACGGCGGTCGCCGGCGAGGACTACGAGCCAGGCTCGGGAACGTTGACGTTCGCGCCGGGCGAGTCGGCCAGGACGGTGTCGGTGTCGCCGTTGGACGACGACGTCGACGAGTCGGCCGAGACGTTCCACGTAACCCTGTCGTCACCGGAGAACGCGACCCTCGGCCGCGCGACCGCGACCGGGACGGTGTTCGACGACGACCGCTCGCCGACGTTGTCGATCACCGGGGCGACCGGCGGCGAGGGCGGGACGCTGGCGTTCGTCGTGATGCTCGCCGGGACGACGAGCGCACGGACGGTGACAGTCGCCTACCGGACGCGTGACGGCTCGGCTGTGGCGGGCGAAGACTACGAAGCGACGTCGGGAAGACTGACGTTCGCGCCGGGCGAGACGCGGGCCACCGTGTCGGTGACAGTCCTGGACGACCGGATCGACGAGCCGGAAGAACACCTCCGCCTGCAACTGTCGGCGCCTCGGAACGCGATCCTGGTGGTACGCGAAGCCACGGGGACGATCATCGACAACGACGCCGGCGCCCAGGGGCAGGTGCTCGTGTTCGAGCCGGTGTCGAATCACGACCGGCAGGGCTTCGTGCGGGTCATCAACCACTCCGACAAGGCGGGCGAGGTGTTCGTCGAGGCGATCGACGATGCGGGGATGCGCCGCGGCCCGGTGCCGCTGGAGATCGGCGCGAACGAGGTGAGGCACTTCAATTCCGACGACCTGGAGGGGGGCAACGCAGTCAAGGGGCTCCCCGAGGGGGTCGGCCCGCCGGGCGAGGGAATCTGGCGGCTCGTGCTCGCGAGCGAGCTGGACATCGAGGTGCTGTCGTATGCCCGCACGTCGGACGGCTTCGTGACCTCCCTGCACGACACGGCACCGGTGACGGCGGGACTGCACCAGGCGGTGTTCCTGAACCCGGGGGGCAACGTCCACCAGGTCAGCCGGCTTCGGCTGGTGAACTGGGGCGAGGAGGACGCGAGAGTGACCATCACGGGCACCGACGACAAGGGCGGGCGGTCGTCGGAGGTTCAGGTGGACGTGTGGGCGGGAACGGCCCGGGAATGGACGGCGGCGGAGTTGGAGTCGGGCACCGGAACGAACGGTACGCTGGGCGACGGCGAGGGCAAGTGGCGGCTCGCGATCTCCTCGGACCGGCCGGTGGTGGCGCTCAGCCTGATCGAGTCGCCGACCGGGAATCTGACGAACCTGTCGACGTTGCCGCGCACGCCGGGTGTAGCGGATGGCAGTCTCGCGGTGCCGCTGTTCCCGTCGGCGTCGGACGCGGCGGGCCGGCAGGGGTTCGTACGTGTGGCCAACCTGTCGTCGTCGTCGGCCGAAGTGCGCGTCGAGGCGTTCGACGCCACGGATCGGGAGTACGAAGTTGTCACCGTCGCGGTGGACGTAGACCAAGTGGCGTCGTTCAACTCCGACGACCTGGAGCAGGGGAACACGGACAAGGGTCTGACGGGAAGCACGGGCGCCGGGGACGGTGACTGGTGGCTGGAGCTCTTGAGCGATGGGGATGCGGAGATCGACGTGGGTTCCTACATCCGCACGATGGACGGGTTCCTGACGGCCATGCACGACCTGGTGCCGGAGGTGAAGAAGGGGGAGTACCGGGTGGCGTTCTTCAACCCGGCGGAGAACGTGAACCAGGTGAGCGTGCTCTGGCTGGTCAACCGGGGCGAAGCGGACGCCAGGGTCACAATTGTCGGCGTCGACGACGACGCCACGTCGCCGGGCTCGGAAGTGCGGACGACGGTGCCCGCCGGGTCGTCCCGGAGACTCTCGTCGACGGAGTTGGAGACCGGGCAATCGGGTGCAATCGAAAGTGGCGCACTGGGCGACGGTGTCGGCAAGTGGCGGCTCAAGGTGGTCTCCGACGAGCCGCTCATGGTCATGAGTCTGCTCGAAAACCCAACGGGTCACCTCACCAACCTGTCCACGGCGACGCGGCGAGACGAAACCCGGCGCGACCACTAGGGCCGCCCCTGTATAACGGCCCCGTCTCGACGCGTTCATCGTTCACGGTCACGGGTGCCACAGCGCCCCCGCCAGGGTGCACGGTCGCCCCGACGGGCCGCTTCGTGAACGTCGTTTTCGTGTCGTGACCGGAGCTTGATTGCGCTTGAACGAGGCGTACACTCGCCGTGCCTTTGCAATACCTCTGGAGGAGCCATGAAGCATGGAGTCATGCTTGGTGTCGTGGTCGGGTTGGGGTTTGTCGGCCAGCCGTGGACGGCATACGCCGCAGAGTCGGCCGAGGCGGACAGCGCCATCGAGACGCTCATCGTGACCGCGACCAAGCGCGAGGAGTCGATCCAGGACGTGCCCATCGCCGTTACGGCGATCGCCGGCGAAGACTTGGCGGCGAGGGGGGTCCAGGACATCTACGGACTCATGGAGGTGGCGCCGTCCGTCGCTGTCTACAACTCGAACAGCACGACCAACGGCGGCACCCTGCGTATCCGCGGCGTGGGCACCACCGGCAACAACCCCGGTCTCGAAGCCGCCGTGGGCACCTTCATCGACGGCATCTACCGATCGCGTGCAGGTCTTGCCTTCAACGACTTGTCGGACCTCGACCGGGTCGAGATTCTGCGCGGGCCGCAGGGCACGCTGTTCGGCAAGAACACGGTGGCGGGCGCCGTCAACATCGTCACCCGCAAGCCGGAGTTCGACAACGCCTTCTCGGTGAGCGCCGGATTGGGCAACCTCGAATCGAGGGAACTCGGTCTGATCGCCAACGCCGTGCTCTCGGACGATGTCCTGGCCGGGCGCCTGAGCATCGCCCACCGCCAGCGCGACGGCTTCTACGAGAACATCGAAACCGACGCCGCCTACGACAACCGCGACCGGCGGTCGGTGCGGGCACAGCTCTTGTGGACGCCCAACGCGGACGTGGAGGTCCGGGTCATTCTGGACGACACGGACAAGGACGAGAGCTGCTGCCCTGCGCCGTTCTGGATCAACGGTCCCACGAGTCCGGTGGTCGCCGCCCTCGGGGGCGACATCACGCCGTTCGAGATCGACGACGCGTCGAGCGTGGGCGTCAACTCCGAACCGTACGAAGTGGTTGGCGACTCGGGGCAGTCGGTGGATGTGACCTGGAGCATGCCCCAGGGCCCGACGTTCAGGTCCATCACGGCGTTGCGGGACTTCGAGGTGGCGCGGGATCAGGACGTCGACTTCACGAACGCCGACATCGCCGCGCCGACCGATACCGACGAGTCGTTCCGGAACTTCTCGCAGGAGCTCCAGCTCTACGGGGAGAGCGACCGGCTCGCCTGGCTCGTCGGCGCCTACTTCTACACGGAGGAGCTCAAGTCGGACGAGATCATCGGCTTCGCGGAAGACGGGGCCATCTACCTCGCGACGATCATCGGTGCCCCGCAGGTCGCACCGCTCCTCGACGGCGACCCCGCCGGCCGCGGCATCCCGGGACAGGGCTACGACGCCCTCTTCTTTTCCGACACCGAGGGCTGGTCGTTGTTCTCGCACGACGCGTGGAAGGTGAGCGAGACCACGGAGATCGTGCTCGGACTGCGCTATTCCAGCGAGGAGAAAAACGCCGGCGCCATCATCAACGGTGCACCGTTCGGCGAATCGGTCAGCGACCCGTTCTGCGCCTTCGTGCCCATCAGTTCGCTCTGCGACAACGCCAGCTACGACAATACGGCGGAGGAATCCAAGCTGACCGGCACGCTCAAGGCCGTGTGGCTGCCCGCCGACAACCAGCGTTTCTACGCCAGCTTCGCCCGCGGCTACAAGGCCGGCGGCTTCAACCTGGACCAGGAAGCCGTGGGCAATCGCGACGCCAACGGCAACCTGGTGGACCAGAGCCGCTTCGGCCCCGAGACCTCCGACTCGCTGGAGTTGGGCTTCAAGGGGCAGTTCCTCGATCGCCGGTTGACGATCAACAGCGCCGTGTTCCACACCACGTTCACCGACTTCCAGCTCAACACCTTCACGGGGCTCGGTTTCACCGTCGGCAACGTCAAGGAGGCGGTGGCCCGGGGCGTCGAGATCGAGTCGAGCTTCGCACCGAGCGGTGATCTGTATCTCACCGCGGGCGTCACCTACACCGACGCCCGCTATGCGGACGGACTTGTGCCGGCCAACGCGCACTTGGCCGGCAAGCGCCTGACCCAGTCGCCGTTGTGGCAGAGCAGCCTGTCGGCATTCTTCGAGCGGGATCTCCCCGCTGCCGGCTGGCGCTTCCTCGCGAACGCGAACTGGTCCTATATCGGCGAAGTGAACACCGGCTCGGACCTCGACCCCGAGAAGTTCCGGGAGGGATTCGGCCTCGTCAACGCCCAGGTCGGCGTACGGACCTCAGACGGTCGCTACGAGGTCATCGCGTGGGGCCGCAACCTCACGGATCGGCGCATGAACATGCTCGTGTTCGACTCGGTGTTCCAGACAGGAAGCTGGCACACGTGGGTGAATCCTCCCCGGACCTTCGGGTTGAAGGTGCGGGCGAACTTCTAGGGAAGGTCTGATTGGGACCTTCCCGCCTTCCCTAGCATCGCGCTCGCTACAGCGCCTGCATTTCCTCGACGAGGGCGTCCTCGTCGGGGAACTCCCCGGTCTCGTGTTTCGAGTAGACGAGCTTGCCGTCGACGTTGACGTCGAATATGCCGCCCGCGCCCTCGATGATGAAGGCGTCTTCGTTGAAAGCGTCCTTGATCTTTGCAGCCAGACTGACCGCTTTGGGCTTGTAGCCTCAGGACGTGCAGTAGGTGATGGAGATGTCCATCGCGTGTCTCCGTATTGAGGATTCGGTTAGTAGCGTCCGCCGAGTTTGGCGTGGTCCCAGGTGACGTAGCGCTCGGGAGTGAACTTCAGCACGACCCGCTTCGAAGCCGTGCCCGAGACCGCATCGCGCAGCTTGGCTTCCGCGTCGTCGTCGAGATCCCGGCCGCGGGAATTGATCGCCACCAGTGTGTCCTTGACCGCGTCAAGTTCGTCGATGATCTCACAACTGGCGTAGATCACGACACTCTTTAGCTCCGCGTATTCGACGCCGCTTTCCACGAGCAGGGTTGCCTTCGGGTCCCGGCGCCAATTCAGCACCTTCTGACTCTTGGCGAAGGTCGTGCAGCGGATCGTCCCGTCGTCGTCCCGGGCGAACCACATGGGCATGGGGTGGGGATAGCCGTTGTGTCCGTTACCGACGATGATGAGCGTCTTCTGCGCATCCAGGTAGTCGCGGATTTCGTCGTCGTCGAGTTCGATCAGCTTGCGGCGCGATGGCATGTGGGCTCCTTCAGTCGCTGAATTCCCGCCGGATCCGTTCGTTGTGCTCGCCGAGGCGGGGCAATCGCGGTGACCGGGGTGGTTGGGCGGCGGCGTCGGGGTGGGCGGGAACTTCGACGTCGCCCGTTTCGGAGTCGACGGTCAGCCGGCGCAGGTGGGGATGCACCGACAGGCCCGTTACGTCGTTCACCGCGCCGTAGGCGATGCGCGCCGCGCGGAGCTTGTCCTCCATCTCGGCGCGCGTGTGCCGGGAGAAGAACTCCTGGACCATGCCGTCCACCACCTCCCGCCGCTCCAGGCGCGCCGGATTGGTGGCGTAGTGGGGGTCATCCACGAGTTCGGGCCGACCCATCACGTTGGTCGCCAGCGAGGCCCACTCGCGGTCGTTCTGCACCGAGATCACCAGGGTCACGCCGTCGCCGGTGACGAACCCGCCATAGGGCGTGATCGAAGGATGCGCCAGGCCGATGCGTTCCGGCCCCGCCCCCAGGTAGTCGTGATGCAACAGCGGCACCGCCATGAGATCCGCCATCACATCGAACATCGACAGCTTGATGGCCGAGCCGAGCCCGGTTCGCTCACGCTGGACCAGGGCCTCGTTGACGGCGAGGGCGGCGGACAGCCCCGTGGACGTGTCGCAGACCGATATGCCGACGCGCCCGTAGGGTCCCGGCGTGCCGTTGACCGAGACCAGGCCCGCCTCGGCCTGCACCAGCAGGTCGTAGGCCTTCATGTCGGCGTACGGGCCGGTCTCGCCGTAGCCCGAGATGTCGCAGGTGATGAGCCGGGGAAACCGGGTGCGCAGGTCGTCCGATCCCAGGCCGGACCGTGCGGCCGCGCCGACCGCGAGGTTCTGAACGAACACGTCGGCCTTCGCGAGGATGCGCAGCACGAGTCCGCGGTCCGCTTCGTCCTTGATGTCGACGGTGAGTGACTCCTTACCCCGGTTCAGCCAGGCGAAATAGGCGGACTGACCGTTGGCGGCGGTGTCGTAGGCACGTGCGAAGTCGCCGTTGGTGCGTTCGAGCTTGATGACCCGGGCGCCCGCGTCGGCGAGCCGACAGGTCGCCAGCGGCGCAGCGACCGCCTGCTCGAGGCTCACCACCAGGACACCGTCGAGGGGTCGACCATCGGAAAGGTTCATCCGGACCATTGTCGCCGCAGTTGGCACCAAGCGGCAAACGCGAACGTGAGCGAGCGCAGGCCCGAACCGGGCGTCGGGCTGGTGGCGGGCGCTATAATGCCGCGCTTTGCCCACGCCTCAGGCGGGGCTACCGCTCAGGAGACGTCGTGGCAGACATCGAGCAGTTGGCGGAGTCGGTGGACTCCTTGAAGGACAGCTTCGAGGCGCACCGCTACATCTGCAGCAACCAGATCGCGACGGCCGTGTACCTGGCCTTCCACCTGCGCAAGCCGGTGCTCATCGAGGGCCCGCCCGGCGTAGGCAAGACGGAGCTCGCCAAGACCACCGCGGAGATGTTCGCGCTGCCGCTGATCCGCCTGCAGTGCTACGAGGGTCTCGACGAGACCAAGGCGATCTACGAGTGGAAGTACGGCAAGCAGCTCCTCTACACCCAGGTGTTGAAGGAGACCGTGGACGAGGTGCTCCAAGGGGCGCAGGGATTCGCCGAATCGGTGACTCGGCTGCACGAGTTCGGCGACATCTTCTTCTCCGAGGAGTTCCTCGAGCCGAGACCCCTGATGAAGGCGCTGCAGGAGGAAGACGGCTGCGTCCTGCTGATCGACGAGGTCGACAAGTCCGACCACGAGTTCGAGTCGCTGCTCCTGGAGATCCTCTCCGACTTCCAGGTGTCCATCCCCGAGATCGGCACCGTCAAGGCGCACCGCGACCCGCCCATCGTGTTCCTCACCAGCAACAACACCCGGGAGATCTCCGACGCCCTGAAGCGCCGCTGCCTGCATCTGTACATCCCGTTCCCGGACACCGATCTCGAGCAACGCATCATCCAGGCCCGCGTGCCGGACATCCCGCCGGAGCTTCGCCGCCAACTGGTGACCTTCATCCAGGAGCTGCGCGACCTCGATCTGAAGAAGGTGCCGGCGATCTCCGAGACCATCGACTGGGCCCGCACCCTGCTCCTGCTGCACACCGAGAGCCTCGATCCCGAACTGGTCCGCGACACCCTGAACGTCATCCTGAAATTCCAGGAGGACATCGAGAACGTCGACGCCGAGATCGCCACCCTGACCAACCACGCCGTCCGCACGGATGGCATCGGTGTCAAAACCCGCGGATAGCGCCGGGATAGCGCCGTCGCGCACTCGCCATCGGCGGGTTAAGGTGGATCAATGGACCG
>JAGWBN010000258.1:0-3674 GCA_021295875.1 Pseudomonadales bacterium
AGTCGCCGTGGCGTCGTGGGTGTCCCCCTGGTCGGCGAGCAGCGCGGCCAGGTGCTCGACGATGGAGAAGAACAGCCGGCGCAATTCCTCGAGGTCCGTCAGGGTCTCGGCCGCCTGGGCTCGCGCCGCTTCGGCGGAACCTCGGGCTACGTGGTCCACGAGCTCGGCAAGTCCCTCGGCGGCCCGTCGTCGTACTTCCTCGGCCAACTGGTAGCGCTGTCCGGACGCCTGGCGTGCGCTAGCGGCGTCGGCGGCGTCCGCACTCTGTTCGTCAATCGCGGCAACGGCCGACTCTCCCTCCTCCCTGAGCAGCGACTCGAGGCGTGCCAACCTTCCTAAGTTGTCGTCCACGAGTTCGGTGATCACACGGGCACGGTCGTCGGGGTCGAGTTCGGGGGCGTTGGCGTCGTCGTTCGGGTTCAGCAGCCGCACAACCCCCTGCTGACCGGAGTACGCGAGTTCGATCAGAGTCTTGACGTCGGCGAACAGCTCGATCACCTCGGTCAAGGCCGCCAACGCCCTGTCCTCTTCGCCGACCGCACTCGCCGCGAGACCGCGCCGCGCATGGCGGCCAGTCCATCGTCGAGGATCGGTACCGCCTCGATGGCGGCATCGAGCACTCGCTCCGAACCGGGCTTGGCCGACTCCTGCAGCACTGCGGGATCGGTGTCCGCCACGGCCTCGAACCTGCCGAGAATGCCGCCTGCGCGGGCACCGATGTCCTCCTGCCGGTCCACCAGGTGTTTGGCCGTCAACCAGCCGGGCACCGTCTCTTCGAGTTGGATCGAGGCGTCGTCGAAGGTTGCGAGCGCGCGGGTGTGGACGATCAGTTGCTGCTCGTCGCGAGCCGTCGCCTGGAGCACCCTGACCGGATCCCAAAGCTGCTCGCGGGCGCGTTTCAGCTCGCGAAGCGCGGCGTCCACGCGGCGGTGGGCACGTTCGCCCTCCAGCCGGCGCAGGCGCCGACGCGCATCGCTGAAGGACTGGCGGGCACGTTCCAGGTAGTCGGTCAACGCGCCGAGCTGGTAGGCGCGGGCTTGTTGATCCGGAGAACGCTCCTCTTCCGGTGTCTGCTCGATGTAGAGGCGTTCCTCGGCGGCGAGATCCACGCAGTCGCTGACCTCGGCCATCAACGTTCGCTCGCGAACCGCCAACGCCTCGAAGTCGGTGGCGAAACCGACGGGCTCGGCACCCGCGCCGGCGTTGGCCACCTCGGCGAGAAGCCCGCGCAACTGGTCGCGTACGCCGCGCTGATCGTCGATCAACCGGTCGAGGCGCGCTTCGAGCTTGTCGCCCTCGTTGAGTTGGTCGGCTAGTTGCAGAATCCACTTGGACACCAGTTCGAGATTGATCCTGGCATCGTCGTCTCCGGGCGGCGCCAGGCGCACCGCATCGTTGAACCAGGCCGCGCTCTGGCGGAGCGTCTCGATGGCTTGCTCCGGCGTGGTCGGTGGTTCCTGCGCAGGTTCCCCGGGTGCCTGGTCCAGTTCGGGCACCGGTGCGGGATCGCCGAAACCCGCCTGGGCCGCCAACGCCAACCCGAGGTTGAACGCGGCCCGGTAGCGAAGTTCGGGATCCGGCCCGGCGTTATCGCGCGCCGCCAGGAACTCCGCGGCCGCCTCCTCGTAATTGGCGTCGCCGAAGTATGCAAGGCCCAGGTTGTAGCGGCCGCGCGCCGTCAGCTCGGGGACTTCCCCGGCGGATTCCCGCTCGACCGGACCGGTTGCGTCGGGCGTCGCCGTCTCCGCGATCGGTGCGACGGGTTCCGCGGAAGGGGCTTCCTCCGCGCCTGCGGCGACGCCCACCACAACAACCACCCACGCGACCAGACGTCCCATGTCAGCGCCCCGTGGCGAGTCTGGGTCCCGTGCCGGCGACCCAGACCGCGGCTGTCAGGCAGACGATGGCCGCCAGCACCAGCCAGAAGTAGTGTTCCGTCGGCGCCCGGCGCTGCAGCCTCGCAGCCGCATCGGTCACCAGGGGTTCGACGTGCGCCTCGACGATGGCGTCGAGGTCCAGCGCCGAGGTGCCGGCGGGGACGTAGACGCCTTCGGTACGGAGCGCCAGCTCGCGCAGCAGCTCGCCGTCGAGACGGGAACGCACCACGACCCCGTCGGCGTCGACCAGGAGGCTTCTCGCCCCGGTATCCGGGTCGGTGAGCGTGATCTCGCTGCCCTCCTCGCTGCCAAAGCCGATGGCGACGATGCGGATGCCGGCGTCGATCGCCTCGTCCACGGCATGTCGTGGTCCTCTCCGTCGGTGATCAGCAACATCACCCGGGAGACCCCGCGATTCGGACCGAAGGCGGCAACGGCCTTGCGCATGGCGTCGCCGATCCGTGTGCCGCCCCGGGACACCACCGACGTGTCGACGTTGCGCAGCACCAGGTGGAAGTAGCCGTAGTCGGTGGTCAACGGGCTCATCACCACGGCCCGGCCCGCGAACGCGACGAGACCGACCCGGTGACCGGTGACGCGGTCGACGAACTCGGCGATGTCGGCCTTCGCCCGCGCGAGCCGGTTCGGCGCGGCATCCTCGGCGAGCATGCTCTTGGAAACGTCCAGCACGACCATGATGTCCGCGCTCACCTTGCGCGCGGCGATCGCCTCGGTGCCACCCGGGGTCTGCGGCCGCATCAACCCGACGACACCGCACAACAGTGTCAGCAGCACGAGAGCGAGCTTGACGGCCCGGCGTGTCACCGACGCCGACGACGCCAGGCGGGCCTGCATGGCGGGCGAGACGAACCGACCGAGAAGGTCGCGGTGGCGGAACTCCAGAAACGCCAGCACGGCGACCAGCGCCAGCGCCGGCCAGACGCCGTGCACGAGCTGCGGATTGGCGAATACGACGTTGTCCATTGGCGGCCTACGGTACCCGTGCGAACACGGCGATGCGGCCCAGCCAGCCGAACACCGCGAGCAGCAGCGCGGCCAGCAACGGCGGGGCGAACAGTTCCTCGTACTGACGCGAGCGGTCTTCGGTGATCCGCGTACGCTCGAGGCGATCGATCTCGGCGTACACCTCGGTGAGCGCGTCGGCGTTGCCGGCGCGGAAATAGCGACCGCCCGTGCGCTCGGCGATGTCGCGCAGCGTCGCCTCGTCGATCTGCACGGGCACCGAACGCAGGACGCCCCGGTCGTCGCGCACCGGCGCGAAGCCGTTGGTGCCGGCGCCGATGGTGTACACCTTGACACCCTGGGAGCGGGCCAGCTCCGCCGCCGACTGCGGCGACTCGACGCCCGCGTTGCTGACGCCGTCGGTGAGCAGAACGGCGATCCGCGACTGTGCCGGCGCCTCGCGCAGGCGCTCGACGGCGAGGCCGAGGGCGTCGCCGATGGCGGTGCCGTCCTCGGCGCGGAGCCTAGTGAGTTCCAGGTTGCGGGCGACGGCCACGACGTTCTCGTGGTCGAGGGTCAGGGGTGCCGCGGTGTCGGCGTACCCGGCGAAGCGGATCACACCGATGAGGTCGTCGGGACGTCCTCCGAGGTCGCCGCCGCCAAGCACGAACTGCTCGAACACGTCCTGCACCGCCAGCAGCCGCGTCCGTTCGCGGTCCGGCGTCGACAGGTCCAGGGCGGCCATGGAGCCCGACGTGTCGAGGATCATCGCGATGGCGATGCCTTCCCGCTGCACGCGACTGAAGCGCTCGCCCACCCGGGGACCGGCAAGGG
>JAGWBN010000258.1:3725-7147 GCA_021295875.1 Pseudomonadales bacterium
CGCCCGCCGCCCGGCAACAGCGAGAAGGACGAGAACACCACCCGTCCCGGCGCACGCCTCGCCAACAGAAAGACGGGAATCGCCAGCAGCGCCAGCAACAACAACACCGGCTCCCTAAACTCTACGGCGGTCAGACTCATGCGGCAGCCTCTAGACCGTCCGGTGGCTCACCGACCGGAGTCGAGGCACTCTCTTCGAGGAACCGCCGGGCGACTTCCAAGGCTGACCGCGACTCGTCATCCCCGGGACTATAGCGGGCGAACTTCACCCGGTCGCAAGTGGCGAGAAACTCGGACAGCAAGTCCCGGTGGGCGGCGGTCAGCTCGGCGGAACGCCCGGCTTCGACCAGGAACTCCTCGGTGGTGAGTTCCGGTGCGCGCAGCGCGAAACGTTCCTCGATGTACCGCCGGACGATGTCGGACAACTCGACGTACCAGGCGTCCACCGCGTCGCCGGCGGGAAGGCCGCGCCGCTCCAGGTGATCGAGGCGTGTCATGGCGCGGTCGAAGGCCGTCACCCTGGCGCGTTCCTCGGCGCGCCGCACCCAGGCTACGACACCGGCCGCGACGGCAATCAGCGCCACCAGCGCCGCCACCAACCAGGGCCAATTGCGCTCGAGCCAGGGACCTTCGAGTTCCACCAGCGCCGCGCGAACCGGGCGTAGTTCGTCGAGGGGCTGATCGGCGGGCAGTACGGACGCGACGACAAAGCCGAGTTCATCGGTCAGCAGTTCCCGCGGCTTGGCGTCGACCCCGGGATCGCGTTCGTCCAGGAACTCCACCCTGAGCCTCGGAATTCGTTGCCGACCGCTCATGGGCGCCTGCAGGGTGTAACGCTGGGACAGGCGCACGCCGTCGTCGGTGACCGCTTCCCGGGGGGTGAAGTCGATGATGGCGAAGCGTCCGAGGGCGTCGCCGAAGGCAGGCATATCCACCGTGACGCCGGTCTTCGCAGTGACCTCCAGGGTGAGGACGAGCGGATCACCCAGTCGCGGCGCCGCCGGCGCCAACTCGACCCTGGCCGTCACTGGTCCCTCGTGGGACTCGACCGACACTGGCTCTGCCGCGCTCTGGGTGGGGTCCTCAAGCGCCGCCGCCCCGTCCTCCGGCGAATCGGTCACGGACCCGTTGCAGGACGCGACCACGACCCCCACCGCGACCAGAACCAGCGGGTTTCGACACAGGCGGCTCATCGCCGGTTCCGCTTCTGCCGCATGCGGAAGAACCGCAGCAGGGGGTCGACCACCGACTGCGCCGCGTCGATGGTCACCAGGTCGACGCCGATGCCGCGCAGATCACGCGCCAACGTCTGCGTACGCGCTTCGGCCTCGCTTGCGATCGCCTCGCGGAACGCTTGAGATCCCGTGTCCACGAGGCGGCGATCACCGGTCTCGGCATCTTCGAGGGTCACGAGTCCGCCGCTCGCCATGGCCGACTCGCGCGGATCGTCCACCTTCACGGCCACCACGTCGTGCTTGCGGTTGGCGTTGGACAGCACGTCCAGGTAGCCGTCGTCGATGAAGTCGGAGACCAGGAATAGGATCGCGCGGCGCGGCAACACGCGACGGCAGAACTCCAGGGCCGCGGCGATCGGACGGGCCGCGCCCGAGCAGATTGGCGAACCGGACCGCGAAACGCCGGGGCAAAGGCGCGTTGCGGATGCGCGCGAACGTCCCACGATGCCGCTGCCGCCGCGCTTCGTCGGTCTCCTCCCGGCCTCGTGCCAGGACCTCGCGGACGACCCTGAGGGCATGCTTCTGCCCCTTGCGCGGCGGAATGTACTCGTCGACACCGCGGTGAAACAGCAGCAGGCCGACCTTGTCGTCGTTGTAGATGGCGGAGAAGGCGAGCAGCGCCGACAGCTCCACGGCGGCTTCCCGTTTGGATCGATGCGCGGAGCCGAAGTCCAGCGAGCCGCTCATGTCGACGAGCAGCATGACCGACGTAGGGAGCGCCGACCCGGGCGGTGACGTTCCAGTCGATCGTGCGGACGTCGTCGCCCGGCACGTACGGTCGCACCTCGTCGAATTCGACGCCCCGGCCCTTGAACACCGAGACGTAGGCACCGGCCAGCACGTCGGCCACCTGCCGGCCGGTGGTGAGCTGGATGCGTCGGACCTGGCTGACGATCTCGGCGGGAAGCATGGCTAAACCGTCTGGGTGGAATCGGCTCAGGGCACCTCGACGTGGGCCAGGATCGTCGCCGCGAGGTCGTCGGTGTCGCGCCCTTCCGCTTCGGCCTCGTAGGTTGCCACGATGCGATGGCGGAGCACGTCGGGGGCGATGCTCTTGACGTCGTGGGGACTCGCGTAGTTGCGCCCGGCAAGCAGGGCGTGGCTCTTGGCGAGTTGCACCAGGCTCAGCGAGCCCCGCACCGAGGCGCCGTACTCGATCAGGTTGGTCAATTCGGGCAATCCGGCCTCGGCCGGGTCCCGCGTCGCCGCCACCAGGTCGACGGCGTAGCGCTTGACCTTGTCGTCGACGAACACCTGGCGCATGGCCCGGCGCGCGTCGAGGACCTCGGCCCCGGTCATGACGGCCTGGGCCCGGGGCGCCGCGCCTTCACCCGCCATGCGGTCGATGACGCGGACCTCGTCGTCGTTGCTGAGATAGCCCACCCGGAGCTTCATCATGAACCGGTCGAGCTGGGCTTCCGGCAACGGATACGTGCCTTCCTGCTCGATGGGGTTCTGCGTTGCCAGCACCAGGAAGGGCTCGGCCAAGGGGAAGGTCTCATCGCCGAGCGTGACCTGGCGTTCCTGCATGGCCTCGAGCAGCGCCGCCTGGACCTTGGCCGGGGCGCGGTTGATCTCGTCGGCGAGAATCAGGTTGCCGAACACGGGTCCCTTCCTGATCGAGAACGAGCCTTCGCGCGGATTGAAGATCTGCGTGCCGGTGACGTCGCCGGGCAGCATGTCGGGGGTGAACTGGATCCGCGAAAAGCGGCAGTCCACGGTGGCGGCGAGGGTGCTGATGGCCAGTGTCTTGGCCAGCCCCGGCACGCCTTCGAGGAGCACGTGGCCGTCGGCGATGAGTGCCAGCAACAGGCGGTGAACCAGATCGTCCTGGCCCACCAGCACCTTGCCGACCTCGGCTTTTACGCCGTCGAACCGTTCCTTGATCGCCGCCGTGTCGGCGACCGCTTCCGCTGCCGTTGCCATGGCTCTCCCAGTGTCGAAAAAACGCGAATTGTACGTACCGCCGGCCCCTTGGACGACCACTGACACGTCCGCAGGTTGCGAGGGTATGAAAATTACCTGATGAACACGAAGAACCGCCGTTCGTCCCGCTGAACCAGCAACGCGGCCCGCGTCAGGTCCTCGACCGTGGCTTCGAGTTCGCCGACGCCGTCCACCGCGCGCCGATTCACCGCCAGGATCACGTCGCCGCGTCGGAGCCCGGCACGCCAGGCCTTGGTGTCGC
>JAGWBN010000056.1 GCA_021295875.1 Pseudomonadales bacterium
GCTCGCTGGACGACGCCATGGCCACCGCCGGCACGGCATCGCCCGCTGGTTCCGGCGGAGCGGCAGGGACGACGGGGACGACCACGACGGCGTCCGGCGTCGCCACGGCCATCCTGTTCGGCCTGCTCGGCGGCATCATCCTGAACCTGATGCCCTGCGTCTTTCCGATCCTCAGCATGAAGGCCCTCGGACTCGTGGAGTTGTCTGGCGCGGACCGCCGTACCGCCCGCTCGAGCGGCGTGTTCTACACCATCGGCATCCTGGTCGCCTTCACCGTCATCGCCGTCGTGCTCATCGTGCTTCGCGAAGCGGGCACCGCGGCGGGTTGGGGCTTCCAGATGCAGTTGCCGCTGGTCAACCTGGGTCTCGGCCTGCTCATGGTCGCCATCGGCCTCAACCTCGCCGGCGTCTACGAATTCGGCATGGGGCTGATGGGCGTCGGCCAGTCGCTTACCGCCGACGCCGGGAGCGAACAGCGCAAGGCTTTCTTGACGGGGCTGTTGGCGGTGCTGGTCGCAACACCCTGCACCGCACCGTTCATGGCTGGCGCCCTGGGCTACGCGTTGTCCCAGCCGGCAGTGGTGGCGCTCGCGGTGTTCCTTGCCCTAGGGCTTGGTCTCGCGCTCCCCTACCTGTTGCTCTCCTTCGCCCCGGGACTCGGCCGGATGCTGCCGCGACCGGGTCCGTGGATGGCGAAACTGCGCGCCGTACTCGCGTTCCCCATGCTCGCCACGGCACTGTGGCTGTTCTGGATCGTCGGTCGCCAGCTCGGCGCCTCGTCCATGGCCGTCGCGTTGCTGGCCGCCCTGCTGCTGGCGTTCGGACTGTGGGCCTACGGCCAGGCCGCCGGTGCGACGCGACGATGGGCCTGGCACGCCACCGGCGTCGCCGGACTCGTCGGCTGCCTGGTCCTTGGCGCGCAGATGGAGGAATACCGGGCGGAGCCCCAAGTCGCGGGAGAGGCCTCCGCCGGCACATTGGGCAAACTCGAACTCGAGCACTTCTCTGCCGAGCGCGTCGTCGGCTACATCGACGAAGGCCAACCGCTGTTCGTCTATTTCACCGCCGACTGGTGTCTGAGCTGCAAGGCGAACGAAAGGGCCGCGCTCGCCACCGACGCCGTGGGGGATGCGATGACCGAGCGCGGCATCAAGGTGGTCGAGGCGGACTGGACCACCGAGGATCCCGTGATCACCGAGTGGCTCGAGATGTACGACCGCGTCGGCGTGCCGCTGTACCTGTATTTCCCGCAGGGCTCGACGCCCGCAACCGCTGCCGTGCTGCCGCAGCTCCTCCTGCCGAACATCGTCATCGACGCCATCGATGCCGCCGACAACGCCGCAACCGTGGCGTTGGCCGAATGGGGCCCGATCCAGACCTACCTCGACCTCGACAAGGTGTGGCACGAAATCGACGACGAGATCGCCGCATCGGACGCCGCCAAGGAGGAGAAGGATCGCCGCCGGGAGGAGGAACGCGGGCCGCATCCCGACATCGGGCCGGCGACGGCCGCGGCGAAGGCCATCGTCGCCTTGGGCGGCGAACACGAGCGGACCGTGGACGCCGCGGCCTTCCTTGCCGAAGAGACCGCCAACACCGACGATGTGGCCCTCGGCGCCGTCGCGCTCCTACGTCATGCACCGGACCACGAGGACTGGCCGCTGCTGCTGTGGAATGTCGACTTCCGTGTGGGTCCCGGCGACAACGAAGCCGTCGACGCGCTGTTCGAGACCATGGCCAACGACCCGACCAACGCGGTGCGCGCTGCCACGGCCCGCTACTACCTGGCATCGAGGTACATCCGCCAAGTCAACGACATCGGCACGGCCGCCGAGGATCGCGAGAAGCATCGAGAGGCCGCCTTCGCCGCCGCCGAGGGCTTGAGTGCCGGGGTCGAGAACGAACCGTTCAGGACGCGCAGGGATCGGGATCCGATCACCCTCGCCGAAGCCCAGAAGAACCTGTTGAACAGCTTCAGCTTTGCGGTCGGCCGGGCCTTGCCCGATGTGCAGGCGTCGACCTTGGACGGCACCGAGGAGAGCTTCTCCGCCTATGCCGATCAGGTGGTCCTGCTCGACTTCTGGGCGACCTGGTGCGGGCCGTGCGTCAAATCGCTGCCCAAGCTACGCGAGCTGGACGAGTCGTTGCCCGATGAGCGCTTCGAGATCCTCTCCATCAGCGTCGACGCCGAACTCGACACGGTCACCGAATTCCAGGTCGACGAGCCGATGCCCTGGGCGAACTGGCACATCGGACCGAAGAGTGACATCCTGAAGACTTGGGTGGTACGGGGCTATCCGACCTACCTCCTGGTCGACGGCGACGGCACGGTGCTGGCGAGAACCCACGATCTCAACGACGACCTTGCGGCGCTGATCGAACGTACCGTGAACGGCATGACCAGCTAGCAGCGGTTCTCAGCGGCGTAGGCGATCCATGACCAGCTACTTCATTCGCCGCTTCCTGCTCATCATCCCGACGTTCATCGGCGTCACGATCCTCGTCTTCGTGTTGACCCGGCTCGTCCCCGGTGGACCCATCGAGCGGATGATGAGCGAGGCCCGGCTCGCCGGTGACGAGACCGCCGCGTCCAGCTACGACAGCCAGGGCGGCAGTACGTTGTCCGACGCGCAGCTCGAGGATCTCAAGGCGTACTACGGCTTCGACAAGCCGGTCGTCGTGTCCTACTTCGATTGGCTCGGCAAGGTGCTCGTGCTCGACCTCGGCCGGTCGACGCGCTACAGCGACCCCGTCTGGGACACCATCACGGACCGTCTTCCGGTGTCCGTCTTCTACGGCATCTGGACGCTCATCCTCACCTACGGCGTGTGCATACCGCTCGGCATGTACAAGGCCATCCGTCACAAGACGGTCTTCGACAACGTGACGTCCGCCGTCATCTTCGCGGGCTACGCCATCCCGAGCTACGTGGTCGCCCTGCTGTTGTTGACCATCTTCGCCGCCAACCTGGAGTGGTTCCCACTCGGCGGATTCGTCAGCGGCGACTTCGACGAGCTGTCGACGATGGACAAAGTCGGCGACGTGTTCATCCATGCCGTGCTTCCCCTGATCGCCTACACGGCGGGCAGCTTCGCGTTCTCGACGATACTCATGAAGAACTCGCTGATGGACAACCTCGCCGCGGATTACGTGCGAACCGCCGTGGCCAAGGGTATGGACTTCAAGCGCGCGATTTTCGGTCACGCCTTCCGCAACAGCCTGATCCCGCTCGCCACGGGCTTCGGAAACAACATCTCGCTGATCCTCACGGGCTCGTTCCTGATCGAGAAGATCTTCAACATCGACGGGATCGGACTGCTCGGCTTCGAGTCGCTGGTCGAACGGGACTATCCGGTGGTCATGGGCATCCTCGTGCTGTCGTCGCTGCTGTTCCTGATCGGCAACATCCTGTCCGACATCTGCGTCGCTCTCGTCGATCCCAGGGTCAAGTTCGGCAGCGGGGAGACATCCCAATGAAAACGCAGGCGGTCTCCAGCCCCCACCGCCCTGGCGCGTCGTCCGACTTCGACGCTGTCGCGGCGAAACCGTACGGGCTGCGAGGCCGCCTACGCGAGGGACTCACCATCAACCCGCAGACCGTCAAGCAGTGGCGGCGGTTCAGGTCGATCAAGCGGGGCTACTACTCCGCCGTGGCCCTGGTCGTCGCCCTCGTCCTGTCCGCCGGTGCGGAACTCCTCGTCAACGGCCGCGCACTCATCGTGTCCTACGATGGCGAACTGTACTTTCCGACCTACGGCGACATCATCCCGGGTGACACCTTCGGCCTAGACTACGAATACGAGACGGACTACCGCGACCTCAAGGCGCGGTTCGAGGCCCAGGATCGCGGCAACTGGGTGTTGATGCCCCCCGTACCCTATGGTCCGTTGGAGAACGACCTGACGCCGGGGTACTTCCCGCCCTACGCGCCGTCTTTCGAGACCGGTCACTATCTCGGCACCGACCAGACGGGGCGCGACGTGCTCGCGCGGCTGATCTACGGCTTCCGGATCGCCTTCGCCTTCGCCTTCCTGCTGCTCCTGTGCAACTACCTCATCGGTATCGCGGTGGGCTGCGCCATGGGATTCTGGGGAGGCGTCTTCGACCTGCTGTTCCAGCGCGTGATCGAGATCTGGAACATGGTGCCGAGCCTCTACGTGATCATGATCGTGGCCAGCATCGTCATACCCAACTTCTGGACGCTCGCGGTCGTGATGGTCATTTTCGGCTGGACCCAGATGACCTGGAACATGCGCACGTCGACGTACAAGGAGAAGACCCGGGAGTACGTCCTCGCCGCGCGCGCCCTCGGTGCATCCAACACTCGCCAGATCGCCAGCCACGTGATCCCCAACACGATCTCGGTGATCGTCAGCTTCATTCCCTTCTCCATCGCCGGCGGCATCTTCCTGCTGACCGCGCTGGACTACCTCGGGTTCGGCCTGCCGCCACCGACGCCGAGCTGGGGGGAACTCCTCGCCCAAGGCCAGAACCATATCGTCACGGCGCCGTGGATCATCCTCTCGGTGGGCATTGCCATCTCCATCGTGCTGATCATGGTCAACTACATCGGCGAGGCGGTTCGCGAAGCCTTCGATCCCAAGAAGCACGCGTACTTCGAGTAACAGGAGTTGGACGACATGGACTACCCAGCCAGAGCCATCGTCGCCTTCGCGGTCGCTGTCCTGCTGACCGCGGGTTGCGGCAACGAGACCACCATCTACCTTGACCTGGGCACTGTACTCGAACCCTACGCCCCACCCGAGACCGCGGTCGAGCTGCCGCCCATCGAAGTCAGGGACGGGGACGGCTTGCCGGATACGCTGCCGGAAGACCTGGTCTGGGTCACCAACGAGGAGGATCCGCTGTTCGCGTCGCCCGATGCCAAGCGCGGCGGCACCTTCCGTACGTCCATCCTCGGTTTCCCGCTCACCCTGCGCCGAGTCGGGCCGGATTCCAACGGATCCTTCGCGGGCTTTCTCAGACCCAACCAGTTCGGCCCCATCGCCCTTCACCCGGTTACCCGCAGGGCAATCCCCGCCCTGGCCACCCATTGGGCCTTCGGTGAGGACGGACGGAGCATCTACTACCGGTTGAACCCGAAGGCGCGCTGGTCGGACGGCGTCCCGGTCACCGCCGACGACTTCGTGTTCGCCGTCCAGTTCATGCGCGCCAAGGAGATCGTCGCCCCCTGGTACAACAACTACTACGTGGAACGCATCCGCGACCTGAAGCGCTACGACGACCACACCTACGGCGTCCAGGGGGCGAACGCCATGCCGGGCGCCGAGATGCATGCCAGCTACGGCGTCGGCCCCCAGCCGCGGCACTTCCACGTGCTCAACGCCGACTGGGTGGCGAACACCAACTGGCAGATCGAACCGAACACCGGGCCCTACCAGATCACCAAGGTCCGCAAGGGCAAGTACATCGAGATGACCCGCAAGGCCGACTGGTGGGGCGACGACGTCAAGTACTTCAAGCACCGTTTCAACCCGGACAAGATCCGGGTCCGCGTCATTCGCGACCCCAATGTCGCATTCCAGTACTTCCTCAAGGGCAATCTGGACACGATGGACCTCGTGCTGCCCCAGTACTGGCACGACAAGGCGACCGGCACGGCGTTCGACCGGGGCTACATCGCCAAGTACTGGTTCTACAACGAACAGCCCGCGGCATCGGGCATGTACCTGAACATGGCCGACCCGATTCTCGCGGACAAGCGCGTGCGCTTCGGCATCGCGCATTCCATGAACTTCGACCATGTCATCAGCACCGTGCTGCGCAACGACTACGAACGGCTGTCGACCTTCCAGATCGGCTTCGGCGAGTACGACAATCTCGACATCAAGCCGCGCGAGTTCGACCTCGACAAGGCCGACAGGTACTTCGACGACGCCGGCTTCGAGACCCGGGGCGGGGACGGGATTCGCATCAATGACGCCGGCGAGCGGCTGTCGTTCCAGGTGACCTACGGATGGCCGCAGCACACCGACCGGCTGGTCGTCCTGCAGGAAGACGCGCGCAAAGCGGGGTTGGAGCTCGTCCTGGACCTGAAGGATGGCCCGGGATCGTTCAAGAAGATGCTGGAGAAGAAACACCAGATCGCGTGGTCGGGCTGGGCTGCGGGTGGACTGGCGCCGGGCTACTGGGAGCACTTCCACTCGGTCAACGCCAACAAGACGCAGACCAACAACATAACGAACCACGTCAACCCGGCGATGGATCCGCTGATCATGCAGTACCGGTCCTCCACGAGCCTCGGGGAACGGGTGAGGCTCGCGCGGATCCTCGAACAGATGGTGCACGACTCCGGCGTCGTGGTTCCGACCTTCCGGGTGCCCTACACCCGCGCCGGCGCGTGGCGTTGGGTGAAGCTCCCCGAGTGGCTGGCGCCACCCACGTCGGCCTCGATGTTCAGCGCCTTCGCCAATACCGGCGGGTTCTCCGGCGGCGGCCTGTTCTGGATCGACCTCGAGGAGAAGGAGCGGACCTTGGAGGCCAAGAGCGACGGCGAGAGTTTCGGGCCCACGACGATCGTCAACACGACCTACCGGGTCCAGCCGGCGAGTTGAGGTCGAGGTGTCGATTCTCGAAATCGATGAGCTTTCCGTCGCCTTCGACACCGAAGGCGAGATCGTCACCGTCGTCGACCGGGTGAGCTTCGACCTAGAAGCCGGCGAGACCCTGGGCGTGGTCGGCGAGTCGGGTTGCGGCAAGAGCGTCACGGCGCTGTCGATCATGGGCCTCCTGCCCAAGCCGTCGGGGCGGATCCAGGGTGGCGACATCCGCTTCAAGGGCGAGAGCCTGCCGTCGCTCGCCCCGGCACGCATGCGCGACATCCGCGGCAACCGCATCGCGATGATCTTCCAGGAGCCGATGACCGCGCTGAATCCGGTGCAGCGGATCGGCCGCCAGCTCGCGGAGACCTATTTCCTGCACCAACCCGACCTCGACGACGACCTGGTGCATCGCCGTTGCCTGGGGTTGTTGGACCAAGTCGGCATCCCGGCGCCGGAGCAGCGTCTGACCGAATACCCCCACCAGCTGTCCGGCGGCATGCGCCAGCGGGTGATGATCGCCATGGCCTTGGCCGGCAAGCCCGACATCCTCATCGCCGACGAGCCGACCACGGCACTCGACGTGACCATCCAGGCGCAGATCCTCGAACTCCTGCGCGAGGCGCAGCGCGAGACCGGCATGGCGATCATCTTCATCACCCACGATCTCGGCGTCATCGCCGAACTGTGTTCACGGGCGGTGGTCATGTACGCGGGCCGGATGGCCGAGCAGGCGCCCATCCGTCCCCTCTTCGCCGGTCCTCTGCACCCCTACACCCGCGGCCTGCTGGCTTCGATTCCACGCCTGGAGGACGAGCCGAAGACCGTCCTGACCACGATTCCGGGCGTCGTGCCCGGCATCGACGAACTGCCGAGCGGCTGCCGCTTCGCCAACCGCTGCCCCCACGTCAAGGACCTCTGCAACCGCCAGGCACCCGAACTCGTGGTGGGCGAACCCGGCCATCGGGTCGCCTGCCACCGCTGGCGCGAGATCGACGCATGAGCGACGCAGCCGACCAACCACTGCTTCGGGTCGACGGCCTCACCAAGCACTTCCCGATCCGCGCCGGAATTCTCCTGCGTACCGCCGGCCACGTTCACGCGGTGGACGACGTGTCGTTCCAACTCGACCCGGGGGAGACGCTGGGACTGGTCGGCGAGTCCGGCTGCGGCAAGAGCACCGTCGGCAAGACCCTGCTGCGCCTCTACGAGCCAACCGCGGGCGGGGTGTTCTTCGAAGGCCGGGACGTCACCGCCATGGGCCGCGCGGAGCTGCGCGCCCTGCGGCGGGACATCCAGATCATCCTGCAGGATCCGTCCGAGTCCCTGAACGCCCGCCACACCGTCGGCAAGATCATCGAGGAACCCTTCGTCATCCACCGCCTCGGCACGGCCGACGAGCGTCGCGGCTGGGTCGGCGAACTGCTCGAGCGGGTGGGCTTGAGCCCCGCCGCCGCCAGTCGCTTCCCCCACGAGTTCTCCGGCGGCCAGCGCCAGCGCATCGGCATCGCCCGCGCCATTGCGCTCCGGCCCAAGCTCATCGTCTGCGACGAGGCGGTATCCGCCCTCGACGTGTCCATCCAGTCCCAGATCATCAACCTGCTGCTCGACCTGCAGCGGGAGATGAACCTGGCACTCATCTTCATCGCCCACGACCTGGCCGTGGTCAAGCACGTCTCCGACCGCATCGCGGTGATGTACCTCGGCGAAGTCGTCGAGACCGCGACCGCGAAGGACATCTACGCCACGCCGCGTCACCCCTACACCCAGGCGTTGATCTCCGCGATCCCCATGCCGGACCCAACCGCCGACCGCGACCGCATCGTCCTGGTCGGCGATGTCCCCTCCCCCATCGACCCACCGAGCGGCTGCCGGTTCCACACCCGCTGCCGCTACGCCCGCGAGGACTGCGGGCAAAGGAAGCCGGAGGTGGAGCCGGTGCGGAACGGGGCGTCGGTGGCTTGCCACTATTGGCGGGGACTGTAGGACGACCATGTGGGCGTTCAAATCCCGTGGGCAAGATACGATCAATCAGGCCGACGTCGCCTCCAAGCGGTTTCGTATGAATGCTAGTCCGGAGTCGAAACGGGGAAACAGCTTGCATCCCCGCTGATCGAGCTGATCCAAGACGTTCTGATCGGCAAAGTCCTTGGGGTTCCGGTTCAAGAAGCAACTCTGATGTTCGGCAGAACGGCTCTTGAGGTCCGAGACGATAGAGGCGAACACGATGGCGTCCTGGGGGCCAAAATCGTATTCCTCCTGGCAGCGTATTGACTCCGCCATCACTTCCGAATCCAACGGGATGACATCCGCGAGTTCCAGGATCTTTGACAGGACATCCTCCAAGCGCTTTTGCTCCTCGTCTGCACTGCTGACCAACAAAGACGTGATATCAGAAAACCGTTCAAGGTGATCTGAATAGGTGCTCGTCCTGGCCAGTTGTGTCAGTTGACCATCCACGGTCCTTTTCAGTCCGAGGCGGTCCCTCCATCTCCTGATGAGCGTCTCGTACGGTTCAGCCAAGCAATACGCCGGGACGACCAGGGAGACGAGTCCCTTGGCACCTAGGTCAACCAGTTCCTCGCAGCTGGCCGACTGCTCTTGCAGGAGTGCAAGCTCGAGTACAAAGTTGGACTCGACATACACGTTCACACGGACGTTTCGTGTTCAACGCGACCATCCTGAACCGCCGACTTGAATCCAGACTCCTCGAGCCAGTCGTGCTCGGTCAGTGCATTGACTCCGTGATGGCAGCGAGCCAGATCGCTAAGCCAAGCTGCAACGACGAGTTCGAATGCTTGCCCACTGATCGGGCTAAGCGCCACGCCCGCATCCTCCAAATATGGCGCGAAGGTGGGTCCCGCATCAGCCTCGTAGGACGGCAAGACCTCGTTCGGGTCGTTTCCGACGTCCTTCCAAGCATAGAGTCGATCCGGCGTAACCAAGAGGAAGAACTCCGACTCGCAGCCAAAACCGTGGGCGAGCAGATTCCGGCGAGTCTTTGCGGCCCAACTGCCCGTCGTTCCGGTTTTGTTCTTGACCTCTGCCGTCGCCGCCAAGCGGCCGTTGGAGTCATAGAGCGAAAGGTCAGGGCGTAGGTGCATCCGAATGCCAGACTGGGGTACGGTCGCGGATCAGTATCGTCCGCCGTCTAGTACCGCGCAACAGCAAACTTGGGCTAGCAGCCTGTCGGACTTAGGTTTTTTGGTGTCGAAAGTGGGGTGCGTGCCCAAAAACATCGCCGATACGGACAGGAAGTGGGTCAACTGGGGCGAATAAGGCCGTTTTCGAGGACTGAGTCCCATATATGTACCCAAAACGACCCCAAGTCCGACAGGCTGCTAGCGCGTCTCGCTTCGCGAGCCGTCCAAGAGCGACTCGTAGCGTCCGTCCACGAAATGCAACCTGGCCGTTAACATTGGCCCCGCTCAAAGAACCCAGCGAGGCTTCGCCTCAGCCCGACAAGACATGCAATCGATCGGGTCGCGGTGACGGGATTGCGCCCGTCACCC
>JAGWBN010000259.1 GCA_021295875.1 Pseudomonadales bacterium
CGCGATCTGCAAGGTTCCCCATGGCGAACCCCCTCGACACGTTTACGGACCCGGTGCTGGGCGTCCCGTGGGGCGAACTCGGTGCCGTGCGTCGGGCCGCGCGCCTCGATGACCGCTGGCATGTGGACGCCGTTCTCGGCTATCCCGTGGATGGCTTGCACGAGGCTTACACCCAGGCGTTAGCGACCGCTTTGGGCGACGCAGTGGTGCTCGACCTCAGCTTTTCCATGCCACCGACAAGGGGCACACCGGGGGCCGGCCATCTGATCGCGGTGGCCTCGGGCAAGGGCGGCGTCGGCAAGTCCACCACGGCCGTGAATCTCGCGCTCGCGCTCGACCGGGCCGGCGCCAAGACCGGCATCCTCGACGCCGACATCTACGGCCCGAGCCAGGGCATGATGCTCGGCATCGCCGAGGGTCGGCGCCCGGAGGTGCGCGACCAGCGGACCTTCGTGCCCATCCGTGCCCACGGCGTGGAGGCCATGTCCATGAGCATGCTGGTGGAGGAGCGCACGCCCATGGTGTGGCGGGGACCCATGGCGTCCGGCGCGTTGCGGCAGATGCTCGAGCAGACCGGGTGGGGTGGCCTCGACTACCTGGTCGTGGACATGCCGCCGGGAACGGGGGACATCCAGTTGACCCTGTCCCAGCAGGCCGCGGTGAGCGGTGTGGTCATCGTCACGACCCCCCAGGACATCGCCCTGCTCGACGCCCGCAAAGGCATCGAGATGTTCCAGAAGGTCGATATTCCGATCCTCGGCATCGTCGAGAACATGAGTTGGTTCGAGTGCGCCGGCTGCGGCGACGTCCACCACCTCTTCGGCCAGGGCGGGGGTGCCCGGGTGGCGGAGGAGTACGGCGTCGAGCTGCTCGGCGAGTTCCCCCTGGACCCGGGGATCCGGGAGTCCACCGACGCGGGAACGCCGACGGTGGCTGCCGACCCCGATGGTCGGGTCGCCGGGCTGTATGTCGACTGCGCGCGGCGTGTGGCGGGCCGGCTGTGGCAGTTGGCGGGCAGCGCGCCGTCGCCGCCTTCGATCAGCATGGACGATGCATGATCAAGTCGGACCGCTGGATCCGGGAGATGGCCGGCGCGGGCATGATCGAACCCTTCGAAGCCGAGCAGGTGCGTGTGGTCGACGACCGCCGGGTGATCTCCTACGGCACTTCGAGCTACGGCTACGACGTGCGTTGCGCCCCGGCGTTCAAGGTGTTCACCAACATCTTCTCGGCCACGGTCGACCCGAAGGCGTTCGACGAACGGAGTTTCGTCGACGTCCAGGGCGACAGCTGCATCGTCCCGCCCAACGCCTTCGCGCTGGCGAGCACGGTCGAGTACTTCCGCATTCCCCGCGACGTGCTGACCCTGTGCGTGGGCAAGTCCACCTACGCGCGCTGCGGCATCATCGTCAACGTCACGCCCCTGGAACCCGAGTGGGAAGGCCACGTCACCCTGGAGTTCTCCAACACCACCAACCTGCCGGCGAAGATCTATGCCAACGAGGGCGTCGCCCAGCTGTTGTTCTTCCAGAGCGACGAGCCCTGCGAGGTGACGTACAAGGACCGCGGCGGCAAGTACCAGGGACAGCGGGGCGTCACCTTGCCCCGGGCGTAGAACGGCCTAGCAGCCTTTCGGACTTCGCCGCGCCAGCGTCGAAGTGGACGGGGTGGGAGGACGGTGGGGGCTGGGGCCGGACGCCGAGCCCGCGAGGCGTCTTGGCGGCGTGCTCCGGCCGCCGACACCACGAGCTGACCACCGGTCGGCGCCGTTCCTTCAGTCACGATGCGACCGATGACGACTGACTCGCCCGTCTGGAGACCCGCGCGGACCTGCGCGATGTCTCCTTCCGCAACGCACAGCACGAAGCCGATGCCGAGGTTGAACGTGCGCAGCATCTCCTGCTCCTCGATGTTGCCGGCCTGCTGCAGAAAGTCGAACACTGCGGGCCGGGCCCAGGCGTCGAGGTCGATCGCGGCGGCCAGCCCCTCCCCAAACATGCGCGGCAGGTTGTCGACGAAACCGCCGCCGGTGATGTGGCACAGCCCTCTGGCCTGCGGGAGCATCGGCAACACGGTCGGTACATAGATGCGGGTCGGGGCGAGCAGCGTGTCGAGCANNCGCCCTGGTCCTCGAGTATGCGCCGAATCAGCGAGTAGCCGTTGGCGTGGGGGCCGCTGGACTTGAGGCCGATCAACACGTCGCCGGCCTCGATCCCGTCCCCGGTGATGATCGCCTCGCGCTCCACGACACCGACGCAGAAGCCCGCGAGATCGTAGTCCCCCCTCGGGTAGAACCCCGGCATCTCGGCGGTCTCGCCCCCCGCCAGAGCGCAGCCGGCGAGCTCGCAGCCCTTGGCGATGCCGGCGATCACCCGCTCGGCCACGTCCACGTCGAGCGACCCGGTGGCGTAGTAGTCGAGGAACAACAGCGGCTCGGCACCGGCGACCAGCACGTCGTTGGCGCACATGGCGACGAGATCCTGGCCGACGTCGTCGTGCCGGTCGTGGTCGATGGCGAGGCGGAGCTTCGTGCCGACACCGTCGGTGCCGGTCACCAGAACGGGGTCGGTGTAGCGTTCCGGAAGGGCGGACAGGGCCGCGAATCCTCCGAGTCCGGTGAGCAGCTCCGGGCGGCGGGTGCGCTCGACGGCGGGCGCGATGCGCCGGACGAGTTCGTTGCCCGCGTCGATGTCGACACCGGCGTCCCGGTACGTGAGACGGGCCAAGCGGCGTACCCTCCTGTGGAAAGTCCGGCTATCGTTGCCGGGCAGTTTAAGGGAAACAACGTGCAGCTAGATTCCTTGTGCGCCGCTGATGTTTACACGCGGGTTGCATTTCGAACAACGCTTGGAATCACTCTTGGACGGCTCCGGAGACGCGCTCGCGTACTCGCGAGACGCGCTAGGGGACACGCGCTCCCACGCGGTCCGGCTAACGTGTCGCGCGTTCCAACTTGCGCCGAACGGCGATGGTGGGTGTCCCGTTGCATTACACTTCGCAACGCCACCCACGCGGCCCGCTCGGACTCATTGTCGTGTCCACCGTTGTAGCTCGTAGACATACCCCACGGTCGCCCGACCTCGGTGACGCGGTCGGCGTGTGTCGTCGTCGTGGTGCGGCTTCGCTGCTCTGCCTCATGGTGGCGGCCGGCTCGGCTTCGGGCGAAGTCGTGCCGTGGCTCTACGAAGCGGACGTCAAGGTGGAGTCGCAGACCGATGTGGAGAGGAAACGCGCCGCCGGTGCCGCGCTCGCCGAAGTCCTCACCCGGGTCACGGGAATGCGCGAACTGCCGGTCAGTCCGAGGATCGACCGGGCATTCGCCGACCCGGAACGCTTCTATGTGCGCTACGCCTTCGCGACCCGGGAAGGCGTCGACGTCCCCGAGGTCGAGACGCACTTCGAAGTCCGCTTCGAACCGGACGCACTGCTCGGGCTCCTGCGTCAGGCCGGCTTGCCGATCTGGAGCGCCGACCGGCCGACGGTGCTGGTCTGGGTCGTCGTCGAGCAGGACGGACGGCGGGACATCGTCGGGTCGGCCTCCACCGGCGACCTCGGCGAGATCGTCGCGGCGTTCGCCGAAGCCGCCCGCCGGCGTGGCGTCAAGGTGGCGCTGCCGCTGATGGACCTCGAGGATCACCGCGTCTCGGCCTTGGATCTCCGCGGTGGGTTCTGGCGCACGGTGGTCGATGTCTCGCGGCGCTACGCTCCCGATCTGCTGATCGTGGGCCGGATCATCGCGGCCGGCGCCGAGCGTTGGACTTCAGCTTGGGAACTGCGCCCGGCGGTGAACTTCGACGGCCCGGCGGCGGTGTTCGAGCACGGTGCCGCGTCGGCCGCGCAGGCGGCGGGGGAGGCCGTGCATCGCCTCGCCGACGTGCTCGCCGAGCGG
>JAGWBN010000057.1 GCA_021295875.1 Pseudomonadales bacterium
CGCGGCGTCGCTGTCGACCGCAAGCACTCGGCCGAGAATTCGCTACGCGAATTCTCCAACGCGCCCGCCAGGGCGCGCCGGTTCAGAGCACCATTTCCTTGAGACGCTTGAGCGGCGTGATGCGAACCTTGACCGAAGCCTTCTTTGCGGGAATCTCGACGGCTTCGCCGGTGGCCGGGTTTCGCCCCATGCGCTTCTTCGTCGCCCGACGCTTCACGGCGCGGATCTTGAGCAGTCCGGACAGGGTGAAGGAACCCGCGCCGCGCTTTTTGACGTGGCGCTCGATCAACGATTCCAGCTCCTCGAACACCGAGCTGACTTGGCGCCGGGTGAGGCCCGTTTCGGCGGCGATGTGCGTGAGGATCGCCGTCTTGTTCATCCCGTTGCGGATCGCAGGGGGGGTCTTGGTGGAGGCGGGTGCCTTCCTTGGTGCTGCCTTGCTTGCCATTGCCCATTCCTTGTGAAATGACAGACATGCCGGTTCCAGGCACCGGCACGCGCGCTTTATAGCGGATCGACCGCTCAAAGCCAAGGCGTATAGATGGAGAAGGGGGCCTCCGGAACTCACGAGAAACCAAGGCACTATGGCCACTTGGTGCCGCGAAGGAAGCCGCTTGATGGCGGGGATCTTGGCTGGCCATGTATTCTCGCCGTGTTTTCATTATGCTTCGCCACCGCTTTTTTGCATGGAGCTCGCCGAAACGTGCCCATCTACGAGTACGCGTGTCGGTCCTGCGAACACCAGTTCGAGACGATCCAGAAGGCCAGCGAGGAACCGCTCCGCGACTGTCCGAAGTGCGGCGAATCCGCGCTCAGGAAGCTGCTTTCCGCGCCCGTGTTCCGCTTCAAGGGCAGCGGCTGGTACGAGACCGATTTCAAGACCGGCGACAAGCGCAACGTGACGGATGGGGCGGAGGCGTCCGGCAACGGTGATTCGGCGGACAAGCCTTCGACCGAGAGCACCGAGAAGGGGTCGTCGAGCACGTCGGCGGCGGGCGCCGACGCTTCGTCCAAGGACCAGTCCAACGGCAAGCGCACCGAAAAGTCGGACTCCAAGCCCTCCTCGGCATCGGGCGGCACATCCGCCCCCGATGCAGGCTGACCCGCGTCCCCGCGGGCAAACTCCACCAAGGCGAACCGCGTCAAATGCGCACCCATTACTGTGGCGACGTCCGCGCCAGGCAGGTCGGCGAAACGGTCGAACTGACCGGCTGGGTTCGCCGTCGCCGTGACCACGGTGGCGTGATCTTCCTGGACCTGCGCGACCGCACCGGCATCGTCCAGGTCGTCTACGACCCGGATACCCCGGCGAGCTTCGCAGTGGCCGACCGGGTGCGCAACGAGTACGTGCTGCATGTCCAAGGCCGGGTTCGGCCGCGTCCGGAAGGCACGGTCAATCCGGACATGAAGACCGGCGAGGTCGAGGTGCTCGGCAGCAGCTTGAACGTCCTCAACACCGCCGAGACGCCGCCGTTCACGTTGGACGAATACTCGGACGCTGGCGAGGACGTTCGCCTGCGCTACCGGTACATTGACCTGCGCCGCCCCGAGATGCAGGAGCGGCTGCACCTCAGGGCCCGCGCCGTCAGTCATGTGCGTCGGTTCCTGGAGGCCGAAGGGTTCTGGGACATCGAGACCCCCACCCTGACCAAGAGCACGCCGGAAGGGGCCCGCGACTATCTGGTGCCGAGCCGCACCCATCCGGGGGAGTTCTTCGCGCTGCCGCAGTCGCCGCAGCTGTTCAAACAGCTGCTGATGATCTCGGCGTTCGACAGGTACTACCAGATCGCGCGCTGCTACCGGGACGAGGACCTGCGCGCGGACCGCCAGCCGGAGTTCACGCAGATCGACATCGAGGCGTCGTTCGTCGACGAGCAGGACGTGATGGATTGGGGCGAACGACTGGTCCGGTCGCTGTTCGCGGAGGTCGTCGGCGTGGACCTGCCGGACTTTCCGGTGCTCAGCCACGCGGAGGCGCTGCGCCGCTTCGGCACCGACGCCCCGGACCTGCGCAATCCACTGGAACTGGTGGACATCGCCGACCTGGTGCGCGATGCGGCGTTCCAGGTCTTCAGCGGTCCGGCCAACGACCCGGGCGGACGCGTGGTGGCGTTGAAGGGCCCGACCGCCGCGACGCGGCTGTCGCGCCGCGAACTCGACGACTACGTCGGCTTCGTCGGCCGCTACGGCGCCAAGGGGCTGGCCTACATAAAGGTGAACGACCGCGCAGCCGGTATGGACGGGCTGCAATCGCCGATCCTGAAGCACCTCGACGAGGCGACCGTCACGGCCGTCCTCGACCGGGTCGACGCGGCGACCGGCGACATCGTCTTCTTCGGTGCCGACAGCGCCAAGGTCGTGAACGACGCCATGGGGGCATTCCGCATCGAGTTGGGACGGGCCCTCGATCTTGGCGAGGATCGCTGGGCACCCCTGTGGGTGACGGAATTCCCGTTGTTCGAACCCGGGCGCGAGACGCTGGCACCGGCACACCATCCGTTCACCCAGCCGGCATGTTCGGTCGAGGAGCTGCTTGCCGATCCGCGCCCGGCGTCGGCCCGGGCCTACGACTTCGTGCTCAACGGCGTCGAGGTGGGCGGCGGCTCGATCCGTATCCACGACCCGGCAATGCAGCGGGCCGTGTTCGACGTCTTGAACATCGGCCAGGAGGCGGAGACGAAATTCGGGTTCCTTCTCGATGCGCTAAGTCTCGGCTGCCCACCCCACGGCGGCATCGCCCTCGGCCTCGACCGGCTGGTGATGATGATGGCCGGGACCGACAACATCCGCGACGTGATCGCGTTTCCCAAGACCCAGTCGGCGTCGTGTCTGTTGACGTCGGCGCCAAGCGCCGTGGACGAGCACCAGTTGCGGGATCTCCACCTGCGGATACGGTAGAACGAACCCATGGCCGGTCACTCCAAGTGGGCCAACATCAAACACCGCAAGGCCCGGCAGGATGCCAAGCGGGCGAAGGTGTGGACCAAGGTGATCCGCGAAATCACCGTCGCGGCACGACTCGGCGGCGGCGACCCGGACGACAATCCGCGGCTCAGGGCCGCCCTCGACAACGCCCTGTCGGTGAACATGCCGAGGGACACCGTGGACCGGGCCATCGCGCGAGGGGTTGGCGGTCTCGAAGGCGGCGACGTGGAGGAACTCGTCTACGAAGGCTATGGACCGGGTGGCGTCGCGGTGTTGGTCGAGGTCATGACCGACAACCGCAACCGCACGGTGGCGTCGGTCCGGCACGCCTTCAGCAAGTACGGCGGCAAACTCGGCACCGACGGCTCGGTCGCCTACCTGTTCAACAAGCGCGGGGTGGTCAACCTCGTCGGCGCGGACGAGGACGCGGTGATGGAACTGGCCATCGAAGCCGGTGCGGAGGACATCGAGGCCGAGGACGACGACGTCATCTCGGTGACCACGTCCCCGGAGCAGTTCGGACCGGTGGTCGATGCGCTGCGGGCCGGTGGTTACGAACCGGCGCATGCGGAGGTCGGCCTCGTGGCGTCGGTCACCATTCCGTGCGACGAAGACACCGCCGCCAAGGTCCTGCGGCTCATCGATGCCCTGGACGACCTCGACGACGTGCAGAACGTCTGCAGCAACGCCGGGTTTCCCGAGGGGGTACTCGAATAGCTGAACGCCGTCGAGGGAGCCCGACCGGGGCGCAGTCCGCGAGACGCGTGCTCGGCATAGATCCCGGCTCGCGCACGACCGGCTACGGCGTGATCGAGGAGGGGGAGACCCTTCGCTACGTCGCCAGTGGATGCATCGAGACAACGCGCGGCGCCTTCCCCGGACGCCTCGCCGACATCTTTCGCGGCGTCGAGGCGGTGATCGCGGCGCACGCTCCCGACGAGTTCGTCATCGAGGAAGTGTTCGTCGCCCGCAATCCCCAATCGGCGCTCAAGCTCGGCCAGGCGCGTGGCGCCGCCATCGCCGCCGCCGTGGATGCCGACCTGCCGGTCAGCGAATACGCCGCGCGGTCGGTCAAACAGGCCGTGGTCGGCACCGGCCGGGCGACCAAGGAGCAGGTCCAGTACATGGTTCGGGTGCTGCTCTCGCTGTCGGCGGCGCCGCCCGCCGATGCCGCCGATGCCCTTGCAGTCGCGATCTGCCACGTCAATACTCAGGGGATGGACAGGGATTGTTGAATGCACCACCCGTACCTCTGCGCCGGGGCTAGTCGGCTCTCGGTTCAACCTCAGTCGGTTGCATCGTGATCGGTCGCCTGCGCGGCAGGGTGGTCGAAGTCGATGGCCCCGTGGCCGTCGTCGATGTCGGCGGCGTGGGCTACGAGGTGGAGGTGACCACCGGTGCCGCCGCCATGCTCGCCACCGCGACGGCGGAGGTGGTGGTCCACACGCACATGGCGGCGCGAGACGACGTGCAGGCCCTGTACGGCTTCGCCAGCGCGGCCGAGCGTGATCTGTTTCGATCCCTGATCAAAGTCTCCGGAATCGGTCCGAAACTGGCCCTTGCGCTGCTCTCGTCGGTCGCTCCCGACGTGTTCGCCAGTGCCATCGCGAGCGGCGATGTCGCCGCGATCAGCCGGGTCCCCGGAATCGGCAGGAAGACCGCGAGCCGCCTGGTGATCGAACTGCGCGACCGTATCGGCGAGTTGGCGACCGGTTCGGTGACGGGTGCCCATGTCGAGACGCGGGAGGCGGTTCTCGCTCTGG
This sequence comes from Pseudomonadales bacterium, assembly GCA_021295875.1. Classification (GTDB taxonomy): domain Bacteria; phylum Pseudomonadota; class Gammaproteobacteria; order Pseudomonadales; family Azotimanducaceae; genus VXYL01. The sequence continues at coordinate 4,689 of JAGWBN010000057.1, forward strand.
TGGGTCTCGGCTACCGCGAGAATGCCGCGGCCCGCGTCGTCGGTGAAGTCGTGGATGCCCTCGGCACCGTGCCCGTTGAGGATCTCGTCAAGGAGTCCCTGAAGCGGATGGCGGCGGCATGAGCGTCCAGCCCGATCGGCTCACTAGCGGCGACTCCCGCGAGGAGGACTCGTTCGAGCGGGCCCTGCGGCCGACGCGTCTCGCCGACTACGTCGGTCAGGAGAAGGTCAAGGAACAGATGGCGGTGTTCATCGAGGCGGCCCGGCGCCGTGGCGAGTGCCTCGACCACAGCCTCATATTCGGCCCGCCGGGGTTGGGCAAGACGACCCTGGCGCATATCGTCGCCAACGAAATGGAGGTGGCGCTTCGGGCCACGTCGGGACCGGTGCTGGAAAAGCCGGGCGATCTCGCGGCGCAGTTGACCAACCTCGACGAGGGCGACGTGCTGTTCATCGACGAGATCCACCGGCTCTCGCCCGTCGTGGAGGAGATCCTCTACCCGGCCATGGAGGACGGCAAGCTGGACATCCTGATCGGCGACGGTCCCGCCGCCAGGTCCATTAAGCTCGAGCTCAAGCGATTCACCCTGGTCGGGGCCACGACCCGCGCCGGGCTGCTCACCTCGCCGCTCCGGGACCGTTTCGGCATCGTCCAGCGCCTCGAGTTCTACACCCACGCCGAACTCGCCCAGATCGTCACCGTTTCGGCCGGCAAGCTGCGGATTCCCATCGACGCCGCCGGCGCCGGCGAGATCGCCCGTCGATCGCGGGGCACGCCACGGGTCGCGAACCGCCTGCTTCGCCGGGTGCGGGACTTCGCGGAAGTCCGCGGCGACGGCCAGGTGACGCACGCCTCGGCGGACGCCGCCCTCGTCATGCTGGAAGTGGACGACCGGGGTCTCGACGGCATGGACCGGCTCGTGCTGAGCGCGATCACCAGCAAGTTCAGCGGCGGTCCGGTGGGGGTGGAATCCCTTTCGGCGGCGATCGGCGAGGAACGCGATACCATCGAGTACGTGATTGAGCCGTTCCTCGTGCAGGAAGGCCTTGTCATGCGCACCAACCGGGGACGGGTCGCCACGGAATCGGCGTACCGGCATCTGGGGTTGGCACCGGCAAGGCGGGACGGTCAGCCGCAACTCGACCTGGCACGCGAGCCGATGGAGGAGCGCGAATGACCGAACCCATGTCCATTCTCGAACTGGTCAGGAACGCGAGCTTCCTGGTCCAGGCGGTGATGGTGATCCTGGTGCTGGCCTCGGTGGCGTCCTGGGTGATGATTTTCCAGCGCTGGTTCGAGCTCAACCGGGTGCAACGCGAGATCGACGACTTCGAAGAGGCGTTCTGGAGCGGCATCGATCTTGCGAACCTGAAGGCCGAACTCGACGAGCGCCCGGAGGACCAGACCGGCATCGAGTCGCTGTTCGCCGCAGGCTTCGGCGAGTACCGCCGTCTGGCGGGGCAGGGGACCGCCGATCCGGACGCCGTCATGCAGTTCGTGCAACGGGCCATGCGCGTCGCTCTGACTCACGAGGAGGAGCGCCTCGGTCGCCACCTGCCGTTCCTCGCCACGGTGGGGTCGACCAGCCCCTATGTCGGCCTGTTCGGCACGGTCTGGGGAATCATGAACGCGTTCCGCAACGTCGCGACGATGACCCAGGCGACACTCGCCGCGGTGGCGCCGGGAATCTCCGAGGCCCTGGTGGCCACCGCCATGGGGCTGTTCGCGGCGATTCCGGCGGTCATCGGCTACAACCGCTTCTCGGCCCGCGTCGACGGGCTGATGAAGCGCTACGAAGCCTACGCCGACGAGCTCACGTCCATCCTGCATCGTGACGCGGTGACGCAATGAACACCCGCCGCCGGCCGATGTCCGAGATCAACGTGGTCCCCTACATCGACGTGACCCTGGTACTGCTGGTGATCTTCATGGTGACGGCGCCGTTGGTCAGCCAGGGTGTCGAGGTGGACCTTCCCGACGTCGACTCCGAGCCTCTCCAGGAAGAGGAAGATCCGCTGGTGATAACGGTGGACCCCGAGGGCGCAATCTACGTCAACACCGGCATGCCGCGGGCCGGCGAGACCGGCACACGCGCGACGATCTTCTCCCTGGCCGACCAGGCCGAGAGGATCTTCCGCGCCCGTCCCGACTTGCCCGTCTACATCCGCGCCGACAAGGTCGTGCCCTACGGTGACGTCGTCAGCGTGATGGCCGTGCTGCAGAGAGCGGGCGCGGCGAGCGTCGGCCTGATCACGGACCCGGTGGAGGCACTCCGCACGGCCGCGGCGGAGGAGGCTGGATGACCGTCGTTCGGGACTACGCCCTGCCGCTGATTCTTGCAATCGGGTTGCACGCCGGCGTCGTCGGCTTGCTGATGCAGAACTGGCAGGACCGGATCGACGCGGACGAGGAGGCGATGCCACGCCTGATCGTCGCAAGGGTCGTGGAACTCGACCAGCCGGAGGCCCGACCCGCCCCGCCGAAAGTCGAACTACCGCCGCCGCAGCCGGAAGTCGCGCCGCCGAAGCCACCAGCCAAACCAGCGGCGAAGCCCGTCCCGGAACCCGACCGGGAGGCGGAGCGTCGCGAGAGGGAACAACGCGAACTCGAACGCCGCCTGAAGGAACTGCAGGAACAGTCCACCCAACTCGCTCTCGACGAAGAGTTGCGCGACCTGCAGGAAGGTTCCACCCAAGAGGCAACGATGAGCTACGTGGCGGCCATCTACAGCGCGATCGCGGCCCAGTGGTCGCGGCCGCCAAGCGCACGCAACGACATGGAGGCGCGGTTCGGCGTGGAGTTGCTGCCATCCGGCGACCTGTTGTCGCTGACGCTGCTCGAGTCGAGCGGCAACGCCGCCTTCGATCGTGCCGCGGAGGCTGCCGTGCGCAAGGTCAGACGCTTCGAGGTCCCGTCCGGCCAGCTGTTCGAGAAGAACTTCCGCCGTTTCAGCCTCAAGTTCAAACCGGAGGATCTACTGCGTTGAACACACCTGCTGCAAACCGGGCCCGCCGTACCCGGGGGTTGCCGCTCGCGACCGCGCGCCGTTGTCGTTGGCTGCTGGCCCTGCTGGCCACCTGTGTCACCACGCTTGCGCCCCAGGCATTGGAGATCGTGATCACGGAAGGTTGGGACGATCCCACCAGGATCGCCGTCGTGCCGTTCGCCGGTCCGGCCCCGGGCGAGGGCCTCCCGGACGCCGACCTGCACGAGATCATCGGCTTCGACTTCCAGCGCAGTGGCCAGTTCTGGGTGCTGCCCGACGGCGACATGCTGTCCTACCCGACGGCCCCGGACGGCGTGCACTACCGGGACTGGCGTATTCTCGACATGGACTACCTGCTCATCGGCCGGTCGTGGCTGGAGGCGACGGGCGAACTGACCGTCGTCTACCACCTCTTCGACGTCACCTCGGAACGCGAGATCCTGTCTTCGCGATTGTCGGCACCGCCCGAATACCTGCGCGACATCGCCCACCGGGTCGCGGACGACGTGTACGAGCAGATCACCGGCATCCCGGGCGCCTTCTCCACCAAGATCCTCTATGTCCTGGAAAAGGCCGCCGACGACTTCGAACTTCGCATCGCCGATTCCGACGGCGCGCGGGCCCGTACCGTGTTCCGCTCGGAGGATCCGATGATTTCGCCCACCTGGGCGCCGGACGCCCGGCGGGTCGCCTACGTTTCGTTCGAGACGGGCCGGTCGACGATCTTCATTCAGGATTTGGAGACCGGGGAGCGCGAGGCCGTTGCCGCCTTCCGCGGCATCAACGGTGCGCCGGCCTTCTCGCCGGACGGCAACCGGCTCGCCATGTCGCTGTCGCGGGACGGCAACGCGGAGATCTACGTCCTCGATCTCGCCAGCCGCGAACTCGAGCGGATCACACGCTGGCCCACGGCGATCGAGACGGAACCCAGTTGGACGGACGACGGGGAGGGGATCATCTTCACCTCGGATCGCAGCGGCAGGCCGCAGGTGTACCGGATCGATCTCACCACCTACCTGGAAGAGCGGCTCACGTTCGAAGGCGACTACAACGCCCGGGCGCGGCTGCTGCCGGGCGGGCAGTTCCTGGTCTACGTGCACCGGCGCGACGGCAAGTTCCACATCGCCTGGCAGGATTTGGAACGCGATCACGTGCGACCGTTGACCGAAACCTCGTTGGACGAATCGCCGTCCATCGCCCCCAACGGCACGATGATGATCTATGCCACCCAGGATCATGGCCGGGGTATACTCGCGGTTGTTTCCGTCGACAGTCGGGTGCGGTACTTGTTGCCGTCGGACGCGGGCGATGTCCGCGATCCCGCATGGTCGCCCTTGATCGATGCCTTGCCACGGTGACCGTGACTGGGGGACGGAGGTGACGCAGAACCAGGAGGGAGAAAATGAATCGTCACGCGTTCCACGCCATGCTGGTGGTGCTTGTTGCCGGCGCGATGCTTGCCGGGTGCAAGAGTCAGCCCGAACCACCTCCGCCGGACGAGCCCGATACACCGATCGTCGAACCGCCGCCGCCGCCGACGCCGACGCCGCCACCACCACCAAGGACGGTGGTCAACGAAGACGGCGAACTGGTAGTCGAAGGCAAGATCATTGGCCGCACGTTCTACTTCGAGTACGACCAGGCGCGCCTCGCCCAGTCCGATATCAGCGTCCTTGCCATGCACGCGGACTTCCTACGGGAATTTCGCACCCACAGCGTGACCATTGAAGGGCATTGCGATGAACGCGGCACGCGGGAGTACAACCTGGCCCTGGGCGAGCGACGTGCCCAAGCGGTGCAGCGCTACCTGACCTCCGCTGGCGTCCAGTCCAGTCAGATCGAGATGGTCAGCTACGGCGAGGAACGACCGGCGGATCCGGGCAAGACCGAGAGCGCCTACTCGAAGAACCGCCGGGCCGTGCTTATCTACCGGTAGGCCCGGCCGTCTCAACGGCCCGTTCGCATCGGGTGTTCAGGGTGTCCACACGCACACGGGTACTCACTATGCGCGCCAAGGGACTTTGCGGTGTCTTCGTCGGCACCGCTGCCTTGGCTGGCACGGTCGGCCTGCTGGTCGCGCCTGATGCGTTCGCCGCCCCGGTCCCGGTCGAGGAGTCCGAAGGATCGGAACGCGAACAACCGACCGTGGCCACCGACCGTCCCGTCGCCGCCGGAGTCCACGGCCGGGGACGCGAACCGGGGGCTGGGCAACCTCTACTACGAACTGCAACTGCTCCAGGACGAAGTGCGCCGTTTGCACGGCATCGTCGAGGAGCAGAACCATCGCATGGAACGCCTCGGCCGCGAGCACCGGGAACGCTACATCGAGCTGGACCGGCGGATTCTCGAACTGGGGCAGGGCGCGCCGGCCGGTTCGGACGACGCACCCTTGGCTGGGGATGGCCAGACTGGCACCGTGGTCTCCGAGGTACCGTCCGGCCCGGTCGAGTTGACGGAACGCGAGGCCTACAACGCGGCCATCAGCCTGGTCGTTCAAGCCCGGCCGCTGTCCGCCCCCGAACGCCGCCCCGTCTACGAGCGCGCCCACGGCATGTTCCAGGATCTGATCAAGGAATATCCGAACGGCGAGTTCGCGGCCAACGCCTTCTACTGGATCGGCGAGATCCAACTTGCCCTCGAGGAGCCCGAGCTTGCCCGTCAGGCGTTCGTGCAGGTGGTGCTTCTCTACGGCGAACATCCCAAGGTGCCGGATGCGCTCTACAAGCTCGGCGACATGGAACGCGCACGCGAGTACCTCGAACGGGTGATTCGGGAGCACCCCACGAGCACGGCGGCGGGCCTCGCCAACTCCTACCTGTCGGAACTTCCTTGACCGAACTGCCCCCGGCGCCGACACTCCGGGTCACCGAGATTTTCTTCTCCCTGCAGGGCGAAGCCCGGACGGTCGGCCGACCCACCACGTTCGTGCGCTTGACCGGCTGCCCGTTGCGCTGCCGGTACTGCGACACGGCCTATGCGTTCACGGGCGGCGTGTCGGTGTCCATCGACGACATCTGCCACCAGGTCGCCGCTAATCCCTCGCGCTATGTGACCGTGACCGGCGGCGAGCCCTTGGCCCAACCGGGGGTGCTCGCCCTCATGCAACGCCTTTGCGACGACGGCTTCGACGTTTCGTTGGAGACCAGCGGCGCCCTCGACATCTCCGCGGTCGACGAAAGGGTGTCGCGGGTGGTCGACTTCAAGACCCCTGGATCCCAGGAGGTGGCGCGAAACCGCTTCGCCAACGTCGACCACTTGACGATCCGGGACCAGGTGAAGTTCGTCATCTGCGACCGCGCCGACTACGAGTGGGCGAAAGCGCGCTGCGCCGAGTACGACTTGGCGAACCGCGCGGGCGACGTGCTGTTCTCGCCGTCTTCCGATGAGATGAACGCGACCCGGCTGGCCGACTGGATTCTCGCCGACGGCTTGGACGTGCGCTTCCAGATCCAGCTGCACAAGGTGCTGTGGAACGGCGAACCGGGCCGATGAGCGAACGCGCCGTCGTCCTGCTGTCGGGCGGCCTCGACTCGGCGACGGCCTTGGCCATCGCCCGCCACGAAGGCTACGCCTGCCACGCCCTGTCGTTGGAGTACGGACAACGACACGGCGTCGAGTTGGATGCGGCCCGGCGCATCGCCGGTGGTGTGGGTGCCGTCGAACACCGCGTCGTCGGCGTCGACATCGCCGCCTTCGGCGGTTCCGCGTTGACCGACACCGCTCGCGATGTTCCCGAGTCGCCGACCGAGGGCATACCCATCACCTACGTGCCGGCCCGCAATACGGTGTTCCTTTCCCTGGCGCTGGCCTGGGCCGAGACGCTGCAGGCCCGACACCTGTTCATGGGTGTCAATGCCGTGGACTATTCGGGCT
>JAGWBN010000058.1:0-9826 GCA_021295875.1 Pseudomonadales bacterium
TGTGGACCTTCTCCACGGGGCTGCGCGAAGGCCACCAGGCACCACCCGTGGTCAACGACGGGTTGATGTTCATCACCACGCCGCACAACCACCTGATCGCCCTCGACGCGGCGACGGGCGAGCAGTTGTGGCGCTACCAGCGCGACCTGCCCGAAGACCTCTGGCAGATGCACCCCACGAACCGGGGCGTGGGCCTTTACGGCACCCTGGTGTTCATGGCGACGGCGGACTGCTATGTCGTCGCCCTCGACGCCGTCACCGGCGAGGTCGTCTGGGAGACCGAGATCGAGGACTACGGCGCGGGCTACTACATGACGCTCGCGCCGCTGGTGGCGGCGGGCAAGGTCATGGTCGGTGTGTCCGGCGGCGAGTTCGGCATTCGCGGCTTCATCGCCGCCCTCGACGCGGCGACCGGCGAACCGGCGTGGAAGACCTACACAGTCCCCGCTCCCGGCGAACCGGGCAGCGAGTCCTGGCCCGGCGACAGTTGGAAGACCGGCGGCGTACCGGTTTGGATCACCGGTTCCTACGATCCGGCGACCCGGCTCACCTTCTGGGGTACGGGCAACGGCGGCCCCTGGACGGGAGACACCCGCGCCGGCGACAACCTGTACGCCACCTCGGTGATCGCCCTCGACGTCGACTCGGGAAAGCTCGCCGGCCACCACCAGTACCATTGGAACGACTCCTGGGACTGGGACGAGGTGTCCGCGCCGCTGTTGATCGACTTCCAGCGGGCCGGGCGCCGCATCGCCGGGCTGGTCCATCCTGGGCGCAACGGCTACCTGTGGTTCCTGGAACGCAAAGCGGAAGACATCGCCTTCGTCGACGCGAAGCCCTACGTGAGACAGGACGTCATCACGTCCGTCGACCCCGTCACCGGACGTCCATCCTACGACGACACCAAGAAGCCCGGCATCGGCAAGGCGGCCACCTTCTGTCCGTCACACTGGGGCGGCAAGGACTGGCCGCCGGCGGCGTTCTCACCCCGCACCCGGCTGCTCTACGTGCCGGCCAACGACAACGTCTGCGCCCATCTCGAAGGGGTCGAGGAGGAGTACCGGCAAGGACGCACCTTCATGGGCGCGAAGATGGAGACGTTCACCCTGGTTCTGGACCCGGACACCGCGACCATCGGCGAACTGCAGGCGTGGCATGTGGACACGTTCGAAAAGGTCTGGAGCGTGGCGTTCGAGAGCCACAACTGGGGCCCCGTACTCGCCACCGCCGGCGACCTCGTGTTCATGGGCGGCACCAGTGATCGCCACTTCCGCGCGTTCGACGCCACCAGCGGCGACCTCCTGTGGCAACAGCGCACGAACTCCGGCATTACCGGCGTGCCGTCGTCCTACGCGGTTAACGGCAGACAGTACGTCGCTGTTCTATCCGGCTGGGGTGTCGACGCCGAACGCCAACAGCAGTCGCTCCGCGATCTCGGCTACACCGATCTTGTCGTGCCCCAGGGGGGAGTTCTTTGGGTCTTCGGTCTGGATGATCGTTCGAAGTAACCCTCTGGGAGTCGTTTGCCGCGACCATCCACGGGTCGGCTCGGTTGACTACCCGCCTACGGTGTCCGCCGGACCCAACGGCTGGTGGTGCCGACGTCCTCGACATCCTCGCCCGCCTGCTGCCAGCCCGTGAAACCCGCCTCCAAGTGGGCGACGTTGGTGAATCCCATCTCCCCGAGGGCCTTCGCCGCCAACGCGGAGCGACCGCCACCGGCGCAGAACAGCACGACGCGCTTGTCCTCGCGGTCGAACCAGTCGCGGTAGTAGGGACTCGCCGGATCGGCCCAGAACTCCAGCATGCCCCGGGGCACGTGCTTCGAGCCGGGGATCGTGCCGAGATCGACGCGTTCCTGAATCTCGCGGATGTCCGCGAGGAGGAGTTCCGGGTCGTCGAGTTCGGCCTTAAGGTCCTCGATGGACAGGTTCTCGATCCCGCGCTTGACGTCCTCGACGATCGAGAAAATTCGCTTGATTGGCATGGTGCTCGCCCTCGTTCGACACCGCACGGGCAGTATACGGCGTGCGGGGCAGTGCTCCGTCGATAGCCCCCGCGGAACGCCGGCGTCAGGCGGAGGCGGTGCGCATCGGCTGGATGAATGGACGCACCTTGTCGAGGTCCGCCGGATCGAACCCCGGCCTGCGGATGCGAAGCACCGTGGCGAGGGCGCGCAGGGCAACGCCGATGTCGGTGAGCAGGGTGCGGCTGCGCACGTACTCGATGTCGAGCGCGAGTTTCACGGGCAGGATTCGGTCGTGGTACTCGCGTTCCGGATCGTCCGTGACCAGGGTCTGCTCGGCATGCGACAGGTAGTAGAGCGTTCCCGGACTGGTCAACCCCGGCAGCACGTTCAGCGTCTCGCGGTGCAGGTCCGTGTAGCGTTCGACGACCTTGGGGTCCCGCGCCCTCGGGCCGACGAAGGACATGTCGCCCCGGAGGATGTTGAGCAACTGCGGCAACTCGTCCAGGCGCAGGCGCCGCAACCAGCGCCCCGCAGGAAACACCCGCACATCCTCCGCCGCGGTGATCACGCTGCCGCCGTCCCCGCTGCGCACGTACATGGTGCGCAACTTGACCATGGTGAAGACCTTGCCGTGCAGCCCCACCCGCGGCGCACGGTAGAACACCGGGCCCGGATTGCCGATCAGGACCGCCAACGACGCGGCGAGAAAGAGCGGAGAGGACAGCAACAGCGCGGTGCACGCCAGCAGGATGTCGACAAGCCGTCTGGTCAGAGCGCCGTTACCTTCGCCTGCATCCAAAACAAAGCCGCCGCCCTTCCCCTGACATCGCGTGCGAGACCATCGCGCTGAGTATAGCAGCCGTCGCCCCCGGGGCCCTGACGGGGCTGTGCGACCCTGGCAATCTGCGCCAGTCGATGTTCGGCCTCGCCGGGGACGGTAGCCGCGAGCGACCGTCACTCTTAGTCGCCCTGCGCCTTCCTGACGGCCTCCGGAAGCGCGTCGATGATCGGCGCGAGTTCGTCCACGAGCCACTCGAAGTGATGGGCGTATTGCCGCCACTTGCCCAGTGCGTCGAAGTAGATGGGTTGGCGGACCTGTTCCGAACTCGCCGTCCTGACCGCTCGGCGGGTCTCGTGAAAATGCACGCAGGTGGCCTCGAAGGGAAGGCCGCAGTGGTCGAGGATGCGACGCACCTGCGTCTCGAGGTCGGTAACCGTCTCCTCGTAGTGGACCGTCAGGATCTTGCCGGGGAGGACCTCGTGCCAGTAGCGCAAGATGGCGTCGTAGTGGCGGTAGTAGTGCGCCAGATCCTCCAGGTCGTAGGTGAAGTTCTGGCCCTTGGCGAACAACTGCTTGTAGCACCCGAGGCAGGTGTCCAGGGGATGCCGGCGGGCGTCGATGACCTTGGCGTTGGGCAGGATGAGGTGCAGCAGGCCTAGCAGCGGGAAGTTGTTCGGCATCTTGTCGGTGAACAACGGCCGCTCGGTGAAACGATGCCGCGCGGCTTCCTCCAGGTAGCGTTGACCGTAGGCCTTCCAATCCGAGCCCACAAGATCCGTGACCGCATCCGGGAAGGTGGCGCCGTCGGCGCGGAAACGGCCGATGGAGGTCGCGATGCGGCCCAGCGCCGGCAGCTCGGCGGTGCCTTCCACCTGGCTGTGACTGGCGAGGATCTGCTCCACCAGGGTCGACCCCGAACGCGGCAGGCCGACGATCAGGATCGGATCCGGCGCGTCGTGGCCTTGCCCCGCGTGGGTTTCGATGAACTCGGGGTCGAACACCCGGCGGATGTCGTCGTGTCGTTTTTCGAGTTCCAGCGGGTCGTGCTTGACCAGCGGGCGTTGCAGGCGGTTGCCGGCGTCGTAGTGCGACCAGGCGGCATCTATGTCGCCGGCATCCTCGAAAGCCTTGCCCAACGCGAAGGAGAAGTGCACCCGTTCACTGTCGGTCAGGTCGCCGCGCGCAAGCTGCTCCTCCATGGCGTGGATCTCGGCCGCCTCGAAGCGGAACACCTTGAGGTTGGCCATGCTCCAGTACACCTCGCCGAAGCGGGGTCGCGCGGCGATCGCGGCCCGGTAGGCGACAAGCGCCTCCTCGTGCCGGCCGATGGTCTTCAACGCATGGCCGTGGCTCATGTGCACGCCCGCGACGCGGGGATTCAGCGCCAGCGACTTGGCGTAGGCGGCGACGCTGTCGTCCTGTTTGCCCGCCTGCGAGAACGCATTGCCGAGACCGGCCCAGACGGCGGCGTTGGCGGGCTCCAGGCGGGTCGCCTGCCGGTAGGCCTCGATGGCGTCGGCGGCCTTGTTGTTGTCGAGTAGCACGAGCCCCAGGGTCATCCAGCCCGGAGCGAAGTCGGGGGCCGTGGTAGTCGCACGTCGCAGCCACGCCTCGGCATCCACGGGCTTGTTCTTCTCGCGCCAGTAGGCCAGCGCCAGATAGCGCATCGCGGCAACGTCGTCCGGATGGCGGCGCAGAACGGTGCGCAGCGTGGCGATGGCCTCGTCGGCCCGCCCGGCGCGGAGATGATCGGCCGCCTCCGCCACCTGGCCCGTGGCCGGATCGCGGTCGAAGTAGGACTCGAAGTGACGATCCGCCTCTTCGCCCCGCCCGAGGGCCGCCAGCGCCTGGCCCAGCTTCTTGTGCGCCAGGGGCAGGCGCGGGTCGAGGCTGATGGCCTTCTCGAACAGGGGTACGGCGTCGTCGTAGCGCCCCTGCAAGGCCCGCACGCTGCCGAGATCTTCGTACAGCAGAGGTTGCTCCGGCGCCAGGGCGATGGCTTGGTCCACCTGTGCCGCGGCCTCGTCCAAACGACCCTGTTTCGCCAACGCGCGACCGAGCAGCGCGATGTGCTGGATGTTGCCCGGATCCATGAGCAGGTGGTCGCGGCAGATCTCTTCCGCGCGCAGCGGGCGGTTCGCCTTCAATGCCCCGATGGCCCGGTTCAGGCTGTCGCGGATGTCGTCCATCAGAGCTCGAGAGAGCTTCGCGCGACACCTGGACCGGCAAGCTGCCCGGGTGGCAGGTAGTCGAAGATGAAGTGAACCCGGTCGTCCGGCCCGTCGTTCATGACCGAATGCGACAGCTGGTTGTTCACCTCCACCGCGCGCCCCGGTTCGAAGCGGTGCGGCACGCCGTCGATGAAGAAACGCACCCTCGGGTTGGTCGTCAGCGGTAGGTGGATGCGATGACTCAGGCGCAGGGACCCGTGCTCGTCGACGTGGGGCGTGATGCGCGCTCCGGCGGGCAGGCGGACCGCCATGGAGCGGATGACGACTCCGCCCGGCTCGTAGCTGCGGGCGACGATCTCGTCCATGACCGGTTGGGCAGTCTCGCCGAGACGGTCCCAGCCGACGTCGCGGGCGACGGCGATTCGCGGCCACGCCTCGAGATCGATGAAGCACAGGACGATGGACTGGGTGCTGCTGTGGACGTTGAACATCTCCTGGCGGTACGGCTTCTCCGTCCAGGCGGCCTCGTCCAGGCACGCAACGGCTCGCTGCAGTGCGGCACACGATACGCCGCCGAGGTCGCGTGTGCGTTGCTGCTCCTGCCCCCGCCCAGGCATTCAAATGGTCCTCTACCGAGATCTTCCGACGAGTATTGCACGGCCCGATTGCGCGGGCACCACGCGTAGGGGCGACCGCGCGCCCTGGCGGGCGCGTTGTGGTCGCCCGCGCTGATTGATCCGAAGCCGTGCGCTGTACGAACACGGGCGAGGGCGCGCCCTTCGGGCGCGACAGCCTCGCCCCTACGGCAGCCGTCGGGAGTCGGCGGCGACATTGACAAACCTCGGCTTTGAACGCCTAATCACACGGTTGGGGTGCATGTCGGAGAGTTCCATGTCGGCGAGTGAATTGGACCGAGTCCGGCCGTCCGACCAACCCACCTTCCGTCTGAAACCCTTGGCCATCGCCATCATGGCGGTGCATTCACCCTTGGTCGTCTTGGCGCAGGAAGAGTCGGAGGAAGACGAGACCGACGGTCGGGCCATCGAAGAGATCATCGTCACGGCCACCAAGCGCGCGGAGAACCTGCAGGACGTCGCGCAGAGCATCACCGCGTTCTCCACCGACGATCTCGAACGCATGGGCGCCCGGGACATGAAGGAGTACACCGACGCGCTGCCCAGCGTGGCCTTGGTGAACAGCGTGCCGGGACGCAATTCGGTGGTGTTCCGCGGCGTCTCCACGGGCTCCTCCGAGTACCGCACCGACAGCATGACGGCGGTCTATCTCGACGAGCAGCCGCTAACCACCAACTCCCAGCAGGTGGATCCCTGGCTGGTCGACATCCAGCGGGTCGAAGCCCTGCCGGGACCCCAGGGCACCTTGTTCGGCTCCAGCTCCCAGTCGGGCACCTTGCGGGTCATCACCAACAAACCGGATCCCAGCGGCTTCGGTGCCCAGATCGACGGCAGCATCTATTCGACGCGCGGCGGGGAACCGAGCTACGACGTGAGCGGCCACCTCAACGTGCCGCTTGCCGACCGGCTGGCCGTGCGCATCGCGGCGTTCTCCTCGCATGAGGGGGGCTACGTCGACAACGTGCTGGGCAGCGACCTCGCCGGCACCCGCAACAACGCCGACGTGGTGGAGGACGACTTCAACGAGTACGAGGTTTCCGGCGGTCGCGTCGCCGCATCCTGGGAACTGTCCGATCGGTGGTCGGTGCTCGCCGGGGTCATCGTTCAAAACAGCACGGCCACCGGTTCCTGGGAGTCGGATCCGGCGCTCGGCGACTTCAAGATCGTCAAGTTCTTCGACGAGTTCCGCGACGACGACTGGCAGCAGACGGCGATGACCTTGACGGGGGACCTCGACTTCGCCGAGTTCTCCGCCACGACGGCCTTCTTCGATCGCGACATCGCCTACGAGTGGGACAACCACGTCTACGAGCAGTACAAGGACGCGTACTGGGGGGTCTACAGCGGCTACAACCTCTACAACTCCGAGTACACCTTCGGCACGATCTTCAACGACCAGCAGCAGGAACGGTTTTCCCAGGAAGTGCGGCTCACCTCCACCGGGGCCAGCCGCTTCCAGTGGATGGTCGGCGGCTTCTACGAGGATGTGGACGACGAGTGGTTCTACGGCGCCCAGAATCCGTCGTATACCGACACCATCGCCTGGGAGGCAGCCAACTACTACGCCTACAACTACTACGCGAACTACGACTTCCTCGACTATCCCCTGGCGCCGACGGACATCGGCTTCTCGAACCATTTCGTCCGCGCCGTCGAGCAGCGTGCCGTGTTTGGCGAGATGTCCTACGACTTGAGCGACCGGTTGACCGCGACCATGGGTGTCCGCTCGTTCGAATACGACCGCAACGAGTTCGACCAGTACCAGTTCCCGCTGGGTCTGCCGCCGTTGTCCGGGCTCGACTCCGACGGCGCGTACGGTTCCTCCGGCGTGGAGCGCGACACGGCGCTGAAGCTCAGCGCCCAGTACGTGGTGGACGACGACCGCATGGTCTATTTCCTGTTCAGCCAGGGCTTCCGCCTAGGCGGCTCCAACAGCCAGCGCGCCGCCGCCACCGGGCTCGTGCCGCTGAACTACGGGTCGGACAAGCTCAACAACTTCGAGGGCGGGCTGAAAAGCGAGTGGTTCGACAACCGGCTGCAGTTGAACATCTCCGCGTTCTACATGGTCTGGGAGGATATCCAGATCAACAACGACGGCGGCGTCGAGGACAAGTGGTGGTTGCGCGGCATGATCAACGGCGACACCGCGCGCACCCTGGGCCTCGAGGTCAACTGGGACGCCAGCCTGACGGACGGCCTGCGTTTCGAAGGCAGCCTGTTCTTCGCCGACCCCGAGTTCAACTCCGAGTTCGCGCTGTTGAGCGGGGAGACTATCTCGGATGGCACCACCATGCCCATCTCGCCGGAGTTCAAGTACTACTTCGCCGTGGAGTACACCTTCTGGAACTGGCGCGACCTCGGCGACCTGTGGGTGCGCTACGACACCAGCCACCAGTCGGAGGTCTACAACGGGCTCAGCAGCGCCATCGCGGAAGATCCCGAGGGCCTGCAGCCTTCCTGGACCATGAGCAACTTGCAACTGGGGCTCGAACTGCCCAACGGCGCGCAGGTCACGTTCGTGGTCAACAACCTGTGGGACGAGCGCACCATCAACTACCTCGACAACGGCAGCAATTCCGCGGCTGCGCAGTTCAATGATCCCCGCTACCACAACGTGCGGTCCTACGTCGCGCCGCGCAGTGTCGGGATAAGCGGCACGATTCGCTTCTGAGCGCACGGCTCGCTGCCCAGCTCCGTTGCAGCACGGCGCGCGGTGTTCGAGACGGGCGACCGCGCGCCTTCGTGGGCGCGTTGGGGTAACCCGTACGCATCGAAGGGGCGGCGGAGCGGATGAAGTTGCTGGCCACCTCGGTGGTGCGTGGCAGTCAGCAGGGCGAGAGCCACGGTGGCGTCTACCTGTTGGACCTCGAACGCCAGCTGGCCGAACGCAAGCTGGACTGGAATGCCGCCGGCATCGACTGGACCGGGCGGGGCGGCGACCGGGGGCTGCGCGGCATCGCCTTCGACGGCGAGCGGATCTACCTCACGGCGAGCGATGAGCTGTTCGCCTTTTCGCCGGACTTCGAGCTGCAGGCTTCATGGCGCAATGCCTATCTGAAGCACTGCCACGAGACCAGCGTCCACGGGCGCATGCTCTACATCGCCTCCACCGGCTATGACTCGATCCTGGGATTCGATCTGGACCGCGAGACGTTCACCTGGGCGATGCAGTTGGACCTCGTACGGTTTCGGTTCAAGGCGCTGCTCTACGACCCGCAGTCGGACGACGGCCCGCTGCTGCTGAACAAGCTGCATCTCAACAACGTTCACTGCAACGCCGACGGCATGTATATGAGTGGCCTGCGCACCGGCGGGATGGTCCATTTCAACGGCGAGACCGTGCTCATGAGCGCCGAGCTGCCGAGCGGCACCCACAACGCCCAGCCGTTCCGCAACGGGGTTCTGTTCAACGACAGCGAGGCTGATCGGCTGCGCTACAGCGGGCGCGGCGACCCGAGCGAGGACCGGGCCATGGCGGTGCCCCGGTATTCCCCGCGGAGTCTTCTGCATGCCGAGTTCGACGATGGCCAAGTGGCCCGCCAGGGCTTTGCGCGCGGGCTGGCGGTGATTTCGGACTCGGTGGTGGCCGGCGGCTCGTCACCGTCGACCGTGGTGGTCTACGACCTCGCGGGCAACCGCAAGCTTGTGTCGGTCAACCTGTCGATGGACGTCAGGAACGCCATCCACGGGCTGGAGGTCTGGCCGTACGACTGATCGATCAACCCTCGGCGTCGGACTGTAGCGTCTTCACCAATGGATGAGGTGTGACCGGCGGCTTGGGGATGTTTCCCGTGGGGCGTTTGACCGTCAGATCCTCGAACAGCAGTGTCGGCGTTATGACCGAAATCGGCCAGGTGGGGCCACCGCCGATGCCGGGCATGCCGGCGGCGTTCGCCGGGGAGAATCCCGTTTCGTGGCGCGTGGTCGTCTCCGAGACGGCGACGATGTCCTTGAAGTCCGACTCGGCGATGGTCGGCAGATTGGCGATCCGCAGGAGTTCCTCGCGCCCGTCGGGGAATACCCGGTAGGCCTCGATCAGGGGCGACACCCGGGACGCCTCCCCGGGCCTCATGAAGGCGCCGGACATCCCGGAATCGAGGCGCGCGAGGCCGGTGCCGATGCGGCGAACGACGATGGCGTGCTCGACCCCGAGATCGGTTGCCAGGGCAAACAGTTCCTCTCTGAGCTCCTCGTCCCCAAGGCCTCGCGTCGGCGTGACGAAGAGGTTGCTCGGGACTGGCGTGTCGCGCCAGCGGCTGCCGCTGCTCTG
>JAGWBN010000058.1:9921-10877 GCA_021295875.1 Pseudomonadales bacterium
GGAACGCCTCCGTACGACTCCATCGTCGAGTCCGTGGTCACGGACAGGAAACGCGGCAGCACGCGGGCGCCGATCTTGTCCAGGAAGGGATTGCGCATCTGCGCGAGGAACTGCCCGGCCTGCGGATTGTCGGGGGTGGGCAGGCGCAGTGCGATCAGCCGCGGGCCCAGGACCTGGGAGACCAGTTCGGCGGCCGCTTGGCCCTCGAACAGCACGGGGCCCGAATAGCGGTCCAGGTAGGGGGCTTCTCGCCGCCGGGCCAGGCGCTCCGTCATGGCGCGTATTTCGCTCGCCAAGATCGCGGTGTCCGGCACCTCCTCCCAGCGGTGCACCCACATCGTTACCGCATCCTGCATCTCCGTGCCGTCGTCGGCTTGAGTTCCCGCCAGGGCATGCAGCCCGATGTAGGGCGTCTCGCGGACGAACTCGGACCCCTCGCTGTTGACGAACCAGGTGCGGTCGAAGGACGCGGCCACCCGGACCTCGGACCGCGACAGATGCGGCATGCCGCGCATTACCTTGGACACCTCCTGGGCCAAGGCGGCGGTGGGTTCCGTGTCGAGGCCGCTGTCCGTCAGACCATCGTATTGAAAGGGCTCCACCCGCGAGAAGTCCGGCACCTCTTCCACCTGGGTCTGGTTCTGCAACGCCGCGCGTTTCGCGCCGAGTTGGTCCCAACCGCGTTTGTAGGCGGTATCGGTGGCCAGCCAGATCTGCCGCCGTAGCGTGTCGTAGTTGTCGTCCGCCGACAGGGCCGCGACGACGGGAAGCATCCCCGTAGGCCGCGTCATGGACATGAAGTTGGTGTTGTCGAAGTCGTAGTCGCCGACTCTGAGCTCGACGACCAACTGACGGTAGGAACCGTTCGAGACGTTCAACAGACCGCCCAGGCTCGCCGTGGCGTTGCCGGAAGTGGTTTCGTGCACCCGGTAGGCCAGGAAGTACGGCTTGTCGGC